>WBUJ01000252.1 GCA_008933795.1 Candidatus Contendibacter sp. | reverse complement strand
TACCAGGCCCTCAACAACTTCCGCGCCGAACGCAGCCTGTGGGGCGGCGGCGAACTGCCGTTCCAGGCCCGGTTTTTCCATCTGGGATTGTATTTCCATCACCCCGTCGGTTTGTACGAAGTCGCCGACGGCGTCGCCCGGCCGATCCACTTCTCCCCGGACCTGTACAAATACGGCCCGAGGGTCAAGGACCGGATTCCCGAACCGGTCGGCGATCTCGGCTTCGCCGGCTTCCGGATCAACAGCCGCGCTGACTGGGATCGCGACATGTTCTCCTTTCTCGGCGCCAGCTATTTCCGCGCGGTCGGCGCCAGCAAGCAGTACGGCCTGTCCGCCCGCGGCGTGGCCATCGACACCGGCATGGACCGCCCGGAGGAATTCCCCACCTTTCGCGCCTTCTGGCTGGAGCGGCCCGCGCCGACCGCTGCCGCCCTGACCCTCCACGCCCTGCTCGACGGCCCCAGCATCACCGGTGCCTACCGCTTCGTCGTCGCCCCCGGCGACACCACGATCATGCGGGTCGAGGCCCGCCTGTTCCCGCGTCGACCCATCGAGCGGCTGGGCATCGCGCCGATGACCTCGATGTTCCAATGCGGCGAGAACGACCGGCGCATCGCCGACGACTATCGCCCGGAAATCCACGATTCCGACGGTCTGGTTCTGTGGACCGGTACGGGCGAATGGATCTGGCGGCCGCTCCTCAATCCGCACTACATACGGGTCAACTCCTTCCTGGATGACAACCCGCGCGGTTTCGGCCTGTTGCAGCGCGACCGCGAGTTCGCCCACTACCAGGACGATGTGTCCTTCTATCACAAGCGTCCCTCGCTGTGGGTGGAACCGGTGGGCAACTGGGGCCGGGGCATGGTGCAACTGGTCGAATTACCGACTGCCGACGAGACTCTCGATAACATCGTCGCGTTCTGGAACCCGGCGCAGGCGGCGGAGCCGGGCCGGGAACTGGCGTTCGATTATCGCCTGTACTGGGGCGCACAACCCCCGGTTCGCTCCACGGTCGCCGAAGTGGTGGCCACCCGGCTGGGCACCGGCGGCATGCCCGGCCAGAAGCTGAACGAGCCGATGCGCAAGTTCGTGATTGATTTCCAGGGTGGGCCGCTGGCGCAGTTACCCCAGGACGCCAAGGTGCAAGCCGTGGTGACTGCCTCGCGCGGGGAAATCCGCGATGTAGTGGTCCGGCCGCTTAAGGAATCCGATCTGTGGCGCTGCCACTTCGACCTCATCGCCCGCGGCAGCGAACCGGTGGATCTGCGCTGCTACCTGCGCGACGCCAACGGCGCGCTCAGCGAAACCTGGCTGTATCAATGGTCCCCACCGCCGGGAACCCCGGGCTGAAGGCCCGCGTGGATTTCCCGGACCGCGCCGGCGATTCTGGCCGGATGCACTAAACTTCCGAAGGTGAGCTTCTGCCGACCTTACGGAGTTCGGACGCCATGGTATTGCGCTTTCTGCATTCCCTCTTCAACGCGGAGCCGGAGTCAGCCAGCCAGTTCGATAAGGCCATGATCCAGGCCGCGATCGAGCGAGTGGTGGATGGCACCGATCCCCGCTTGCGCGTGGTGAGTCACTACCGCCGCAAGCTGAGGGCGCCGGTGGAACGGGCGATCGAATACCTGATGGCCCAGATGGCCGTCCTGCCGCCCGCCATCGAGGCCGGGCGGCGCGGGTTCACCGCCGACCCGCATCTGCGCGCCCTGTTCGCCTCGCCCGACCAGTTGCTGGAAACCCTGAGCTTCAGCCCGGCCATGCGCGATTACCGCCAGCGCGGCAACGGCTCGACCCCGCCGGAACTGTACGCCGCGCTCCGGGTGGAACGGATCGAACGCAACACCCTGGGCATCGCCATGCAAGGCGATCAGATCCAGCGCGACGTGCCCCAGGTCACCGTCCTGTTCAAGGAACCCCGGGTGGCGTTTCCCAACGCCAACGAAGCCGAGACGCGCCGGGAGTTGATGGACCGGGCGTTCGACTACCTGGTCGAGATCGCGCTGCAACGCCTGACCTCCCTGCGCGCCCGCAAGCAGGAACTGGAAAAGCAGCGCCAGTTGCTCCAGAACAAGGTTGAGGTGCTGAAATCGGCCCGGCTGGGCCTGGAATCCCTGTTGACGGAACCGGCATCCGGGCCGGTGCTCGATCCCCCGGCCATCGAACGCCAGCTTGCAGTGATCGAAACCGAACTGGGCCAGCTTCGCGCCGACACCGCGACCCTCGATCATCACCTCGCCCTGGTCGCCGAGATCCTGAGCGAACCAGAACGGCACCTGCGGCTGGACTCGATCTCGCTCACCCTGGACCACATGAACATCAAAGTCGATCCAGACTCGGCGCGGGTCAACAACACCCTGACGTTCCAGGAGATACGGGTCGGGAGCCAGCACCGGTTCATCGTGCTGCTCGTCAAGTTCCCCAGCAGCGAACTGCTGACGCAGCCGGATTTTTTCGCGGAAGCCGAACGCCTGCTTTACTTGAATGGCGAACCCCGCCTCACCACCATCTGACCGTCGCCCAACAACAGGGACTCGATGGCCTACGGTGGCCCGGAAGCCAGCCGGTGGGCGTGGCGGGTGGTTTCCGGCAAGCGGTAGCGGGCGCAGCACCCCATAACATACGCAATCGCCGTTTCCAGGCCGATGCGATGGCCGGACGAGACATACAGCGGTTTGACCCCGACTCGCGTGCGCAACGCCGCGCCGATGATCTCCCCCTCCGCCCGCAGCGGCGTCCAGGCGCCGCGCTGGTTGGGCGGTTCCTCGTGCGCCCCGCACAAGCGGCTCTTGGCCACGCCAATACTGGGAATATCCACCAGCAGACCGAGATGGCTGGCGATGCCGAAGCGGCGCGGATGGGCGATGCCCTGCCCGTCGCACAGCAGCAAATCCGGCGGTTCGCGCAGTTGCGCCAAAGCCGCCAGTACTGCCGGCAGTTCGCGGAACGACAACAGACCGGGAATATAAGGAAACGCGGTCGGGCGGCGGGCGATGGCGGCTTCCAGCAGATCCAGGTCGGGATAGCGCAGCACCGCCACCGCCGCGCGAGTCACGGTCCCGTCCGCCTCGAACCCCACGTCCACCCC
>WBUJ01000066.1 GCA_008933795.1 Candidatus Contendibacter sp. | reverse complement strand
TCTCGTAGTCAACCAAGACGTAATTTGTCTTCACACTTCTACCTTTTCAGCAATCTCTTTCTATCAAAGGTAGCGGTGCGCATGATTAATGCCCACTCCCCGCCTCGAATACCCGCGCCACGTTCTCTACCGCCCCGCTGATCGTTTCCAGCCACGGATGGGCGTAAAGGCCGACGCTGACCATCACCGCGCACAGCAGTGCAGCCATAACCAGTTCCCGGTTGCGCAGATCGGTCAGAGGCGGCGGCGAACTCCTGGGATTGCGGGCCAGAAAAATCCGCTGATACGACCATAGCAGATAGCCCGCCGCCAGCACGTTGCCGGAGGCGGCCAGCGTGGCGACGCCCCAGCCGTAGGTTTCGAGCACGCCTTCCAGCGCCAGATGGGCGGCCTCGAAGCCGGGCGTACCGGGCATGGCGATGCTGCCCAGCACCACCACCAGGAAGGTCAGCCCGATCAGAGGGACCGTGTCGAACAGTCCGCCCAGGCGGTAAAACCGGGTGACGCCCAGCCGGCGTTGCAGCAGTCCGGCGACCAGAAACAGCCCGGCCGTGGCCAGACCCAGATTCAGGCTGAGCAGCAGGCCCCCTTGCATCCCGGGCAGATTGAGCGCGAACAGCCCGACCATGAGCGCGCCGGTGTGGCTGACCACGGCGAAGGCCAGCAGGCGGCGCAGGTCCTTCTGCATCAGGGCGAGCAGCGCGCCGTACCCCATGCCGGCCAGCCCCAGCACGATCACCGCGCTGGCCCACTGCTGGGTCGCGGCGGGCAGCAGCGGGAACACGAAGCGCAACAGCGCGTAAACCCCCACTTTCACGCCCGCCAGTAGCGCCAGGCCCACCGCGACCGTGCCGTGCTGGGCCACGACCGGGAACCAGGCGTGAAACGGGAACAGCGCCAGCCGCACCGCCAGCCCGCCGAACAGCAGCACAAAGATCAACGACTGGAGGCCCAGCGATGCGGGCGTGGCGAGCAGGGCGGACAGATCGAAGGACCAGCCGCCGCCCGTCGCGGCGGCGTGATTCCAGCCCAGCAGCAGGATTCCGGCCAGCAGCGCCGCCAGGCCGCTCAACAGGTCGCGAACCAGCCGCCAGGCCGCTCGCCCGCGCACCGGGCTGGTTCCCCAGCGCCAGACCAGAAACGCCACCGGAATGACCTCGGCCAGCGCAAACAGCCAGAACTGCATCAGATTCAGCGCGGTGAACATGCCCATCAGCGCCGCTTCCTGCGCCAATATGCCAGCCACCAGCACGCCGGGCCGCTCCCGCCGGATCGTCTGGGCGTAGAGCAGGATCAGCAGCGTCAGCAATGCCGTCAGCGGCAGGAACAGCACGCCGAGACCGTCAATGCCCAAGTGGAGGCTCAGCCAGGGCAACGGCTCGACCCGTTCGACCAGTTGCGCGGCGGGATCGTGCGGGTGGAACTGGATCAGCGCCGCTATCGTCAGCAGCAGTTCCACCCCCGCCACCGCCACGCCCAGGGTCAACGCCGTTTGGATGCGCCGCACGCGCCAGGCCGCGAGCGCCCCAACCAAGGGCATCAGGAGCAACAGACTTAGCAGTGGAAAACCGGCTATCCCAGCTTCCGGGCTTTCGCTCGCGCGCACGATTTCGCGCAGGCCCACCAGCGCGATCAGAACGAGCAGGATCGCCGCCATCGAGGCCCAGGATTGCCTCAGCCCGCGCTCGACTCGATCCAGTCCGCGCCCCAGTCGGCGACTGGCGGTCACGACGCCCTGCCCGACGGCCCGGAATACCAGTAGCTCCTCAAAGCCGTTGACGACCGCCGCCGTCCGCTCGGTGAGCCAGCCCACAATGCCCGGATCGCGGTCGGCGGCGTTGGGCGCGCGTTCCAGAATCCGCCCGGCGCCGACCTGGCGCTCCTCCCACTGGGCCAGCGACGACAGGGCGTTGACCGCCGGGGCCGGCAGCCCGGTCGCCCGATCCACCACAGCGGCGTCAAAGCGGTTCAGCGCGCGGGCCAGCCGACGCACCGGTTGCACCACGGCCCAGTCCGCCGCGTCCTCCAGCCAGAATCGTTGCAGCGCCGCCGCATAGGCCCGGCGGCGCCCGGCGAAGAAGGCTGAGACCGGCCGCACGCGCGTTCCGGGCGGCGGGTACAGGACCGAAGGCGCGCGGAGAAACTGGTAGCCGCGAACGATGGCGTGGCCGCACAGGTGAACCAGCGCCAGCGTCCAGAACCCGAGGCCGCAGGCGAGAACCATCAGCCCCAACTGGCCGGTGGTGGAAAAAATCAGGGCGCTTTTGATGTCGGTCTGCGCCAGTCCCGCCCAGAAGCCGTACAGGGCCGTCGCCAATCCGATTATCGCCAGCGCCGCCATGGCCGCCGGCGACTGCTCGAACACCGGTTGCAGGCGCAACAGCAGATAAACCCCGGCATGAACCATCACCGCGCCGTAGAACAGCGCGCTCGATGGCGTAGGCCCTTCCATGGCCCGGGCCAACCACGGCGCCAGCGGAATTTGCCCCGATTTGGCGACTGCCGCCACCAGGAAACAGCCCGCCAACGCTCCGACCTGGCCCGCGCTTAAACCCGCCGCTCCAGTGGCCATCGTCGTCCAGTCCACGCCTCCCAGCCAGTGGAACGCCAGGGCGATGCCGAGCAGAAAACCGGCGTCGCCGATCCGGTTGGTGACGAACACGCGAGTGGCGTTCTCCGCCGCCACCGGCCGATCCTGGAAAAACACAATCAGCAGGTAGGAACACAGCCCGGCAACTTCCCAGCCGACGAAGGTCAGCACCGCGTTGCCGCTCATGAACAACACCAGCATCGCGGCGGTAAACAGGCTCAGGATCATGAAGAAGCGGTGAAAGCCGGCTTCCCGGTGCAGGTAGTTCACCGAAAACCGGGTGACCAGCAGGCACAACAGGGCGGTCAAAGTGGTCAGCGTCAGACCGAGCGGGTCGGCGACGAAATTGATGTCCACCTGGTAAGCGCCGCTGGTCAGCCAGCGCCCGAGCGTCAACGGTTCGGGCAGTTCGCCCGCGAACCGGGCGGCGACCAGCGCCAGCGTGGCCGCGAACGAACCGGCGCTCGCCGCCAGCGCGATCCGGCTGGTGCGCCGCTCGTGCGCTTCGCCGCTGGCCCAGCCGAACAGGATGGCCATGCCGATCCACAGCGCGGCGGCCAGCGGCAGGGCTGGAATGAGACCGGCGATCCACTCAAACATGATCGCTTCCTCCAATGCGGGCCGGCGGCAGCGGGTCGGCATGTCCTCGATACCAGTCACCCGACCGGGCGCACACTGATAGCGGTTGAATCGGGCTGGTCCACAGGACGAAGCCTCGCGCCGGGTCGAAGATCGAGAATTCGCCGCTGTCGGGGTCCTTGGCGATCAGATGCACCCAGCCGTTGCCAACCAGTTCCTGCAACGGCGGCTGCCGACCGTAGATGGCCGCCAGCACCTCGGTGCGGGCCTCGACCACGATCTGCAAGCGCAGCGGTTCGTGAATCTCGATCATCTGCCGGGGCAGGCCGGTGCGCAGGTCGCTGCTCGCGCCTTCCATCACCGCGAACAGCCCGGTGACGTTGTGCGGCAGCTTGGTGCCGCAGCCCAGCCGGTCGTTGTTCACGGTGGAGAAGTAGTATTCCAGGTTGATGCCCGCGCCGACCGGCCCGACCGCCAGCAGCACGCCCTCCAGCACGGTTCCTTCGGGGTCCGGGGTCGGGTCGTAGGAGATCAGGAACGCGCGCCGATCCAGGAACAAGCCATGGCTCATCGAACGCCGGCCAACCAGCGCGGCGGCGTTGGTGGCGTGGCCGAGTTCCGGTCGCGCCTGGCTGAAATCGCGGGCGCGGCCGACGATGTGGCGCAGCGCCTGGGCCGGCGTGGGATGGCGCGGAGCCGAAGCCAAGCGGCGGCAGCGCTCGTGAGCCGACAGCGCGCACGCCTGATCCAGTTCCCGTTGCAGCGTGGCCAGAGCTTTTTTCGCCTCGGTGGGCAGGTCGTCCAGATCGTAGAAGGTGATCTGCTCGTCGCAGGTGTTGTGTTCGGCCCCGACGAACCAGCTATCCGCCGGGATGTGAATGCCGCGCTCGGCCAGCAACGCCCGCACCGTCGGGCGGTTGGCCATGGCGGCGAAGGCGCGGGCGTTCGGGCCGCCGTGACGCCCGCTGCACGCCCCGCAGTCGTAGGCGGCGAGATGCGGGTTGTTCTGGCTCATCGAGCCGTGGCCCATCAGCACCACCACCGGCGCGAATTGCGCGGTTAGACCGATGCTGCGCAGCAGGGTGGCTACTCGGTCGGCCTGCTCGGCGTCGGTGAAGCCCAGCCGGGGATGTTCCGGCGTGGCCGGGGCGTCGCCGTCCGTAGCCGTGACCGCCACCTGCGTTGCCGGCGCTGGTGTCCACCACGCGGCGACGGCTTCCGCAAATCGCGCCTGTGGGAGCGGGGCCAGCACTTTGCTCGCCAGCGCCAGCAGTGCGCCGGGGGCCAGTGCATCAATCAGCGGAAACGATGACAGCAGGTTGCGCCGCAACTCCGGGAACAGCGCCCGCAACTGGTCGCGCAGCGTGCGCCGCCGGTCGCGCTTGGCGATTTGGGTTTCGGTTCCGGGCCGCGCGACTTCGCGCACCTCGTGGGCGGGCGTGGCTACCACCGGACAGAGCGGCGTCACTTCACGGTCATCCAAGCCCCGCCAGTTCATCACCACGCCGAAGAAGCCCGCCGCGCCCAGCGTCTCGATGCGCGGGTTCAGTTCTTCCAGGTGGCGGCGGAAACCTTCTTCCCGGTCGTCAATGCAAAAGATCACTTGAGCCTGTGGCCGCTGAGCGCGCATCGCCCAGCGGCCACGCCCGTGGTTGTTGGCCAGCGCGTTGAGCAGCGCCTCCCGATAATGGCGCTCGTAGGCGCACAGCCAGAGCGCGCCGCGCAAGTGGGCTGGCAACTCGTCCAGCGCCGCCAGCAGGCGTTTGATCTCCGCCGGAGCCAGCGCCCGCAGTTCGCCGCCAGCCAGGCCGAGATGCTGGGCCAGCCGGAACAGCCGCCAGGCGTTGCCGTGGACCGTGGGCGCATCGGATTCCGCCGCCGCCGGACTGTGCCGCCAGGTCCAGATCATGTCGGCGAGGGCATCCCAAACGGTGGGGGCAAATTCCATCACTCCCCTCTCCCCTGGTGGGAGAGGGGCTGGGGGTGAGGGGGTCATCCCCGCCTCGGTCAACGCCCTTGCCCGGCTGGCCAGATACTCCGGCAGGCGTCCCTCGTGGAGGGCGTACCGGACCAGCGCCTCTGCTGGCCGCGCGGTGAAATAGGCGCGCAATGCCGGTAGCGTCCCCTCCAGGCCCCAGGTTTCGCGGCACAGGCTCTCAATCCACAGGCCGTCGAGGCACAGCCGCACCGCCAGATAATCCGCCAGCGCGACCGGGGTTTCCCGGTTGGCCGGGTAATGGGGATGCTGTTGCCGCCAGTTCATCATCCCGGACCAGCCGGGCAGTTCCAGAGCCAGACGGGTGAGATAGCCTTCCCAACGTGACTCGGGCAGACCCAGCCGGCGCAATTCGGCGCTGATCGCTTCCATGGGGTCATTGGGCCAGCGGGCCAGCGCTGCGCGCCAGCCGGACAGTCCGGCGAAGGTCCAGGCCAGGTCGCTCCCCGCCAGCCGCCGCCAGGCCGGATACAGCCCTTCGGTTCGGTCGGGCAGACGCCATGCGGCCAGCCCCTCATCGAGATGCGCGGCGCACAGGCGGATCAGGATCGGGCGGACCCGGTCGAGCACGTCCTGGCCGGTAAGCGTCCGCAGCAACCCGCGCAGCGTGCTCCCCGCGCTTACGTCCGCGAACAGCCGCTCGACCAGCGCCCCCGCTTCCGCCCGCATGTGCTGATGCACGCCGGGCTCCTGTTCCTCCCCCGCGCCCTGCGCCTTGAACCGCGCCAGCAGGGATTTCGCCAGGTTCAATTGCAGGTCCACCAGTTCCTCGGGATGGAGGCCATCGGCGGGCAACTGGAAGCTTTCCAGACAGGCCCGCCACAAATCCTCCACGGCGTCCCGTTCGCTCTTCATCCCGTCCCGCGCCGCCGCTTCCAGCAGCCGCTGGCGTGCGGTTGCGGGGACATCGTCCTGAAACCGGTGGGTGGCGTCGAGTTCTTCCATCCGCCAGACGAGCTGGCTGGGGGTCAGGGCGTCCACACCGTAGACTAGAGAGACATGCAGCGCCTCATCGCGCCGGATTTCCCGCTTGCCTGCGCGAACCAGTACGGCCTCGGCCCGTACTTCCGCGCGCTCGGCCAGCACCGCCGTCAGGTCGGCGTCGGTGATCCGGCTCGCCCGGTACTGTTTGCGGAATTCTTCCTCCGGCCAATAGGCGCGAATGCCGGTCAGCCGTTCGGCCGCCGCCAGCGCCTCCTCGAACGGCAGATGTTGATAACCGTGCAAGGTGTTGTGATGGACGAAATTGAGGATCGGTGCCTGACCGGGCAACACATGGTCGAGATGGGCCACGGTCCGTTCGATGATCTGGCGCGGTTCGAGAGGGGACGCGCCGGCGGAATCCTGATGGGCGATGGCGGACATGGCGCTCTCCTACCACAGCCGGGTGAAGATGGCGCTCAACCGGGCGACCGTGGCGTTCATCAGGCCAGTAGCCAGCGCGGGCTGGAGCCCCAGGAGCAGTATTCCCGCCGCGAGTGGAGCCGCCGCCGCCCATTCGCGCGGCCGCAGGTCATGGAGTTCCGCCAGTTCCGGGCGCTGGGGGCCGGCGAACAACTGGCCGATGGTGCGGATTGCGTAAGCCGCGCTCACCAGCACGCCGAGGCTGGCCAGCAGCATCAGCGCGCCCCAGCGCTCGAAGCCGCCGAGCAGGGCGTGCAGTTCGGCGACGAACCCGGCCAGGCCGGGCATCCCCATCGAGGCCAGCAGCGCCAGCGTGACCAGCAGGGTGAAGCCGGGCGTGACCCGCGCCAGCGCGCCGTAATCGGCCACCTCGCGGCTGTGAGTGCGCTCGTACAGCAGGCCGATCAACAGGAACAGCGCCCCGGCGATCAGGCCGTGGGCGGTCATTTGCAGAGTCGCGCCCATCAGCCCGGTCTCGTTCAGGGCCGACATCCCCAGCAACACCACGCCCATGTGGCTGATGGAGGAATAGGCGATCATCGCCTTCAAATCACTCTGCCGCCAGGCCAGCAGCCCGCCGTAGAGGATGTTGGCCAGTGCGATCCCGACCAGCAGCGGCTGCAACAACAGGGCCGCCTCCGGCAGCATGGCGATGACTCGCAGCAGGCCATAAGCGCCCATCTTGAGCAGCGCGCCGGAGAGCAGGATGCTGACCGGGCTGGGCGCTTCGACATGGGCCAGCGGCAGCCAGCCGTGCAGCGGGAAGATGGGAATCTTCACCCCGAACCCGATCAGAAACGCCAGCAGCAGCAACACCTGCTGATCGCGGGGCATACTGGCCGCCGCTTGCGCAATCGCGGCCATGGCGAACGATGGCGTGGGCGTGCTCCGGTAGGCCATGATCAGGCCGATCAGAATGAAGATGGCCCCGCCCATGGTGTACAGCACGAAACTGAGGCTGGCGGCGTGCCGCTTCTCCCCACCCCACAGATCAATCAGGAAAAACAGCGGAATCAGCGTCAGTTCCCAGAACATGAAGAACAGGGTCCAGTCCTGGGCCATGAACACGCCGAGCATGGCGAATTCCAGAATCAGCATCCAGGCGTAGTAACCCTTGACGCGAGTGGTCACCGACGCGGAGGCCAGCAGCGCCACCAGGGTCAACAGGGTGGCCAGCAGCACCATCGGCAGGGACAGCCCATCCACCCCCAGCGCGTAGGAGACGCCGAGCGCGGGACTCCACACGATCTGTTCGACAAACTGAATCGCCGCCGTAGTCCGGTCGAACGCGGCAATCAGACTCCAGGCCAGTGCCAGCGCCAGCCCGGCATGGAACAGGGCTACCGCGCGGATGAGACGGGGCTGGGCCGCCGGCAACAGGGCGACCAGGATCGCCCCAAAGAACGGCGCCCACAGGATGAGGCTAAGCGTTCGCATTTGTTAAAATCCGTTGGGATGAATGGCGGACCAAAGCGACGGATGGCCGCGCATGATAACCGTATCCTGGGCGGGAGCGGGATAGGTTTCCCATCGCGGCGAACCGGGAGGTTTGGCCAGCAGCCCGCCGGGTTGTTTCGTCCAAATCGCGCCAGGAGGAACAACGCGCCCGATATTCCACGTGGAATATTTCGCTGCCCCATGCTTTGCTGAATACAGCATCAGTATTCCACGTGGAATATTTCGCCGCCGCGCCATTTTCCGAATACCGATGTTCGCCCGCCGCCGGGTTCTCGTTTCCCATTCTTCATTCTGGAGGTTGTTCCATGCCCCTGCTCGCCCTGCAAACCTCGGCTCGTCTGACCAACCAGCAGCGCTATAGCCTGCTCGCGCCGCTTTCGCAAATCGTCGCCGAGTGCATCGGTAAACCGGAACGCTACGTTATGGTCACCGTCAGCGAGGCGGCGATGCTCATGGGCGGCGCGGAAGGCCCGGCGGCCTACGCCGACCTGCGCAGCATCGGCGGTCTGAATGGCGCGGTCAACCGCAAGCTGTCCGAACGGATCTGCGCCCTGCTGCAAGATCAACTGGGCATCCCGCCTGACCGGGTTTACCTTGGCTTCACCAGCATCAGCGCCGAAAACTGGGGTTGGAATAGCGGCACGTTCGGCTAAATTCCTTCATTCCACCACATCGGAGGCTTCATCATGGGACAACCACTTCGCAAACCCGCTGCGATGTTTACTTACGCGGATTACCGCGACTGGCCGGACGACGAACGCTGGGAATTGATCGAAGGCGAGGCTTACGCCATGGCCGCGCCTGGGTTAGCCCATCAGACGGCGGTCGGCGAACTATTCCGGCAAATCGCTAACCACTTGGTCGGCAAACCCTGTCGCCCCTTCGTCGCGCCTTTCGACGTGCGCCTGCCGCGCGGCCAGGAAGCCGATGACGACGTGACGACGGTGGTGCAACCCGACATTGCGGTGATCTGCGATCCGGCCAAGCTGGACGAGCGCGGCTGTCGCGGTGCGCCGGACTGGGTTATCGAGGTGCTGTCGCCTAGCACCGCCGCCAAGGATCAGATTCAGAAGCTCGCCGCTTACGAACGCGCCGGCGTGTGCGAAGTCTGGCTGGTCCATCCCACCGATCACGTCGTCAGCGTCTACACTTTGAGCGCCGCCGAGGATTACGGCAAACCCGCCATTCACGAAACCACGGGAACCCTGGCGTCCGGCTTGTTTCCTGACTTGCTGGTTGACTGGGGACTGATTTTTCAGGACTCGACCGCTCGGCTATCCCCTCCCACAACCAAGGACGCTGCATGAAAGCAAACATCATCATGAACCCCCATCCGATGACGCTGCGGCCCACCGACACGGTGGCGACCGCCGCTGACCGGATTCTCAAGCATCATCTGCGCCATCTGCCCGTAGTAGACGAACAGGGCCGCTACCTGGGCACGTTCAGCGTTTACTCGCTGCTGAAGTTGACCTTGCCCAAGGCGGTGCTGGACAAGCACGGGCTGGATAACGTGTCTTTTGTGACCGAAAGCGTCGAGGACTTAGCCCAGCGCCTGGGTCGGCGGCGCGACGAGCCGGTGAAAAACTGGCTGAACATCCACGAGGTCGCCCGTCCCGACACCCACGCTATGGAAGTGATGCTCCTGATGCTGCACGGGCGCACCACCAGCGTGCCGGTGGTGAACAAGACCAATAACCGGCTGGAAGGCATCATTTCGTTCTGGGATGTCCTGGAAAAGCTGCTTGGGGAGAACTCCTGAGATGCACGGTTCCAGCGAAGCCGCCTCGGCGGTGCTGTTCGGTCTGAACCCCATGTGGGTGGCCGCCATTCTGTTCGCGCTCACCTACGTGGTGGTGATGACCGAGAAGATCAACCGCGCCATCGTCTCCTTGCTGGCGGCGGGGCTGATGATCGTGCTCGGCATTCTCAATCAGGAAGCCGCCATTCGCGGTATCGACTTCAACACCATCGGCCTGCTGATCGGCATGATGCTGATCGTCGCCATCACCCGTCAGTCCGGTGTCTTTCAGTTTTTGGCGATTTGGGCGGCCAAGAAGGTGGATGCCCGACCCTGGGGCATTCTGGTGATGATTTCGCTGGTCACGGCGGTCACCTCGGCGCTTCTGGACAACGTAACCACGGTGCTGCTGGTCGCGCCGGTCACCCTGCTGATCACCGAGGAACTCAGGATCAATCCCTATCCCTACCTGTTCGCGATGATCTTTTCCTCCAACATCGGCGGCACGGCGACTCTGATCGGCGATCCGCCCAACATCATGATCGGTTCCGCCACCGGCCTGACCTTCAACGATTTCGCCTATAATCTGGCCCCGGTTGTTTTCGTGATCATGGCGGCCACGCTGGCGCCGATCTATTTCATTTGGGGCCGGCATCTCAGAGCCACGCCGGAAGATCGCCAGCGGGTGATGCAGTTCAACGAACACGAAGCCATCACCGACCGACGACTGCTCAAGCAATGCTTGCTGGTGATCGGCCTGGTGATTGCCGGTTTCGTTTTTGCCCGGTTTCTCGGTCTCGAAGCCGCCACGGTAGCCATGACCGGCGCCGCTCTGTTGCTGCTGCTGGCCAACTTCGGTCACGATGCCGAGCATCAGAGCAAGCACGTGCTGGACGCCTTCAACGAGGTGGAATGGATCACCATCTTCTTTTTCGTCGGCCTGTTCATCGTGGTGCACGGGGTGGACGGCACCGGCCTGCTCAAACTGCTGGCCGATAAGATGCTGGCCCTGACTGGCGGCGACTTGAGCGCTACCGCGATGGTGATCCTGTGGTCCTCGGCCATCCTGTCAGCGATCATTGATAACATCCCTTTCGTCGCCACCATGATCCCGCTGATCAAGGCCATGGCCCCCAGCTTCGGCGGGCCGGAAGGCTTGATGCCGCTGTGGTGGTCGCTGTCGCTGGGCGCGTGCCTGGGTGGCAACGGCACCCTGATCGGCGCCAGCGCCAATCTGGTGGTCGCCGGCTTCGCCGAGCGGGCCGGCCAGCCGATCCGCTTCGTCCAGTACACCCTGATGGCCTTCCCGATCATGCTGATGTCCATCGCCATCAGCATGGTCTATCTGTATTGGCGGTATTTGTAGTATCCGAACCGCTTGCCGCCGCCCGCAACCCGGTCTTGGAGCCAAGCCGGCGGCGAACGGTTCGCGCGGCGCGTTTTGGACCGCGAACGTGGGCGCGATTCGCGCTACAGGTAATAGAACACCAGGCACACGCCCAACAGTAGCACTGCCCACAGCACCATGCTGCCTGAGGGCCACGTCATGGCCAGCAGGCCATGCGGGCCGTGGTGGCGGGACAAGCCCGCGATCAAGGCTTCCACGCGCCGCTCCATGGCAAGATTGAACGCCTCCCACCCCGACAGCGCCACGGTCCAGACGCGGGTTGCGGCGGCAGGCAGCAGCCGGCGGTAGAACCAGTCGAAATCCAGATTTACCGAGTGCAATTCCGGCGGATAAATGCCGGTCCGCACCAGCACCGAAAACGCCAGGGCCGACCAGGTCAGCAGTTGCAACTGGGCGATGACGTGCGTGGTGGTGTAGGGATCGAAGGCGACCGGATACGGCAGGATGGCGTAAAGCGCATCCGGGAACACGCCGATCCCGATGCACAGCGCCGCCGCCAGCCCCATTGCGATCAGCATGTGGGTCGGCGCTTCCTGACAGCGGATGCCGCTGTCGTGGGCGAAGAAGGCGAAATAGGGAATCTTGATGCCGGCATGATGGAACACGCCGGCGGAGGCGAACAGCAGGAACAGAAATGGAATCCAATGCCCTTCCTGAGCCGCCGCTTCCAGAATCAGCGACTTGGTGACAAAAGCGCTGAACAGCGGAAAGGCCGAAATCGAGGCGGCGCCCACGATGCAGAACACCGTAGTCAGCGGCATGGACTTGTATAACCCACCCAACTGGGAACCGTTGACCGTGCCGGCGCGCAGCAGCACCGCGCCCATGCTCATGAACAGCAACGCCTTGAACAGAATGTCGGCGAAGGCGTGCGCCACCGCGCCGTCGAGCGCCAGCGGCGTGCCGATGCCGATGCCGACCACCATGAAACCGAGCTGGTTGTTCATGCTGTAGGCCAGCACCCGCCGCAGGTCGTTTTCGATCACCGCGAAGAAAATCGGAAACATCGCCATGATGGTGCCGATGGTGATCAGGATCTCGGTTCCAGCAAAACCCCGGGCCAGGGCATAAATCGCCATCTTGGTGGTGAAGGCGGACAACACCACGGTGCCGGTCACGGTGGCTTCGGGGTAGGCGTCCTGCAACCAGTTGTGCAGCAGGGGAAAAGCAGCCTTGATGCCGAACGCGACCAGCATCAGTGTCGCGCCGGGACTGCCCAGCCCCAGATGCTCGAACGCCACCGAGCCGGTGGCCCGGATGTGAACGATAATGCCGGCCAGCAGCAGCACGCCGGAACCGACCTGGATCACCAGATAACGCAGGCCCGCTCGATACGCCCGTGGGGTGCGCTGCGCCCAGATCAGAAATACCGAGGATACGGCGGCCAGTTCCCAGCAGATGAACAGCGTGATCAGATCGCCCGCCAGCACCGCGCCCAGCGCCGCGCCCGGATAGAACAATCCCGCCACCTGCTGCACCGGATCGCGCAGGTTCCAGGCATAAACAACCGCCAGCAGTGCGGCGATGTGGAACACGAGGGCGAAGGCGAAGCTCAGCCCGTCGAGCCGCAGCGTGGTCAAGGTCAAGCTGAAAAGTTCGACTTGGGCGTACTGGCCATAGGGCAAACCCCAAAGCTGGACCAGGCTCAGCACCGGCAGCGCCAGCAGGAAGCTGTTCCGGACGAGACCTTGCGGCGTCAGCAGCGCCAGCAGCGAACCGCAAACCAGAATCAGCGCCGGGTTGAGACCGTCAATCACCGTAGTAATCCTCGTCCCGTTTCACCAACTTCCGCATCTGCTTGGCCAGCAGCACCAGCGCCACGCAGCAGACAAAACCGTACCAGGCGAAGAACCCGAACCAGTTCTCGAACGCGAAATTGACGTGCTTGTGGTAGAAAAAATCGGCCAGGAACAATCCCGCGCAGATCAGCACCAGTCCGTAAAAGATCTTGTCCACGTTGCGCCGGTCATCGAGCCAACGCTTGCGCTCGGGACGATCGGCGGAAGGGGTTGGAGCGGTCATCGGCGGTTCCTCAGCGGGCGGTGATGGGCGCCAGCAGCGCATATAAACCATCGGCGAAAAAGAACAGCAGCACGCAGCCCAGGGCGGTCAGGCACAGCGGTACGACGCAGGCCAGCGGCGCTTCGCGGATGCCGGTCCAGGCAGAGTTACCATTCCCCTCCAAGTTCGGTTCCCGCATGTTCCCCTCCTTGTCCAAGGAGGGGTGGCGCGAAGCGCCGGGGTGGTTCGAGTTCTCCGGCAGAAAAAACCCCCGCGCCGCCACCGGCAGCAGGTAGACCACGTTCAGCAGCGAACTGATCAGCAGCACCGCCATCATCGCCCACTGACCGGCATCAGCCGTGCCCGCCAGCAGATACCACTTGCCCCACGAGCCGCCCAGCGGCGGGAGCCCGATGATGCTGAGCGCGCCGATCAGGAACGCGCCGAAGGTGAACGGCATCACCCGGCCCAACCCGTCCAGTTGGCTGACTTCAGTCTTGTGGGTCGCGGTGTAGATCGCGCCGGCGCAGAAGAACAGGGTGATCTTGCCCATGGCGTGCATCACGATCTGCATCGAACCGCCGATCACACCCATCGAGGTGGCCAGCGCCGCGCCCAGCACCACGTAGCCCAACTGGCTGACCGTGGAATAGGCGAGCCGGGCCTTGAGATTGTCCTGGGTCAGGGCCACGAAGGAGGCCAGCAATACGGTCAGCGCCGCCACCCACAGCAACCACTGCGAGGCACCGGTGGCGCTCAGGAAGTCGATGCCGAAGACGTAGACTACGACCTTCATCACCGCGAACACACCGGCCTTGACCACCGCCACGGCATGGAGCAGCGCGCTGACCGGAGTCGGCGCCACCATCGCCGCTGGCAGCCAGCGGTGGAACGGCATCAGCGCCGCCTTGCCGATGCCGAATATGTACAGCGCCAGCAGGATGGCCACGGCCGGGCCTTCCACCTTGCCGGCCAGAATGCCGCCCGGCATGAAATCCAGGGTCCCGGCGATTGCCCAGGTCCAGACGATGGCCAGCAGCAGCAAACCGATGGAGGTGCTCAGCAGGATGCCCAGATACAGCCGTCCAGCCCGCATGGCCTCGGGCGTGCCCTTGTGGGTGACCAACGGGTAGGTCGAGAGGGTCAGCGCTTCGTAGAAAATGAACAGGGTCAGCAGATTGCCGGCGAAGGCGATACCGATGGTGCTGGCGATGGCGATGGCGAAACAGATGTAGAACCGGGTCTGGTGCTGTTCCTGGTTGCCGCGCATGTAGCCGATGGAATAGAGCGAATTCAGCGGCCACAGCAACGCCGCCACGCAGGCGAAGGTCATGCCCAGCGGCTCCACGCTCAGCCGCAGCGGCAGGCCCGGCGCGAACTCGAACAGATCCACGGTGGGCCGGGCGCCGGCCAGCACCGCCGGCAGCAGGGACAGCACGACGCCGAGCAGCAGCACCGAAGCCAGCAGGGTCGCGCCCTCGCGCCAGTTGGGGCGGTCATCGTTGGCGGCGATGAAAAACGCGCTCAGCAGCGGGATGAACAGCGCCAGCAGCAGGGTCGCTTCGGAATTCAAAGAATCAGCCCACCACAGCCAAGTGAAAGATACAAGCCTGTATGCCCGATCACGGCTGTACTGCTGATCGGTGCGTTCTGATGGGCCGCTTCGTTGATCCCGACCTGGGCTTCGAGAAGAAAGCGATAATTTCCGCAGGGGACTTCCCGGTCAAAACGGCGGCCTGTTCATCCCGGATCTTGCGGAAAAAATCGACAGTGTGAAATTCTTCAGTTTTCCGATCCATGACTGGCGACCTCGCGTGGGGAATAGATGACCAGAGGTTTGTAGCCCTGTTCAAGATTGACGGCGTTAAACAACCGTATTTTGTCGAGCCGGACAATGTGCTTGAAATTCCAGCTCACTAAAACATCAACCTCGGCGATAGTGGCCAAGGCGATGTGCAGCATGTCGTTCAAGAACCGCTGGCCGAGAACGCTATGTGCAATGTAGTGCTGCACGAGCGATACTGCATCTTCATCGACCCGAACGACCTGCGTCGGTAACGACAGCAGTTCCGCGTGGAGATTTCTAACGAAATCTGGTGCGGGTTGAACTTCGGAAGCCGTCACGTCGGAAAGGACCGCTTGATAGCGTCCTTGACGAAAATCATTGATCAACAGGTTTGACCATTCGGCGAACTCGGCGTCAAAGCAACCGCCGATGACCGAAGTATCAACATAAATACGCAGCTTCTTCACTGGCTGGCCCCCAGCAAACTCTGCGCCGCCAGCCGGGCCACCCCCGCGTTCAGCGAGGTGTCCAGCCCGAAATAGAGATTGGCCAGCGCCAGCGCCCAGGTGGGAACCAGCAGCGCCAGCGGCGCTTCGCGCACGACCTGCCCTTCCGGCGCCGGCTTGAAGTAGGCCACTTCCACCACCCGCCAGATGTAGATCAACGCCAGCAGTGAGGTGATCAGCACCAGCACCGCCACCGGCCACCAGCCTTTTTCCAGCGCGCCCACGATCAGATACCACTTGCTGACGAACCCCGCCGTCAGCGGTACGCCGATCAGGCTCAAGCCACCGATCACGAAGGCGCCCATGGTCCAGGGCATGGTCCGGCCCACCCCGGCCATGCGCTCCAGCTTGGCGGCCCCGACCCGGAACGACACGCAGCCCAGCGCCATGAACAGCGCACCTTTCATCAGGGCGTGGTTGAACAGGTGGCTGATACTGGCGGTCAGGCCGGTCACCGACACCAGGCTGATGCCCAGAATCATGTAGCCGATCTGGGCGACGCTGGAATAGGCCAGCATCCGCTTGACGTTGTCCTGGAAAATCGCCACCACCGACGCGCTGAAGATTCCCACCAGGGCCAGCGGCAGCAGGACTTTATCCAACTGCATGGTTTCAAACGAGAACTTGGCCCCGAAAATGGTGAAGAAAAACCGCAGCAGCACATAGATCGCCACCTTGGTGGCCGTGGCCGCCAGAAACGCCGTCACCACCGAGGGTGCGTAGGCGTAGGCGTTGGGCAGCCACAGGTGGAGCGGAAACAGCGCCAGCTTGAGGCTGACGCCGATGGTCAGAAAGGCGAAGGCGGCGCGCACGGTGCGGGTATCGGCCACGGCGGGGATGCGCGCGGCCAGATCCCCCATGTTGAGGGTGCCGGTCATCACGTACAGCAGGCCGATGCCGATCAGGATGAAGGTCGCGCCGATGGTGCCCATGATCAGGTACTGATAGGCGGCGGTCAGCGCGCGGCGGTCGCGACCGATGCTGATCAGCACGTAGCTGGACAGCGACGAGATCTCCAGAAACACGAAGACGTTGAAGGCGTCGCCGGTAATCGTGATCCCCAGCAGGCCGGTCAGACACAGCAGGTACGCCGTGTAAAACCAGGACTGCTTGCTTTCGGGCAGGCGGATGCGGCGTTCGACGATCACCCGCCCGAAGGTCATGACGACGGCCCCGATCCCCGCCACGATCAGCAGCAGGTAGGCGTTGAGCGCGTCCACCCGGTATTCGATGCCCCAGGGTACGGGCCAGCCGCCCATCAGGTAGGAAATGGGGCCGTGCGCCAACACCTGATCCAGCAGCAGGGCGGCGACGAGAAGCGCCAGCCAACTCGCCGCCATGGCCGCCAGCCAGACCACGCGGCCGGCGGGCAGCAGCGCGCACAGCGGCGCCGATACCAGCGGAATGATGACTTGTAGCGCGGGCAGATGAGCGATCACAGAGCTTCTTCCGCGTCCTGGGCGTGAATCTCGTCTTCCTCGATGGTCCCGTAGGCTTCGTGGATGCGCACCACCAGCGCCAGGCCGAGCGACGTGGTGGCGATGCCGACCACGATGGCGGTCAGGATCAAGACATGCGGCATGGGGTTGCTGTAGACCACCGCTTTGTCGATGACGATGGGCGCGGTGCCGCCGATGATCTTGCCCATGCTGATGTAGAGGATGAACACCGAGGTCTGAAAGATGTTCAGACCCACCAGTTTCTTCACCAGGTTGCCGCTTGAGATAACGACGTAAAAGCCGCACATCATCAGAATGATGAAGATCCAGTAGTTGTACAGGCCCAGGATTGCCACTAGCGCCCCCTGCCAGCAAAAGCATAAAAAATGGTTACCATGACCGCCGACACGGTGATGCCGACGCCCAGTTCCACCAACAGGATTCCCAGATGCTGGCCGTGCGCCGGATCGTGGCTGTCCAGCACGCCGTAATCCAGATAATTCCCGCCCAGCAACAGCCCGACCAGACCCACCCCGGCGTAGATCAACACGCCCAGCGAGACCCCGATCCGCAGCAACCACGGCGGCATCAGTCGGCGGGCGTCGTCCAGCCCGTAAATCAGCGCGTAGAGAATGAAGCCCGCGCCGAAAATGACGCCGGCCTGAAACCCGCCGCCCGGCCCGTAATCGCCGTGGAACTGCACGTACAACGCGAACAACAGAATCAGCGGCAACAGCAGCTTGGTTCCAAGACGCGGAATCGTGTACCGCTTCATTTCGGTTCGTCCTTGCGGGAACGCCGCCGGCGCGCGCCGCCGACCAGCACCAACACGCCGATGGCGGCGGTGAACACCACGGTGGTCTCGCCGAGCGTGTCGTAGCCGCGATAACTGGCCAACACCGAGGTCACGACGTTGGGAATGCCGATTTCCCTGGGCGAATCCTCGATAAAGCGCTGCACCAAATGATGGTGGATGGGATTGGCCGGATCACCGTAGCGCGGAATGTCCCAGGTGCCGTAGACCAGCGCCAGACCGGTAATGGTCACCACCAGCAAGGGCAACAGCGGCTGGTGGGCGACCGGCGTCTTTTCGCGGCTGGTGGTGAGCGCCAGGGTGCCCAGCATGAACACCGTCGCCACCCCCGCGCCGACCGAGGCTTCGGTGAACGCCACGTCCACGGCGTCCAGCACCACGAACAGACTGGCCGACACCAAGCTGTAAATGCCGAACAGCATCACCACCGCGAACAAGTCCCGCAAGCGGATGGCGGCCACGGCGGTGACGACCAGCAGGGTCAGCAGGAAGATATCGACTAGGACTTCGATGGCGGCGATTCCTCGTGCAGGATCGGCGGCGGATTATCGGGATCGAGCAGCGCCGCCCGGGACAGGGCATGGGTCGCGATGGGGCTGGTGAACCACAAAAAGATCAGAATCAACAACAGTTTGACGCTGACCAGGGTCCAGCCGGCCTGCAACATCAAGCCGAGCAGGATCAAACCGGCGCCGAGCGTGTCGGTGATGCCCGCCGCGTGCAGGCGGGTGTAGAAATCCGGCATCCGCATCAAACCGACGCTGCCGATCAGCGCGAACGCCACGCCGCCGAGCAACGCCAGCCAACCGAGCAGATCGATCAACACGGCCATCACAAATCGTCCTGCGGTTCGTCGGGAACATTGCGCGGCCAGCCCATGTCCCCATAGCGGATGAACTTGAGCACCGCGATGGTGCTGATGAAGTTGATGAGGGCGTAGACCAAGGCGATGTCGAGAAAATCGGGGCGTCCGGCCATGAACCCCAGCACGGCGATGAGCAGCACGGTCAGGGTGCCGAAGGAGTTGACCGCCAGGATGCGTGTGTAGACAGTAGGTCCCAGCACGGCGCGCGCCAGCGCCAAACCCATGCAAACCAGAACGCCGATCGCCGTGGCCGCGAACATCATTCACCTCCTTCCAACCGGGTAACGCGCCGATCCATGTCGCCGTCCAACAGAGCATCGGCCCCCTCTCGCGTCAGCGCGTGAACTTCGAGCGTGTCGCCGCTCAGGGCGGTGGTCACCGTGCCCGGCGTCAGGGTGATGGAATTGGCGTAAATAACCCGGCCCAGATCGCTGCGCTGGGTCGGTTTCAGGGTGATCAGGGTGGGGCTGATCGGCAGCTTGGGATCGACGATGCGCTTGGCGACATCCCAATTGGCCAGCACGATTTGCCACAGCAGCCAGGGCCAGTAGCTGAAGATATGGAGGTTGAATCGCAGGCGCAGCGGTCGTTCCTCGGGATCGATCACTTCCGTGCGCCAGGCGACGAACACCACGAGCGCGCACGACAGCACGCCGAAGCCCAGCAACAGGGGAACGTCGAAATAGCCGGACAGCAGCAGCCACAGGCCAAAACAGAAGAACCATAACCCCAGCGCGCGCAACAAGCAGCCTCCCCTTTATGACGTTATTGGTTATCGTCGACGATTGGGTCTTCGAAAATATAGCGTGCTTGCGAACGTATTCAAGCAACCGAACGCGCGTTGCAAGAACGTCCTAAACTTTTTCCGCGGCTTCGGCGGCCTCGGTGGATTCAAGCCGGCGGACTCGCACCTGCTCGATGCGGTGCCCGTCCATGCCCACCACTTCGAACCGATACCCTTCCAAAGCGAACTGTTCGCCGCCGCTGGGAATTTCGCCCAACTGGTTGAGCACCAGCCCGGCCAGGGTGTGATAACCGTCCCCTCGGGGAAGAACCTCGCACCCGATCGCCTCCCGCACTTCGTCCAGCGGCAGGCTCCCGTCCAACAACCAGACGTCATCGCTTTCCTGGATCACTTCGGGGGCTTCGGCATTGGTGGTATCGGCCAGTTCGCCGGCGATGGACGCCAAAATGTCGGCGGCGGTGACGATGCCTTCCACGCCGCCGTACTCGTCCACCACCACCGCCAATGGGATGGGATGCTGGCGCAACTGTTCCAGCACTTGCAGCGCGTTCATGCCCTCGTGGACCACCAGCGGCTCGCGCAGCGCCTTGCGCAAGTCCAAAGGTCCACCGTCGAGCGTCTGAACCAGCAGGGCACGCCCCTCGACCACGCCCTCGATTTCGTCCAAATCGCCCCGGCACGCCAGATAGCGGCTGTACGGATATTGTCGCAGGGTTTCGCGCACTTCTTCCGGAGTCGCCTCCAGATCCAGCCAAACGATGTCGGGGCGCGGGGTCATCAGCGCCGGAATGAGCTGCTCGCCCAGATTCAGCACGCTTCGGATCATGGCGCGCTCGGCAGGATCGAACACGAACGCCTCCCGACTGGCGCCGCCGGCCAGCGCCGCCACGTCCTCACCCACCTCGTCCGACTCCGCCCGGCCACCCAGCAGCCGCAACACCGCCTCCGCGGTGCGTTCTCGCAATGGGCGCGCGCCAGCCAGAAAGCGGCGGCGGTTGAACTGCGCCCACTGGTTGAACGCCTCGATCAGCACCGAGAAGCCGATGGCGGCGTACAGGTAGCCCTTGGGAATCTGGAAGCCCAGACCCTCGGCCACCAGGCTGAAGCCGATCATCAGCAGGAAGCCCAGGCAGAGAATGATCACGGTGCGGTGGGCGTTGACGAAGCGGGTCAGCGGTTTGCTGGCGACGATCATCAGCGCGATGGCGATGATCACCGCCGCCATCATCACCGGCAGGTGTTCGACCATGCCGACGGCGGTGATGACTGCGTCGAGGGAGAACACCGCGTCCAGCACCACGATCTGCGCCACCACCGGCCAGAACCCGGCGTACAGCTTCGATCCGCCATGTTCCTCGTCGCCGCCCTCCAGCCGTTCGTGCAATTCCATGGTGCCCTTGAACAACAGGAACAGGCCGCCGACGAACAGGATCAGATCGCGGCCGGAAAAGGCGTGGCCGAGGATGGAAAACAGCGGCGCGGTCAGGGTCACCAGCCAGGAGATGCTGGCCAGCAGCACCAGGCGCATCATCAACGCCAAGACCAGGCCGATCACCCGCGCCCGGTCGCGCTCGGCGGGCGGAAGCTTTTCGGCGAGGATGGCGATGAAGATCAGGTTGTCGATGCCAAGGACGATCTCCAGAATCACCAGAG
>WBUJ01000065.1 GCA_008933795.1 Candidatus Contendibacter sp. | reverse complement strand
GCCGCACAGCCAGTTATAGGCGTGGCGGTGCGGGTACAGGCAGGGATCGGGCGAAACCGCTTCCCACAGCCGTTCCAGGCTGTTGAAGTTGTGCTCGAAAATCCGGGCGGCATCCGGGTCTTGCAGCGCCCGCAGCGCGGCAAGCAGACAATCGCGGGTATCGGCGATGGCGATGCCCTGGAACGAATCCAGACAACGCCTGACTTCGCCCGGCACGGTGGCTTTCAGCGCCTCCCAGTCGATCAACGCTTCTTCGCGGATGTTCTCGTCGAAGTTGAGCGCTTTTTCCAGGTCGGCGAACACGCCGAAGAAATCCACCACCACCCCGGTGCGTTTGTTCATCGCCGGCAACGGGCGGTTGGTACGGGCGATGGCTTGCAGCAGGTTGTGGTCGCGCAGCGGTTTGTCGAGGTACATCACCTGTTCGATAGGGGCGTCAAAGCCGGTCAACAATCGGTCGCAGACGATCAGAATTTTCAGCGGCGGGCGCCAGTGGGCCCGGTCGTCGCCGTAGCGTTCCCGGTTCCAAACTTCCCATTGCGCCGGGGTGAGCTTGAAGTAGTCGATCAAGTCATCCTGTTTCTGCTTACCGTAGTGGAATCGCTCCAGGTCCGGGTCGTCGTTCTGGCCTTCCGAGATGATCACGTCCGACCACTCCGGCGGCAGCCCGCGCGCCTGTAGCTTGGCGTCCAGCGCATCCTTGAAGCGGGCGCAGGCCAGGCGATCCACCCCGACCAGTTGCGCCTTGAAGCCGCTGGGGTCGGGCCAGGCCAGGAAGTGAGCCAACATCTTGTCGATCACGATCTCGACCCGGTCGGGATGGCGAGCCAGTTCCTTCCATTGCGAACGCTGGCGCTGGATCAGGTCTTTCGCTTCCTCGTCCTCCAGTTCCATTTCCGCGCACATCTGCTCGAAGCCGACATTCAACGCCTGCTCGTTCACGGTCAACGGCACTTTATCGCGCAGGTAATGCACTTCCAGGGTCGCGCCGTCCTTGATCGCCCGCTTGATGCCGTAGTAGCTGAGGTAACGCTCCTGCTGGCCGTCCACCACCGGGCCGAAATCGCGGTGGGTGTTGATCATGGTCCGGTCTATCGGGGTGCCAGTGAAGCCGTAGCGGAAGGCGTTCGGCAGTTTCACCCGCATCGTCATCGCGTAGCTGTCGGCGCTGTGGCCTTTCTGCGAGCGGTGGCATTCGTCCACCAGGGTGATGAGGTTGTCGTCGGGCAGGGGCGGCAGGTCGGCCATTTTCTGGAAGGATTGCACGGTGGTGACCAGGGTGCCGCGCCAGACCGTTTTGAGCTTGCGCTTCAGATCCTCGACACCCAGCGCTTTTTCCACGTTGGGATAGTCGCAAGCGTCGAAGTCGTCGGCGATTTGGGTTTTCAGGTCGCGGCGATCCACCACGATCAGGACGGTTGGGTTTTTCAGCGCCGCCTGTCGCCGTAGCTTGTAGGCGGCGAAGATCATGGTGAGGGATTTGCCCGAGCCCTGGGTATGCCAGATCAGGCCGGTGCGATCCTGGGCGGTGACGGGTTGGCCGATCAGCACCAGGGTACGATCCACGATGTCGTTGACCGCCTCGAACTGCTGGTAGCGGGCGATCTTCTTGACCGTTTTGCCGCGCTTGGTCTCGAACGCGATGAAGTGTTGCAGGAAGTCCAGCACATGGCAGGGTTTCAGGCGCAGCAGGTTCTTGACCGGGATTTCCAGCGGGTCGTCGGGTCGGTCGGCTTCCGGTGCGTTCCACCAGCCTTTGCGGTCGGGGTAACGGGACAGCCACGGCCCCCAGGCGTCGAGATACTGGGCGATGTCGCTCTGGCTGGCGTCGTGGAACAGCACCGTGCCGTAGCGGAATTCCTGTTCGTCCGCCGCCACGCAAAACACGTTGGGGGCCAGCATCAGCGGCGCTTGGCGCTGGTAGCGGTGCAGTTGCCGCACGGCTTCGGTCCAGTCTTTGCCGCTGGCGAGGTAGCTTTTGTATTCGGCGATGACCAGCGGGATGCCGTTCACCAGCAACACGGTGTCGTCGCGGCATTGCCGCACGCCTTGCACCCGGTATTGGTTGGTGGCGGTGAAGTCGTTGCGGTGTTGCCGGGCGGGGTCGAATTCGATGAAGCGCACGGTTTTGGCCGGTTCGCCGGGCGTCAAAACGACGGTGGCGCCGTCGCGCAGCAGATCGAGGGTTTCACGGTTGGCGGTGAGCCTGTCCGGTTGGGTCAGGGTTTTGCGCAGTGCGTTGACGGCAAGTCGGGCTTGCGCTTCGGTGTGTACGTCGTCATTGATGCGCAGAAGGGCTTGAATCAGCAGCGGTTCGACCAGTGGGTCGGTCAGCGGCCGGTTGAACGCGGCCATCGCCGCCTCGTCGCGGTAGATCCAGCCCAGGCCCTTGTCGTGGGGGGTGTGGCTGCCGTGACCGGAGAGCCAGGCGATGACGGGGAGTTCGACGTAACCGGCTTCGCTCATAACGTGTTCGCCTTAGAGGCTGTACGGAAACGCCGCTTAGATCACGGTTAATATACCAGTTTTGGAAAAATCTTCGCCCTTGAACAGGAGGAGTTCTGCTCGCTGTTTGGCGAGGGCATAAGAAAAGCAGTCTCCAAAATTTAGTCCGGCTGGATGCCGACCTTTGCCGTAGCGTAGCCAGGCTTGATAAGCGATTTGCGCCAAGTCGGCGTCCATCGGGAGTATCTCGACGTGGGCGAGGTCTAGCAGGTGGGTCAGGCTCTGGTGGCCTGCTTCCCCGCGCCGACTGGTGATGACGAGCATGGCCTCAAACCACGTTACAGACGCAATCACGTTGGTGGAGTCCGCTGTGACCAATAAGCGAGCACACTGTTCTGCTTCGGGTTCGCCCAGAAGGATGCAGAGGAGAGCCGAGGTGTCAATCACCATGATCGTTTCCCTGGGTCACGCGGGAAAGCCGTTTTCATCATAGCCGATGATTTCATCCGCGCTGCGCGAATCGAGTTCGGGTAATGCGGCGCAGCGTCGGCTAATTTCCATAATAGCTGATAGCCGTTCTTCAGAGGCTATTTCATTTAGGTTGGCTGGTTTTTTAATGAGTTTTTCCAAAATAATGATGACCTCTCTGTCGACAGAACGATGATGTCTTTTGGCCTGTTGTTTTAAATGTCGATGGAGGTCTTCCGGAACATCGCGCAAGGTAATCGTTGGCATAATGATTTTCTCCAATAAATTCATATTAGCATCATAAGGCTACATTATACCCATTCTGAATAGATTTTCGTCATTCCCTTAAGATGGGTTTCAAATTCTATGGCTTGCATGGGATTTGACCTTTATCAATTCTGGAAAATTATCACCAACCCGCACCTTGCCGGTGAGCAGGTCGTGCATGAGGGATTTTTTGACTTGCTCAAGGGCGGTAAACTTTGCTGTCAGCGCATCTATTTTTGTGTCTACCGCCTCTATCAAATCGACGATTTCCTCCTGTTGTACCAATGGTGGAACCGGCAACAAGATTTGCTTCACATCACGGTTGTTGATCTTGAGTGTCCCATTCGATGTTTTGGCACGCCGCAGGACTTGGTTATGAACGATTGCGTGATTCCAGGTGAGAACCGTGAATTCAGGAAGCAAGCGGTGATCGCCATAGTTGCGGAGCACAACACGTTTGGTGATATCCGGGTAGATGCAGCCATCGGGAAAGTCCGTGATTCGACCTGCCTTGCCAACAAGGTCTGGGTTAGCATTGCCCCGCACGATTAAGATGTCACCCTTGGAAATCTTGAACTTCTCTGCAACCTTGGGTGAAATCTCGGTGTACTTCAGGTTCTCACCGTTGAACAAGTCAATCCTGCCATCCCGAATCGCCGCGATGCTGAATGTGGGAGTTCCAGGCGGTTGAGAGGATGCTTTCGGCGACACGCCATTTTTGGGTTCGCCAGCAATGAGGGCTTCCATCGGCAAAAGCACCCAATCGCTCGGTAGTTCCTTGGATGGCCGGTCGGCATAAGCGGTCAAGCCCAAGGCCGAGTAGAAAAAGTCTTGGACCAAGGTGTTCTTAAATTTGGTCGCAAAATCAATTACCTCCCGCGTCTGCTCAATCGTCGTGTCCACGGCATCGAGAATGCGGGCGATGGCGGCTTGCTCATCTGTCGTAGGATAAGGAATTGCCATTGCTTTAAAAAAGCTATGGCTCAAGTTGCTCAACCCCGTCGAACCTTCAGAGGATGCACTGAGATATGCCTGTACTTGCTCAGAACTGAGCCAGCGATAAAAAAACTCCGGGGTAATTCCACTATCAGGTTTGGGTTTTGCGGCAATTAAGAAAGAAGCAAAAAGAAAGTCAGTATCATCTACAATCTTTACAGCATTTCCGATGCGTTGACGATTTCCGTTTGAGCCAACAATGATAGCCCATCCTGCTGCAACTCGTTTTTTCTCAATAGCTTTTGGCTTCAAACCAGAAATGTATATCAAGTCATCAAGTTCTAGCCGTTCCTGTACGTTGCCAATGCGGATCACAGGAATGGCGCCCTCTCGCGGTGCAAGATGTTCTTGCTCTTTTGACCAGGAGATACCGCGCTTGATTTCGACAGTTTTCGAAATCGTTGCCGTGCTCCAATCAGCAGGATGCGGTAGCGCGTCAGTAGGTTTCATAGCCGATGTCCCTCAAAAATTTCATCAGGTTTCTTTCAGCTATGGCAACCTCGTTCTCGGCCTTTTGCAATGCCCTCAGCGCCTCCTTCACCTCTGCCCGTGGCTCCGGCTCAAACGTATCCACATAGCGCGGGATATTGAGGTTGAATTCGTTTTCCGCGATTTCATCGAGGCTCACCACCCGCGCGTGTTTGAGCAACTCATCGGGATCGCCGTACAGCGTCCCCAGTTCGCTGCCAACCTGATCCACCTCGCGCCGGTCATCTTCCGCACGGCGGCGGGTCTCGGCGATGCGCTCATCCCGTTCCGTCACCTTGGCGGCGGGCTTGGCGCGCTGGCTCTCCAGCTTGCGCAACGCCGTTTCCGCCTTGGTTTTCTCGGTCTGCGTCCGCAACCGTGCCAGCCCGGCCCGCGCTTCGGCAATGGTGGTGTCGAGTTGGGCCAGGCGCTCGGCGTAGCCGGCATACTCCGCCTCCAGCCGTTCGATTTCCTCCTGTTCGCGCTGGTTGATCTGCTCGCGGATGCGCTGGCTGTGCCGGGCGACCAGTTCGGGCACCTTCGCGGCATCGCCGTAGGCGTGAACGTGCACCAGAATCCGCATCACGTCCTGCGGGCGCAGTTCGTTCTGGTTGGACAATTCGCGGTAGTGGCGGGCGGCGTAAACCAGCAACACCTGATCGTGCCGCTCCGGCGGCCGCTTTTTGCGCAGGATCAGCAGGCAGGCCGGCACGCCCGCGCCATAGAACACGTTCAGCGGCAGGGAAATGACGGCGTCAATGAACCGCGCTTGCAGCAGCGCCTGCCGGATCAAATGCTCGTCGTCGGCCTTGCGGCGCTTGATAATCGGGTTGCCGTCGTCGTCGAACTCGCCGGTTTCCTCTTCCACCTCCGGCTGTCCGCGAAACAACACCCCTTGCGGGCAGACGATGCCGGCGCGGCCGTGGTCGGCGAGCGAGGCGACGATGTGCAGGATAAAGGCGTAGTCGCCATAACCGGCGGGCGGCGCCCGGAACGCGGTCCCACGCCCGAACCGCCCGAATAGGTCTTTATAGCCCTCCTTGCCGAACACCTCTTTCTTGAGCTTGTCCTTCCTTTTCTTGTCGTCCGGCTGCTGTTCCGGCTTCAGCCACCAAAATTCATCCGAAAACGGGAAATTGGCCAGTACCAGCGAGAATTTTTTCAACTGGCCCGCTTCGAGAAACGCAGGGTCGGTGATCGTGCTGGCTCCCGCCGCAATAGTCGCTTCCAAGCCATGCAACACCGAGTTGATCTTGCCGATGGCGGCGTTGCCCCAATTCATCTCCTGGGCGAAGTAGCGGGCGGACGTAGCGTGATGGCCTTTTTCGCGCAGGTAGTCGGCGGAATGCACCAGCATCCCGCCGCTGCCGGCGGTCGGATCGTAGATCGTGTCGCCCGGACGCGGTTCGAGGATGCGGACCAGGGTATCCACCACCTCGGGCGGGGTGAAGAACTCGCCCGCTTTCGCCCCGGCATCGTCGGCGAACTGCTTGATCAGGTATTCATAGGCGCGGCCCAGAATGTCGGGCGGCACGCTGCGATTGGACAGATCGTGCTCGTCGAAATGCTGGATCAGCGCATGCACCACCTCGTTGGGGATCAGCTTCTTGCCGCTGGCGTCGGGCGCGGGCTGGTTCCAATCCACGGTGAACACGCCCCGCAGTTCTTCGTTGGCGTTGGCGACTGCGCGCATGGCTTCCGTCAGCTTCTGCCCGATATTCCCGGAAACCGCCAACACATCGCCCCAGCGACTGCCGTCGGGGATGTTGAAACGGTGCTCGCCGCGCGCCCGGAAGATGGCTTTCTGCGCCTCGGTGAACGCGCGGCCCTGCTGCTGTTCCAACACGGCGATAGCCTCATCCGCCTCGTTCTCCCATTGGTCGCACAGGCGCTTGTAGAACATCAGCGACAGGATGTAGTTCTTGTAATCCTGGCCGGCGGTCTTGCCGCGCAGGATGTTGGCCGCACCCCACAGGTGGGCTTCCAATTGTTGCTGGGTCAGTCGCATGAAGGGGGTTTGTCCATCAAGCCGGGGATTGTTTCAACTTTGTTATCACGGTGGTTATTTTAGCGCGTTTCAGCGCGACCACCGCGCTGGAAGTCCGCAAAGCGGCTTGAGGTATGAAGCGTTACCGGACGGTCATGCGCTAAACTGAACGGCAAATCGTGCGAGAGAACCGCGATGAGTGACAGCAAAATTGAATGGACCGAACAGAGCTGGAACCCGGTCACGGGCTGCACAAAAGTTTCGCCGGGCCGACGGCGAACAGCGTTCCGCTCACCCCGAAGCGCTGGGCCAGGATCGTGGCCAGTACGCCGACGAGCAGCGCCGCGCACAGAGTAGCCAACACGATGCCCATGCCGCCGCCGCTCATCAGGGCGGTGCGCAACGCATAGCCCAATGCGCCGATCAGCGCGCAATAGGGCAAGGCGTACTTCGGCACGTTGAACAACACCGCAAACCCCAGGGTCGCCACCGCCGCCCAGCCGCCTTTCTCGATCAACAACACCGCCAGTTCGGCGCCGCTCATAGCTGGACCTGGAGCAAGCGGACCACGATGCCCAGACCGAACCACGGCATCGATCCGCTCGATGCCCAAGCCCGGTTCCATTTGCTGCAAGCTGACCTCCACGCGGCCGGCATCGGCGCCGTGCTGGAGCAGATTGCCGCGATATTTGACCTTGCACAAGGCCGGCAACCCACCGGGTTCGCCGGTCAGCGCCGGCCGATAGCGGACCAGCACGTCGCTGCTACCGCCAGGTCGCCCGATTCAGGGCGCGGAGTTGCTGGGGAGGCTGGTATCCGCAGGCCGCTTCGGTCCCGTTCCAGAAGACGCGCGCCGCGTTCCCCGGTACGCTACCCTGAACCACCCCTCTCTTCTCTCTTAACCAACGGCTGGAGTAAGCCATGCTGACGGTGGATCATTTATTTATTGGCGCCCTTCGGACGCTGGAACCCGAAGGGCAGCGCACCGGCCTGTTCAAAGAGCCGGTAGAACGGGTCATGGTCCGGCGGTCGGGCCTGGTCGGCGACCACCAAGCGGATCGGCGCTACCACGGCGGTCCGGAAAAAGCGATGCACCAGTATCCGCCCGACCACTACCCCCGGATTGCCGCGCGGTTTCCGGCGGCGGCGCACCACGCCGTGCCCGGGGCGCTGGGCGAAAATCTGGCCAGCGCCGGGATGACCGAACACACCGTGTGTATCGGCGACCGCTACCGCATGGGCGAGGCGGAAGTGGAAGTGTCCCAGCCGCGCACGCCGTGCTGGAAGCTCAACCACCGGTTCGGCGAGGACGACCTGTCGCGGTTCGTGCTGGCCGAACGGATCACCGGCTGGTACTACCGGGTGATCCGGGAAGGGACTATCGAATGCGGCGCGGCCATCACCCTGCTGGCGCGGCCCAACCCGGACTGGACCCTCGACCGGTTCTGGACGGCGGTCAACCCGCACCGTCCGGAGCCGGACGAATTGGGGGCGCTGGCCGACGCGGTGGGCCTGACGGCCGACTGGGCGCGGCGGCTGCGCGACCGGGCCGCATTTTTGAGCCGGGGCTGAGCGGTGACGCTCGCGCCGCTGGCGCTGCCGGCGCGTTCGACCGAGGATCAGTCCCGCCCGGGGCTGGCGCTGGGATTGCGAGTGGACGGCCAGTTGATCCGCTTCCTCAACATCCATCTGAAATCCGCGTGTGTGTCCCCCCTGGAAAGCCCCGACCCCTATCAGCCGGGGACGCGCTCCAGCAATCTCTGGTGCGAGGTTAACGACGGCGCGCCCGCCAGTTCGACGCTGACGCTCCTGCCATCCCGTTGCCCCGGCGGCGGCGGCGCCCTGTGCGAAGCGGACGGTGATTTCAGCCGAAGGCGGCGCTCCAGTTCAGGGAGCGAACGGTCGGAGTGCAGCGACGCGGGGGGATTTGTTACTGCTCCACGGCGGAATGAGTCAAGGGGGGCGGTCGTTTTCGCATGGACTTTCCAGTAAGGTTGAGGCTGCACTTGAAAGGAGAATCCCTCCGGAAAACTCGAACCCCATTGACGACCCTCCCCGTCAGCCAGTAACAATTCTCCTCCCACGCCGCCGCGCGCCGTCGGTCCGGCCGAATCGCCCGGAACCCACGGCCGGATCCCCACTGGAATGGGGGGCCGAATCCGACTGGAATACGCAGGGCGGGATTTATCGGTCATTACAGCCAGAGGATCGCCAGCGCCGCCTGGTGCGGGCGTCGCGCGTTCCGACGGCGGCGGACGATCAAAGTGCGCGGTGGCGTCGCCTTCAACCGGAACCGTGTGCCAACTTCAGGCCGACGATCCCGGCGACGATCAACCCGACCGAGACCAGTCGCAGGACGCTGGTCGAATCGCCATAAAACAGCACGCCCACCCCGAAGGTACCCGCCGCGCCAATCCCGGTCCAGACGGCATAGGCGGTGCCGATGGGGATGTCCCGCTGGGCCAGCCACAGCAGCGCCCCGCTCGCGGTCATGCCGACCACGGCGACGATCACACCCAGCGCCAGCCGACCGGGTGTTTGCGACAGCTTCAGACCGACCGGCCAGGCGATTTCAAACAGGCCGGCGATGATCAGGTAAAACCAGGCCATACGGTTGTCTCGGGCGGCGGGTCATGGGGGTGGCGCATCCAGCGCCGACAGCGCCTTGGTCAGGCTGAGATGAGCCGAGGATCGCGGCGGGCTGCGTAGCGGCGGGCAGTGTAAACGAAGGGCGCGTCCCAAGACCAGACGTCGGCGCCGATCACCCGCACCCTGCGTTCGAGCAGGTACCGGGTCGCCGCCGCACCCATCCCGCAACTGGCCTCGACAGGGACGGGATCACGTTCAGGCCGGCCACCCGATCTTCGAGGTACGCCCAGAACGAAACGCCCTGTTTGCGGCAGGTCTTCTCGAGGCTGGCGAAGGTGTCGCGGCATTGGCGCCCGACCTCGCTGCGGGCGCCGGCGCTGATGCGCCGTTTCTTGACCCTGTCCCGCAGGTCGGTCTCGCCGCGGTTGTTGTGGATCGGTAAGTCGGGGCGGTCGAGTACCCGGAGCGGTTCGGCCTGGTTGCGCTGGAATCCTCGAAGCACCTGATCGCAGGCCATGCACGAACAGGGTTACCACGGAAAATCTCGTAGCGTCAGGATTCAATCATCGTCGCTGGTGACGATGAATACCTCGTCCACCTCGTTGATGTGGTAGCGCCGAGGCTTGGCGGCGACCGCGAGATCGGCCTCGCTCAGTCCGGATGTGCCGAGCATGTAGGCGCGGATGGCGGGATCGTTCGGGTTGGCTCTTTCATCCGCCAGCCATTGCCGGATTTGCGGGTCTTGCGGCTGAAAGACATGCAGTTCCCGATGGCCGCGTTGCAGCAGGGCGTAGACCGGCGGATCGCCCAGTTCGACCAGCTTGGTATAACCCATGCTTTCGTACATCCGCGCGGTTTGCTTGACGCTGGCCAGCACTTTGCCGTTGCCTTCGTAGTCGGGGCCATGCTCAAAGCGGTTGCCTTTCTCCAGCAGGTGCCGGCGCAGCGCCGCGACCGCGCCGTCAAGGCCGGTTGCTGATTGGACGGTTTTCTCGCTCATGGGTGAATCCTCCGCAAGATTATTCCACGTGGCATATTCGAAAAAGCCCGCCAAGCCCCGGAATTGCGGCCGTGGCGCCTTGGGCGGCCAGCGCGACACGTTGCGATCTCGCATCGGCGCCTGGTTTCATCGCAATCCTAGAACCAATTCAGCGACAAAACCACGCCAGCGCGCCGATTGGGCGTAACCGGCTAAGGGTGGGGCAAACAGGGCGAAGGTGGTGGTGGACGCCTTGCCCGGTTAGCCACGACGTGCTATTCGATTGATCCGTGGGCGCGCACGGTCCGGGCGGTGGTTGAGAGGCGTTTTTGCGCGGCCTCTGGTGAACCAATCGCTCGAAAAGACCCCTCATCCCCAACCCTTCATCCTTGCAACCGGAAGGGGGAGCTGTATACCTTATTCCGAGATATGAAAACCCTCATCCCACCCGAATTCCATGAGTACTTTCAGCACCAACATCCAGGCCGAACTCGAAGACCGGTTGCGGTTTGAAACCCTGTTGGCCGAACTGTCAGCGCGTTTTGTCAACCTGTCCTCCGAGCGGGTGGACCAGGAAATTGAGGATGCCTTGCGCTGTCTCGTCGAGACCTTGCATGTGGATCGGTCCACCCTGGGGCGCCTGACCGAGGAGGGTCGGGATTTCGTTGTGACCCACGCGTTCGCCGTACCTGGCGTGGAGAAATTCCCTCTGTCTCCCTCGCTGGCTACCGAAGCCCCGTTGCTGTCCCGGACGCTGTTGAGCGGTCAGCCGTTCGTAATGCCGCGCCTCGCGGATTTGCCCGCCGAGGGTGAAAGGGAGCGACGGCTGTTTGCGAGTCGCCACATCAGATCGGGCATAGTGGTCCCCTTGATGGTCGGTGGCCGCGTCATCGGCGGCGTCGGTTGCAGTCTGGCGCACGGGGAGCGCGAGTGGCCGGAATCCGTGGTGCGTGGGATGCGCCTGATCGCGGACGTGTTCGCTAACGCTCTGGCCCGCCAGGATGCCGACCGGGCGTTGCGGGAGAGCGAGGAACGGATGCGGTTGGCGGCGGCGGCGGCGAATATCGGCCTGTGGGACTGGGATATTCCCCGCGACGCCATCTGGGCTTCGGAGCGGGCGCGCGCGCTGTATGGCGCCCAACCCGACGAGCCGGCAAACTTTCAACGGCTCATGGTCTGCGTGCATCCCGAGGACCGGACCCGGGTGGGCGATGCGATACGGAACGCCTTCCGCCACGGCGGCGAGTTCCGCGAGGAATACCGGGTCGTGCATCCCGCTGGCGCCGTCCGCTGGCTCCACGTCGTCGGTTTCTGCCACCTGGACGTTGGCGGCCAGCCGGCGCGGATGGTGGGTGCTTCCCTCGACATCACCGAACACCGGGACAACGAAGCGCGCCTCCGCAACGCCTTGGAGGAAGTGCGGCGCTTGCAGTTACAACTTCAGCAGGAGAACCTTTATCTCCAACAGGAAGTGAAGTCCAGCCAGGGTCATGGCCGCATCGTTGGCCAAAGCCCGGCCATTCTGCGGGTACTAGCGCAGGTGGAACAGGTGGCCCCCACCCATTCCTCGGTGCTGCTGCTGGGCGAAACCGGCACCGGCAAGGAGTTACTTGCGGCGGCGATCCACGAACTGAGCCCCCGTCGCAACCGGATCATGGTGCGGGTCAACTGTGCGGCGATGCCGGCGGCGCTGATCGAGAGCGAATTGTTCGGGCGCGAGAAGGGCGCCTATACCGGCGCGCTCGCCCGCCAGATCGGCCGCTTTGAGATGGCGGATGGTTCGACGATCTTTCTGGACGAAATCAGCGAACTGCCGCCCGAATCCCAGGCCAAGCTGCTGCGGGTGTTGCAGGAACGGGAGATCGAGCGGCTGGGCAGCCCGAAGACGGTCAAGGTGAATGTCCGGGTCATCGCCGCCACCAACCGGGATTTGGCCAGGGCGGTCGCCGAGGGTCGATTTCGGGAAGATCTGTACTATCGTCTGAACGTGTTCCCGATCACCGCGCCGCCGTTGCGCGAGCGGCGGGAGGACATTCCGTTGCTGGTGTGGGCCTTCGTGGAGGAATTCTCGAAAGCCATGGGCAAGGCGGTGGAGGCTATCGCTAAAGCCAGCTTGCGGGCATTGCAACAGTATGGCTGGCCCGGCAACGTGCGCGAATTGCGCAACACCGTCGAACGGGCGATGATTCTGGCGAGCAGCCCCAACCTCAGGATCGATCCGCCGGGCGCTGTTGCGATCCCCGTATCTCCGCACCTCGCCACCCTGGCGGAGGTCGAGCGCGAACACATCCAGCGAGTATTGGAAGCCACCGACGGGCGCATCCGGGGAGCGGGCGGCGCGGCGGAAATCCTCGGTCTCCTGCCCACCACGCTCGAAAGCCGCATGACCAAGCTCGGCCTGCGTCGCCACCCACCCCGCTAGTCTCCGATATTTCGGAGTTCCACGATACTGACTGGAGATAACCCATGAATCTACCTTCCTCGTCCGATCAAGAACTTGAACAGCGGTTGGCTTCCCCTTTGTTGGAGGTCTTGATCCGCGCCGGCCTGATCCTGGCCATGGTCCTGCTGTGCTACCGGGTCTTCTCCCCGTTCCTGACCCTGATGGTCTGGGCGCTGATCCTGGCCGTCACGCTCTATCCGCTCCATCAATCCTTGGCCAACCGGATCGGTGGCCGGCAAGGACTGGCCGCCACCCTGCTGGTCGTCGTGGGCATCGCGCTGATCGTGGCGCCGACGGCGCTGCTGGTGAGTTCGCTGGGCGATTCGGTGCATCAACTGGTCAACGACGTGCAGAACAACGCGCTGCAGATTCCCGCCCCCCGTCCCGGCGTCGAGGACTGGCCGGTCGTCGGCAAGAAGGTTCACGCCGTGTGGGCGAAGGCCCATGCGGACCTGCCGGCGCTGGTGCGGAGCCTGCAACCCAAGATCGGCGAACTGGCGAAAACGGCCCTGAGCTTCGTCGCCAGCATCGGCGGCGGTTTGTTGCAATTCCTGGCCTCGTTCATCATTGCCGGCATCCTCATGGCCTTCGGGCAGGCGGGCGGTCGCGGCAGCCGGGCGATCTCCGCGCGCATCGCCGGCACCGCCCGCGGCAGCGAATTGGTCAAACTATCCACGGCGACCATTCGGGCCGTCGCCCAAGGGGTGATCGGCGTGGCCTTTATCCAGGCCATCATCGTCGGCCTGGCTTTGCTGGTCGCCGGGGTTCCGTGGGCAGGCGCGCTGGCGGCGATCGTGCTGGTCCTCGGCGTCGCCCAGGTGCCGGCGCTGATCGTGACCTTGCCCGCCATCATCTACATCTGGTCGAGCGGCGATTACAGCAACGCGGCGGCGATCGCCTATACCGTGCTGCTGTTCTTGTCGGGCATGGCGGACAACGTGCTCAAGCCGCTGATGTTGGGGCGGGGGGTCGATGCGCCGATGCCGGTCATTCTGCTCGGCGCGCTGGGCGGCATGGCGACCGCTGGCATCCTGGGGATGTTCGTCGGCGCTACCCTGCTGGCGCTGGGCTATCAGATCTTCATGGGCTGGGTGGCGGCCAAGCCGGACGCCGGGCAGGGTCAGGCGGAAAGCAACCCACCGCCAGCGAACTGAATGGCCGGCCATCGTTTTGGACCGCCCACCACGGCTTCCGCGTCACCTTGATGAGGTGTCGCCTCTTTCCATGGCCGCCACCAAGTCCTTGGCGCCCGATCCCCACCGGGAGGCGACCTTGAGGGCTTCGGTGAAGGGCACGTCCAGGGGATGGACCCGTTTCCGGTCGAGAATGTAGACGGCGCCGGCAAACGGGGTGGGGATCGAAGGGACAAAAACCGTGTAGCGCCCGTCCTCGAACTCCTCAATGATGAAGGCCGGGACGAGGGCGTCTTCGATCTCGGCCAACGCCGGCTTCCAGACGGTTTCGTTTTGGCGGGTGTCCCCCGCCACCCGCTGGGTCAGGCTCCGAAAGAGCGCGTAGCCCGGGATTTTTGCGAAAAAACCTTTCTCGATCCGCTCCCGAATCCCCCGTCCTAGCCGAGTGCGGACGGCAACCCCGATCAGGAAGCAGATGATCAGCACGAGGAGCAGGGACAGGGCCTGCTCGGCGGGAAACCACTCGGGGAGAAGCTGGGCGAATGGCTGCACCAATTTCCCGACCGTTTTCATTCCCTTGAGCAGCACCAGGATGGCGAGGTAAATCGGTACGATGACGAGCAAGCCGGTAAGCACCGCTTTGGTGATGAACGCGAGAGCATTTTTCATAGGTACCACTTTTCTTCATGCTGGATTGGCTGAAAGGGCGGTGATCCTCGATCACCCTGGATCGGGGGAGTCCGCGTCACCGGGGGAAACTGATCGATGAGTCGTCGCAATTCGATCACCAGCGGCGTCAACATCCGCCTCCGGCTGCGCTGTGTGGCAAAAGCCGACTCCCGAAAAGATCGAACCTGTTGAGTCCCCCGGCAGAGCCGGGGGTTTACCCGGTATTAATTAATACTTGATCTCCCGGCCTTCCTCGCGCGACTCCTGCTTGGTGCCGCGCTTGTCCTGCCGACATTCCGCCCGGCTCTTTTCATCTCCCGCCTTGCATTCAGCCTTCTCTTCCCTTCCTTCCTGGCGGCCAGTCTGCTTCGTTTCCCGCGCTTCCTGCCGTTGCGCACCCTGCTCGGTGGCCGCATAGGCCGGCGCCGATACCCACTGCACGCCGGCGACGATGGCCAGAGTCGCTACGGTAGCCAAAAAGTTCTTGCCCATCATGATCTTACTCTAATTCAAAAGCACAGCGACCTTCGCTTCTTGCTTGATCGCGGACCGCGCGCGGCTCCGGATCGTGCCCTTACCCGGGATGTCCCGGAAATGTTGATGTAAATCCACTCCCAACGGTTTGTCCACACGGCTTTTGTCCGGTAGTCCCAAGGGAGAGAGGGCTAGGGTAAGGGGATAAGTCTTTGCAACCGTAACCCTCACCCCCAACCCCGCACCCGCTTGCGGGCGCGGGGAGTGAACGGTTATCTAACAGTTATAGACCCCCGTGGCACACCGCCGCGCGGTTCTCCGGCCAACGCCCGCGACACTCACCGGCGTTAGGGGGCGGCCAACAACGGCCTCAGCCGTGGGGACGAGGCCGAACCCGGCTGGCGTCCAAGGGCGTTCGCCGACCTCGAAGCCCAAAAAACCGATAGTGGCGACCAGCAAAGCAATTCCGAAACGTTTGCGCATGATCATTTTTCTCCTTCTAATTGACGCCGAAAGATTCCAGGCAATTCATCGATATCCGGAAGATCACTGGGCTCAAGCTGTTTGGCGCCAGGGGGAGCCTGGAAGCTGAAATCGTCGGTCGCGACCTCCGCGCCCGTTTTCCATGCCCTTAGATCGATGGTGTATTGGGGCCAACCCGTAATCTGCTTGCTGGTGACAACGTAGCGGCAGGGATAGGGACGGTCTCCCTGGGCAATCCAGATCTGCCAATCCACCTCCTGGGTCCGGAAAGCGAGGTGATCGCATTCCACGCCATGGATCACACCGCTGCCCAGGTCCTTCACGTCCACAACCAGGGGCATGAGCTGACTGTAGACATCCGACATCAGCAGGTCCGCGCCCGGCAGTGGCCGATGGAATTTGTCGCGCAACTCGTCGACTAGATGATCGATCGTGCCGGGCACTTGAACCTGAACATATGCGTTCGCGTTCTTGCCAAGGAGCGACAGCGTTTTCCCGTCAAAGACCATCTCGACATTCGCAAATCCACCCGCGCGCCTGGCCCGAATCTTGTCGGGTCGGTTGAGCGTCACGGCGCCCGAGCTCGCCAACCCGAGTTTCTGTCCATCCTTGGTGACGATATCAAGATTCGTGTCGTATTCGAACGAGATGGCTTTCTGCGCGGCCAGATAGTCTGACATCGCCTTAAAAAGGGCCTTGGCTTGAGCTTCGTCGGCATGGACAGCCGGCACGCTCGCTATCGCCGTCATGGCCAAGACGGCTGTCCAAGCCACGATGCTTCTCATGCGTTTCAGTACCGTGTCGTGCATGTTCCCTCCTTCAGTTTGGGAAATGGTACTTGCTGATGGGAGCGGTCCCCAGGACCGCTCGTTTGTCCTCGTGGACAGGTGCAAGGCCGCCCGCCGTCCAAGCCCTTACAGAACGGCTGACGCTACTACTGAACCGTCACTTCGACGCGCCGGTTCGGCTGATAGCACTGGATAAGCGCGGGACGAGTCTTCGCGCCTTGGGCGGCGCATTCCTCCGGCGTGACCTTGAGCTGCGTCTCGCCCCGGCCTTCGGCGCGGATGCGATCGGCCGGTACCCCCTGGCTGGCCAGATACCGGGCGACACTGTGGGCGCGCCGTTCGGAGAGTTGCAGGTTGTAGGCGTCGGACCCCAGCGGATCGGTGTGACCGACAACTTGAATCGATCTGACCGAGGCGCCGCGCAAGCCTTGCGCAAAATCGTTGAGGGCCGCTTCGCCCCGCCGGGTGAGCGTCGCTTCGTTGAAGGCGAACAGGGCGTCCGCCCCCAATTCGGTCGTGCGGGCCGGTCCCACGCAGGCTTCGGCCTCCGCCGCCAGCCGGCTGGCTTCGGCCAGCAGCGCGCTCGCCTCGGCATCCCGGCAGGCCCAGTACAGTTCCATCGCCCTCGCGGCAAGTTCCCGGGCCTTGGCGATCTTGTCGGGACAGGCGCGAGCGCCGGGTGACGCCTCCGCCCTGGTGATGATGACCTCGTAGTCCGTGATCCACTGCGGGACGTGGGCGGCACGGTCCGGTACTCCGAAATGGCTGGTGGCCGCGCACCCAGCAAGGAACAATGGAGCGGCCAGTGCGAGACCCAGTAGCTTTTTGTTCATGGATTTTCTCCCATGGGCGCCAAAGATAATGGTCCGGGCCGGTGTGAAGGGGTCACAAATAGCATAGAGCATGTGCTAAGCGATTAATCATTCAACCGCCCAGTTATTAGTATGGTCGTTTTTTCAACTTTAGCTATAAGGATAACCCGTCGATCGCGCCCCTGGATCAGACACGGAATCAGGTCGCTTGGGATTTGACTGAATATTGGCATAGAGCCGGGTGGCTGACACCGCATGGTCAAGCTCGGCCTACGTCGCCATCCGCCTCGCCAGACTCCGATATTTCGGAATTCCACGATATTTCGGATGCTTCTTTCTTTCCCGGAATGATCTCCGATCTTGGTAAATTAAAATAACTTTTGGATTTTAAAATAACTTAATTAATCAGGTTGCGTTGAAATCACGCTGGTACGCATCCTGCTTTACCCAGCGCATGATCGAACTGCATCTTTACCTCCGGGCGCCTCCCCGGCAAACCCAGTCGCTGGTCGCCGCGTTGCAATCGCTGGCGCGGCTGGCCGGGTTGGAGCGCGGTTGCCTGGAGGCTCATGTTTTCACAGAAAGCAACGATCCCCGTCATCTCTATTACAGCGAGGCATGGGATGCGGAAGAAAATCTGCGTTCCATGTTGCGTTCGGAGCGCTTCACCCACCTCGTGGAATTGATGGAACTGGCGGCCGAGCCGCCCTCGCTCGCTTTTTGGACCATTTCTGAAACCCGGGGTCTTGAATTCGCTCGGCAGGCGCGACAGGGTCAAAGTGAAGGCGCGTTCACCTTCGATTCAGGAAATGGCTCCCATCCTGAATCGAAGGTGAACGCGCCTTCGTTTCTTGGCAAAGCAACCGGCCCCCAGCCTTGAAGGATGGCAATCGCCACCGCAAGGCTCGGCTTTCATCGAAAGCTTGGCATCATCAACAAAGAGGAAAACGATCAATGAATAAGCATCACGCCCGAAACTATCGCGGTTTGCTGGCCGCGAGCCTGGCCTGCGTTTTAACGACGCCCGTGTGGGCGGCCCAGGCCCCAGGGACCGACCCGGTCAAGGAAGAGGTCAAGGCCGTGCTGCAAAAGCACGACGAGGCGATGGACAAACAGGATGTCAAGGCCTTGCTGGCGCTCTATGCCGACGATCCCACCATCGCGATGATGGGGACCGGCCCCGGCGAATTCTGGAAGGGCAAAGCGGAAGTTGAAACCGCTTACAAAGAATTTTTGAAGGATTTCAAGGCCGGATCGCTGAAACATCAATGCCCGGACACCTCCGGCGGCCATCAGGGCGATGTCGCTTGGTTGGTCGCCTCGTGCAACATGCAGGACACCACCCCGGACGGCCAGAAGCGGGATTATGTGCTGAATGTCTCGGCGGTACTCAAGAAGGAAAAGGATGGCTGGAAGTTTCAGACCCTGCACTTTTCCAACCTGACCGGTAGCGATGCGCCACCGCCGGGAAGCGCGGCTCCGGCGGCTCCGGCGGCCCCGCCAGCCGCGGCCCCGAAGAAAGCCGAGTGAGCGGAGAACGGCCATGACCGATCAACGAAATACGCAGACTCTCGAACCAACGGATGCCCCGGAAGTACAGGAACGACGCACCTTTCTGCGCGGTCTGGGCAAATGGTCGCAGGCGGTGATTGGCGGAGTGCTACTGGGTGGGGGGCTGACGGTTTCCCATCGGGCCAGTGCCGGCGCTTGGGCCAACCGTCGGGGCGGTTACGGTGGCGGCGGCTGGATCAACGGCGGTGGTGGTGGTGGCGGCTGGATCAACGGCGGCGGTGGCGGTGGCGGCTGGGTCAACCGCCGCGGTGGTGGCGGCGGCTGGATCAATCGCTGATCCCGGTATCTTCCCCAAGGTGATTGTCGCCTCGCGCATGGCCTATTTCACGGATCATGTGCGGGGCGACATCGCCCAGACTGCTCTCCAGGCGTTCGGCGGCTTTGAGAGAAGATCAACCGATGAACATCACGACCCCGAGCGAAGCCGGTTTTGCCTTTCCCCAAAGGCGCACGGTCAGCGACCAAGCCTGTGTCCCCGCCTACCTCGTCTTTGTCTGACCCGCCACCAGCGGAATAATCCCACAGTTCTTGAGGAAGTTGACCGATGGCCAATTCATCCCCATCCCTCTCCACTCTCTCCACCCAACCCACCTTGCCCGCCGTCGCCCAACAGGCGGTGGATTACTGGATTGACGGCTGGCAGCGCACGATCCTGTTCTGGGACGTATTGCGCCAGCGCAGCGACCAATACTACGCGCAGAAAGCGAAGGCGGTGCCGCACGTGCTTCGGTTCGAGCACGAGCTGGTGCTGGACGGCCGGACCCTCGAGCGGCCGGTCAACTACGGGCTGGTGCGGGTCAAGCCGCCGGAAGGCGTCGTGATCAACCCGAAAAAACGCCCGTTCGTGGTGGTCGACCCGCGCGCTGGCCACGGCCCGGGCATCGGCGGGTTCAAGGCCGACAGCGAACTGGGCGTGGCGATGCGCGCCGGTCATCCCTGCTACTTCGTCGGCTTCAGCCCGAACCCGATGCCGGGCCAGACCATCGAAGACATCCTGCGCGCCGAGGCGGTGTTCCTGGAAAAGGTCATCGAACTGCACCCCCAAGCCGACGGCAAGCCCTGCGTGATCGGCAACTGCCAGGCCGGCTGGGCGGTGATGATGCTGGCCGCGACCCGGCCGGAACTGTTCGGCCCGCTCATCATCCCCGGCTCGCCGCTGTCCTACTGGGCCGGGGTCGAAGGGAAAAACCCGATGCGCTACAGCGGCGGCGTGCTGGGCGGCAGTTGGCTGACCGCGCTGACCAGCGACCTCGGCGCCGGCCGGTTCGACGGCGCCTATCTGGTCGAAAACTTCGAGAATCAAAATCCCGCCAACACGCTCTGGACCAAGAACTACGATCTCTGGTCGAAAGTGGACACCGAGGGGCCACGCTTCCTCGAATTCGAAAAATGGTGGGGCGGCCACGTCAACCTCAACGCCGAGGAAATGCAGTGGATCGTCGATCAACTGTTCGTCGGCAACCGGCTGGCCACCGCCGAAATCGTCACCAGCGACGGGGTGCGGATCGACCTGCGCAACATCCGCTCGCCGATTCTCTGCTTCTGCTCCAAGGGCGACAACATCACCCCGCCGCAACAGGCGCTGGGCTGGATCGTCGATCTGTACCAGAAGGACGACGATATCCGCGCCTGCGCCCAAACCATCGTCTACGCCATCCATGAAAGCATCGGCCATCTCGGCATCTTCGTCTCGGGTGGGGTGGCCAAGAAGGAGCATCAGGAGTTCTCTTCCAACATTGATCTGATTGATGTACTGCCGCCCGGCCTGTACGAAGCCGTCATGACCCCCAAGACCGCCGACACCGCCCACGCGGATTTGGTGAGCGGCGACTGGATCGTGCATTTCGAACCACGCACCCTCGACGACCTGCGGGCTATCGTCCAGCCCGATCCCGAGAACGAGCGCCGTTTCGCCGCCGCGCGACGGGTGTCGGAGATCAACCTTGGCCTGTATCGCACCCTGTTCCAGCCCTTCGTCCAGGCGTTCGCCAGCACGCAGACCGCCGAATGGCTGCACAAGCTCAATCCTTCCGAACTGCCCTTTGAACTCTTTTCGGACCGCAACCCGCTGATGCGGCAAATCGCTCAACTGGCCGAGCAGGTCCGCCAACAGCGCCAGCCCACCGCGCCCGACAATCCCCTGCTCCAGGTACAGGCCATGATCTCGGATGGAATCATCGCCGCCCTGGACGGCTATCGCGATCTGCGGGATCGCAGCATGGAACAGATTTTCCTGGCGATCTACAGCGCGCCGCTGTTGCAGGCGCTGGTCGGGTTGCGGGCCTCGGACGAGCCACCGCGCCGGCATCCGGGTCTGGAACCGGAGCAGATCGCCTTCGTGCAACAGCGCATCGCCGAACTCAAGGCGCGTCTCGCCGAGGGCGGGCTGCGCGAGGCGACGATCCGCGGGTTGGTCTACATCGGTCTGGCTGGACCTGGGGTGGATGAACGCGCCTTTGAAGTGCTGCGCCAGATGCGCGCCGAACAGGGCGGCCTGACCTT
>WBUJ01000064.1 GCA_008933795.1 Candidatus Contendibacter sp. | reverse complement strand
GGAGCGGATTCCGGAGCAGTTGAGGAGATTTCTGTGAACGTTTAAGCTCACCGGGGCCGCGCCCCCGACAAACGTTCAAATGCCAAACTGGTTATGGCGCGGTCTCCGATGCAGCACCCAGTTGCCACGAAAGTACAGATTTTCATCGTCCGGCGTGACGTTCCAACGACACGATCGTTAGACGGGTTTCGCTTTACCCTACACGCTACAAACGCACGTCAGCCACTATTCAGCGCCGAACGCCCGCGCGGTTCACTCCGCCATTTCGATTGGTTGCACTTACGCCTGTCGCCGCACCTGCGGCGGGCCGAGCCACGCAGCCCTTCGGTACGCCCACGGTCTTGCAATAAACGACGGCGCTCGCGGGCATGGCAGTGAAAGCTAGGCCCAAGGCTAGCGCGGTAACTACAATGAATCGGTTCATCATTCACTCCTGCATCAGGTTGGTGATCATCGGCGGATAATCAGGTTTGGGTACAAAACGAATAGCCTAATGGGGCAGCAGATGCTCATCCGTCGCCCCGTTGTCGCGGGCGCGTAGCGTCCGCGACAACAAGTGATTATGCGGTTTCCACATAACTCCCCTTGAGTTATGTGTTGGCACACGCCAGGAAGTGCGAAGAGTATAGCCGCCCAAGCGGCATCCTGCTCACCCACCTCACCACCTTCTCCATCCGCTCCTGCCCGACGTGGGTGTCAATCTGCGTGGTGGCCACGCTCTCGTGGCCGAGCAGGGCCTGGAGGTTCACCCGTTCCGCCCCAGCGTTCAGGAGGTTGGTGGCGTAAGTATGGCGCAATTTGTGGGGGCTGATCTACTTCTCGATCCCGGCCTTCTGGAGCATCCCCCGCAGGTAAGCCCACGCCGCCTGCGCCGACACCGGCTTTTGCCCCGGCGCGCGGGCGAACACGCAATCGCCCTTGGTCCGGTCCTTCAGCCAGAACCCGAACACCTGGCCGAACTTCTCCGGCAACGGCACCCGTCGCTCCTTGTCGCCCTTGCCGATGACGCGCACCGACTTGGCGGTCCCGTCCACCCGCCGCCTCGCCGCCCGGTCGTTCAGTTCCCGTTCGCGATTCATTCAGCACGCGCTCAGGCCCACTCCTGGATCATTCGCCTTACCGGGCGATGGATAGCGGATCGCCGGCCCCGCCTTCGCGGGGAGCCCCACCCCCGTCACTGTTTGAGAACCAGGCCGCCCCGTCCGGCGGGCAGGAGTGAACCGATGAATGCCATGAAGTGGATACTGGGAGCCGTCGTCGCCACCGCGATCGTGGTCCCGCTGCAGAGCGCCAACGCATGGAATGGCGACGGCTACGGAAGGGGTGGTTACGACGAAACTCGCCACGGCGACTACCGACGGGGTGACTACGACGACGGTTACCGAGGTCACTACCGAGGTCACCGCGGCTACTATGGGCGTCATGGTTACTACGGGCATCGCGGTTACTACCGAGGTCACCGGCATTATTACGGAGGTCCGGGCTACTACGGGCGGCCTCGGTACGGCTATGGCGGGCCGGTGGTCGTGGTTCCGCCCCCGCCGCTCCCGCCGCCGTTCCCTTGGTAAGCCCCTCGGTTGGCGCCGCCCCGGTCCGCCGGGGCCGGGGTCTACAGCTTGTTGACCACCGCCGCCATCCGGTCCTGGTCCACGTGGGTGTAAATCTGCGTGGTTGCCAGGTTCACATGCCCCAGCAGCGCCTGAATGTCCACCCGTTCGGCCCCGGCGTTCAGGAGGTTGGTGGCGTAGGTATGCCTTAACTTGTGGGGGGTGATGGGCTTGGCGAGGTGGGCCCGTTGCCGCAGCCGGCGCAGGTAGGCGCGGGCCACCTGCGGGGTGGGCGGCGGATCGCCGGGATGCTGGGCGAAGGCGAACTCGCCCCTGGGCCGGTCCTTGAGCCAAAACCCGAACACCTGGCCGAAGGCTTTGGGCAACGGCACGATCCGCTCGCGGTTGCCCTTGCCGATCCACCCGCACCGAGCGGGCCGCGCCGTCTTGCAGCCGCGCGTCCTGTACCTTCAGGCCCAGCGCCTCGAAAATCCGCAGCCCGCTGTTGAGCAGCAGGGTGAACAACAACCTCGTGTTTCATCGCCCACTTGTAGAAGCTGCTCAGGGTGCTCAGCCGCCGGGTGACGATGGCGGCCCTCGCTCGCCGGTTGCGCAACGGTCAAACCGCAAACCGGATCACTCCACCACGACCTGGGGATCGCCGGCTTCCAGGGCGCCGATGGCCGTGGCTTCCGGGAAACCGGCGGCGTGGAATTGCTCCAACACCGCTGCCGCCGCGCCCGGCGCGCAGGCCACCAGCAGGCCGCCGCTGGTCTGGGGATCGCAGAGCAGGCGCTGGCTCCAGGAAGGCAGTTTCGGACTTAGCCTGGCCTCGTGCCCGTAGCTTGCCCAGTTGCGCTCGATGGCGCCGGGACCGATGCCTTGGGGCGTCAGGACCAGGGCGGTGGGCAGAATCGGCAGGCGGTCGAAGCGAATCCGCGCCGCCAGACCCGAACCACGGCAGATTTCCAGCAGATGGCCCAGTAGACCGAAACCGGTCACGTCGGTCATGGCATGAACCGCATCGAACGCGCCAAGGCGCTGGCCTACTGTATTGAGGCGAGTGGTGACGGCAAGCATCTCCGCGTAGCCCACCGCGTCCAGCAGGCCCTTTTTCAGCGCCGCGCTGAGCACACCGACACCCAGTGGCTTGCCGAGCACCAGCAGGTCGCCGGGGCGAGCGGTATCGTTGCGCTTGATATGGCCGGGCTCGGCCAGGCCGATCACCGCCAGACCGTAAATCGGCTCGGGCGAGTCGATGGTGTGACCGCCGGCGAGCGCGACGCCGGCCTCGTGGCAGACTTCGGCCCCACCTTCCATGATCCGGCGGATGACCGCCAGCGGCAGGGTGTTGACGGGCATGCCCAGGATTGCCAGCGCCAAAACCGGTGTCGCGCCCATGGCGTACACATCCGAGATGGCGTTGGTGGCGGCGATGCGGCCGAAGTCGCGGGGATCGTCCACGATGGGCATGAAAAAGTCGGTGGTGGCCACCAGCATCTGTTGGTCGTTGAGGCGGAACACGGCGGCATCGTCGGCGGTGGCGTTGCCCACCAACAGGTCGGGATGGGGAAAGCCGCCCGAGACGCCGGCCAGCGCCTCGCGCAGTATCTTGGGCGCAATCTTGCAGCCGCAGCCACCGCCATGCGTCAGCGTCGTGAGGCGGATGGACGAGGGATCGGTCGTGGCGAATGGTTCCGGGGCGATCATGCCTGTGCTCCCTGGTTGAGGTCGATTCGATCAAAGCCATGCGCCAAACTGGCGACCCACTTGACCGCTCGCCTCCGAAGGCGGGACCCGGTCAATAACCGCTTGCAAACCTCCCTCTCTCTCTGAAAGAGGGATTGAGGGTGGGGGTGTTTATTTGGCGGAAGGGCGTGGGAGTCGAACCCACCAAGGACCGCCTGACGGCCCCCACCGGATTTGAAGTCCGGCCGCCTCACCGGATGACGCCGCCCTTCCAGCTTTTCTACGTTACGGGTTTGCACCGTTCAGTCCGAGCAGGGTATCGCGGAAGATACGATGCCCGTCTCCCACCCGGTGAGAGTAGCCAAGGCGATCGAAGAATTCCAGGATGTGAATCGCGATCTTGCGCCCGCCGCCGATTCGGTCGCGGAAGCTCGCCGCGCGGACTTCGCCCTCGCTCTCCGCGAGTTCGTGCGCGATGGCCGAGAGTTCGGCCACGGCGTCGCGGGTGAAGAAATGGTCGTGGGCCACCTGAAACACCTCGCCCATGCCCACCAGTTGCTTGAGCAGGCGCCGGGTTCGATCCTCCTCCAGCCCGAGTTGGCGGGCGATGTCGCGCACCCGGGGCGGGTTGAAGGGCACGGCCCGCAACAGCGGTTCGATACTGTCCCGCCACAACGGCTCGTCGGCGGGCGCCAGTTGAACCCGATGGTCCGGCAGATGCACCCACGGGCCGGCGCGGACCACGCGCCCTGTCGTGACCAGTTCGTCGAGCAGGGCCGCGAATATCGGCCGCACCAGGGCGGGTGCGGCGATGCGGCGCAGGCGTTCGCGGTCGGGTCCCAGCCGTTCGGGATGGTTCTCGTGCTCGGCGGCGAGGGTAGCCAGCAGCCGGTCCCGTAACGCCTGCCAGCGCGCCGGTGGAAACAGCATCGGGCCAGCGGAACCCGGCACGGTGACCGCCTCCGGTAAGACCGTCAGCGCCGCCGTCACCGCCGGTTCCAGGTTCCAGTGCCGCGCCAGCGTGCCGAGATCGAGTCCCTGCTCCGCCACGACCAGCGCCTGACGCACCGCATCAACCGGGTTTGGGTGCGAGAAAGCCCGAAGCAGTCCCAACCGTTGCGGTTTGCGCCGGCCGCGGGTGGGCGGGGCGATGTCGAGCACCCGGCCGCCACCGAGGGTGCGTCGGGCCGACTGGTCGCGGAGAATGAGGCGGTCGCCATGCAGGGCGGCAACCGGCTGGTCGAACACCAGTTGCGCCAGTCCTGCCGCGCCGGGGGCGATGAGGTCTCCATCCAGCACCGCCACCCGGCCCGTGACATCGGCCGCGCCCAGATGGCCATGCACCGGCGTCCAATGCCGCAGGGGCTGCTCCTCGGCCGCCAGTACCCGCAGTTCCACATCAAGGCGCGCGGTCGGAACGTGCAGCGCCGGGTCCAGCACCCAGTCGCCGCGATGGATGTCCTGGCGGTGCAAATCCGGGCCGGCCAGGTTGAGGGCGCAGCGCTGGCCGGCTTCGCCGCGTTCCGCCGGCTGGTTCTGGGCATGGATGCCGCGCACCCGCACTTCCCGGCCCGAGGGCGAGATCAGCAGCCGATCGCCCACTCGCACCGAACCGCTGTAAACGGTGCCGGTCACCACCGTGCCGATGCCGGTCAAGGTGAAACTGCGATCCACCGCCAGCCGGAATCGTTCTCCGCTGGAACGGGCTGGAGTCTGGCGCGTGGCTTCCTGTAGAAAGCAGCGGAGATCGCCGATGCCCTCGCCGGTGAGGGCGCAGACCGGGAAGATCGGACTCTCCGCCAGGTTGGTGGCGGATAGGAGTTGGCGAATCCCGGCCGACGCTTCGCTCGCCCGTTCCGCCGAAACCCGGTCGATCTTGGTCAGCGCCACCGCCCCGTGTATCAGACCGAGCAGGTCGAGCACCTGCACATGCTCGCGGGTCTGGGGCATCGGGCCGTCGTCCGCCGCCACCACCAGCAACACGAAGTCGATGCCGGTGGCTCCGGCGACCATGGTATGCACCAGCCGCTCGTGGCCGGGCACGTCGACGAAACCGAGAATGTCTCCCGACTCCAGCGGCTGATAGGCATAGCCGAGGTCGATGGTGATACCGCGCGCCTTCTCCTCCGGCAGGCGGTCGGTATCCACGCCAGTCAGGGCGCGCACCAGGGCGGTCTTGCCATGATCGATGTGACCGGCGGTGCCGATGATCATGGTGAAACTTCTTATTCAACAGGCACTTTGACGGCGGGGCTGATGTTCAGCCTGGCCGCCCGTCTGGCAAAACGGCGATCATCGAAGCTGAGCAGTTCATCGCAATGACTGCTGGACCGCAGGTGCAAGGCGTCGGCAAAGTCCATGCCCTGGCCATGCCAGACCAGCGCATCCGCCACTCGCGGCCAGTCTTCGACGCTGACGTTGGGAAGACCCAGCAAATGTTCGATGACGCCGACAAAGTCGGGAGCGGCAAAGCCATAGAACGCCCGCAGAACCCATTCCAGTTCCAGCACCACCGTCAAGGAAACAAAGAGATGGGGCGACTCAACCAAAATGCGCCGGGCAACCGGTCGTTGTTTCGCGGCCTCCGGGTCGTTTGGGTCATCCACGTAAAACCGGGCCAGAATGTTGGTGTCAAGACCGATCATTCAACGCATCCCGCATGGCTTGGGCAACATCGAAGTCAGATAGACGCCTTTGCCCCGGCCGCTGGCAAACCAGCATACCGTAACCCTCCTCGGGGCGGCTCGGACGAATGCGCCGCTTGAGTTCGATGCGGATGGCGTTGCCATCCAGGATAAAATCGAGCTGACAGCCGGGGGTGATCCCGAGTTGGCGGCGAATTTCAGCCGGAATAACCACTTGCCCTTTATCGGAAACGGTGACGGTTTTCATGGCAGCCTCTCCTCTTACCCAGTAAGAAAAATTTTACTACACTCCATTCGGAGCGACTGGCCCTGAGAGGCGAAAATCCACCACTGCGAAGCGTTCTATCGCGGTCGCCATGTCACGGCGTGGAGTGTTGATTCTCAAACAGGGCCACGAACGCCGCCTCGTCATCCAGACAGCGCAGATCGAGTCGCAGCGCCCCGTCGCTGATTCGGCCGATCACCGGGATGGATAGCCGGCGCAGGGCGGTTTCCAGTTCGCGCAACACACCGCCCTTCTTGCGCTGGGGAGTGATGACCAGGGCATGGCTGGGCAGCCGGTCCACCGGCAGGGAGCCGCTGCCGATCTGGCTCAGCGCCGGTTCGATGCCGACCTCCACCGGCCAACCGGCGAGCGCGGCTTGCAGCACCGGCAGCAGACGCGCGGCTTGAGCTTCGATCTCGGCGGGCGGGCGAGTGAGCAGGCGCAGCGTCGCCAGTCGTTCCGACAGCCGGTCGGGATCGCGGTGGAGCCGGAGGACCGCCTCCAGCGCGGCCAAGGTGAGCTTGCCGACCCGCAAGGCTCGTTTCAGCGGATTTTTCTTGAGTCGTTGAATCAGATCGCGCCGCCCCACCAGCAAGCCCGCCTGGGGACCGCCCAGCAGCTTGTCGCCGCTGAAGGTGACCAGATCGGCGCCGCTGGCCAGCGTTTCCCGTGGCGTGGGCTCGTGGGGCAGACCGTAGCATTCCTGAGCGACCAGAGCGCCACTGCCCAAATCCACCACGAACGGCAAGCCGCGCTCGTGCGCCAGTTGCACCAGCTCGGCCTCGGGCACGCTGGCGGTGAAGCCGGTGATGGCGTAGTTGCTGGCGTGGACTTTCATCACCAGGGCGGCGCGCGGACCGATGGCGCTTTCGAAATCCCGTAAATGCGTCCGGTTGGTGGTCCCGACTTCCCGCAGCCGGGCGCCGGCCCGGGCCATGATGTCGGGAATCCGGAACGCGCCGCCGATCTCGATCAGCTCGCCCCGGGAGACCAGCACTTCCTTGCGCAATGCCAGCGTATTGAGCAGGAGGAACACCGCCGCCGCGTTGTTGTTCACCACGGTGGCGGCCTCGGCCCCGGTGAGTTCCTGTAGCCAGCCTTCCACGACGTCATCGCGGTCGCCGCGCCCGCCGGATTCCAAATCGTATTCCAGGGCGCAGGGATAACGGGCGGCCATGACCATCGCTTCCACCGCCGCTTCGGGAAGGGGCGCGCGGCCGAGATTGGTGTGTAGCACCGTGCCGGTCAGGTTGAACACCCGCCGCAGGCGCGCGGCGTGATCGCGGGCCAACCGCTCGCCGAGACGGGCGGAAAGGGCTGGCTCGGCGAACGCCTGACGGTTCGCTTCACCCTCCCGAGACTGCTGGCGCAGTTCCTCCAGCAGGCCGCGCACCGCCCCCAGCACCACCGGCCGCCCGTACTCGGCCAGCAGCGCCGCCACCGAAGGCCAGTTCAGTATCCGGTCAACGGAAGGGGGATGGTGGAGAATCGGGGTGTCGGGCATTTGGAATCGGGGACAGGGCACCGGTGCTGTCGGCTATCCATCTCCCTGAACCATCAGGTAGTTGACGCCACTCCTGGCGAATCCCTCCTCGCTCATCAACAGGTCGAGGGCGAGGCTCGCCAAATCGTCGGCCAGTGGCTCCACGTTGGGGTCCTGATCCATGCGGCAAAGCTTCAGGTAGCTTCCGCATTCTGGGCAGGCTTCGGCCTGGACGGGGTCCTTGCGGTCTTCCACCGTGTAATAGACGATGCCCTTGTCGTTGTCGCAGTGGCTGCATTGGGCCCGGACCACATGCCACTCCGTGCCACACAGGGCGCAATGGAGATAACGCAGGCCGTCTTCAGCGTCGCCGATGCGAACTATCCCGGCCACCGGAGGACTGCCGCATACCGGACAGAGGCCATGCGACTCCGGTCGCGTTATCCAGGCGGTATCCAGCGCGGCGGCAAGCCGGGTCCAGTAGACCTGTAGCGCCGCGCCGATGACTGGCGCGCAGGCCAAATCCAGCCCCTGCCGATCACCCACCAGCAACCGATCCGCTTGAGATTCCAGCCACTCGTCCCCGGCTTCGCGCAGGCGGGCGAAGGCGGCGCGGGCGGGCGCGAGGGCGATGCCATCCAATGCGTCCACCAGTTGCATCGCCACCGACCGCCAGACCGGAGCGCGCGGCCAGCCTCCCGGCGCCAGTGGCGGCATGCCGTGCTCGCGGCAACGGGCGAGCAGCTCGGCGTCGGGCAGCGGCAGGGCCGGGAGTCGATCAAGTTGATTCTGCTGGGCGTCCGCCAGGGCGGCGGCGAATATCAGGTAATCGCCGAGGCTATGACCGGCGGCAAGCTGGCGCAGCCGCCGCGCCCGCCGGGTGAATGGCTGGAAGTCTGGGAGGCGCAGTTCGGGAATGTCGCCGGTGGCGACCTCGAATTGTCCGGGACGGATGATGGTGGTGGTCATGGCGGGCATCAGTCGTGCAAATAGACGGCGGAAGTCGCGAACGCTTCTTCCGGCGTCCCTTCCCAACTGCCGTGGGGAAAAATACAAGGCTCGTACTTCTCATGGCTATAGGTGTAGAAAGCCATCGACCATCGGTTCTCGTTACCGAAGTACCGCAGGCGACAAAGATGAATCGGCGAATTGCGCATCCGCTTGAGAAATTCTTCACGGGTCTCACCCGTTATTTTCAGAAGGGATTCTTCTGGCTCCTCTGGTTCGGTATAGGCGTCGATGTAGCAGAATTTTCCGTGGAAGCGAACATCAATCCGTGCGTACTTTCCCGCGTAATGTTTCTCGGCGTAGTCCTGGATGCGCTGATTGATCCGTGGTTTGATCGAATCGGGGATTTGTCGTCCACCGGATTGGGGATCGTAGACCCATGTTCTTCTGGCCATCGTGTATATTTCCTTTCAAACCAAATTGACGGCTTTTTAAATCTGAACCTGACTCAAGAGTTTGCTACCCTGAAACAGGGCCGAAAAAGAAAAGACCTAATTCCGCCTTTGTTAGTGTTACGACACAACATGAATGCCATTCTCCTCTGCCCATGCACGCAATGCCTTTTCGACCGCTTTGCTTTCATACGAGTACCACTTATCGAGATGCCCTTTCCGATCAAGCAGATTTTTGAACTTTGCGTATGCACCCTTTTTCCTGAAAATTTCCCGAACGGTTGACGCATAGTCCGATAGAGCCTCATCGACATATCGAATCGCCAACCACTTGCCAAGATCGAGATCGTTCTTGTGAGGAACCGAGACGTATATTGATGGGTCGTCAAGGTCCTCTGGCAATTCGTCTTCAAGCTCGTAATCGTCAGAGCGCAGGTATATTGAACCCGTCTCTTTGGAGATCAATGCCGAATCCTCAAGTGAACCTGATGCACTGACCCACTCGAAGGCGGTAAGCAAATCATCCAACTTTACATTGACTGACATAACAGGAATTGTGGTCTATCCTCGATTATTCTCCGTCCACACTATAATGGCTCCTGATCAATTTCATACGCTTCGATCAGATCGCCAACTACGCAAACAAGCGAATAGAGGGGATGACTGGTATCGTCAAGGACAATATCGAGCAGGCTATTTAGCAAATTCGTAGCCTGTTCGTAATCGCTTTCCGACTCGATGTGCGACAGTGGAGCAATTGATCTAAGTGCTTGCCAAGCAGGAATAAGCTTCTCAATATTAAGTGCTAAATTCATTTTCTTCTCCAGTCATTTCTATCGTATTCCGAGTGGGTCATGACCTGCCGGACATAGAGACGCTGCTTTTCATAGTGGATTACAGTCGCGATCCGATATTTGTTTCCACCTACATCAAACAACGTGTAGCCATCGACATAATCTGCTGAGCAGAATGTTCGCCGTAACTCGGGAAAGGACGCCGCTGCAAGTTGGCTAACTTTTCGAAACCATTCTTCCAAAGCCGGCTTAGATTCTGGACGACGTTCCCAAAATTCTCTTATTGGCCTCTTAGAGATGACGCGCATGTTTTCTTAAAAATTGATCGATAAAACTTATCCGATTAGGCGGGTTTCGCTTCGCTCTACCCACCCTACGCGCTACGCGCTGGAGTGCCTTGTTGGACATTTCTTATTTAACTGAATACGACTTGTTGATTAGGTCTGCCATTTCTGGGCCTTTCCAGTAAGGTTGAATCCAGATTAATTTACGCAGAAGCATATTTTGGCCATGCGCTTGTTTTTTCCAATGCCCTCTAACCAAAAAGCGCTTGTCAATAGTAGTACTGCCTTCTAATTGCGGCATGTAATTCTGCTTTGCCGATTTATTAATTATTATAGGGGGAACATTTACACCCAATAAGAAGCCACTTAATTCAGAATATTGTGAAGCTTCTCTTTCAAGATCATAACGCTTATAACCATTGAGAGTTGCAGCGGCTTTTGCACGCAGGGCATCATTGGGTGATTTTTGCTGCATTATATCTGGGTCATTAGATGCTAAGTACAAAACTGAGTTAATTATTATCTTAAAAAATTGCAGTCCTTCCTCGTAGAAGACATTGTCGTCATTTATATTGGGACTAGTTTTGTCCCCCGGCAACCAATCTGGATTTTGTCTATAAAGATCAAGCCAATCAGTACACAACGACTGAGAGATGCGCCACTGCGGGTGAATAAGTAACTCTCTTTGCACTAAATCATACAAAGTATATTCATCTGCATGAAATACTTGGATCATTATTTTTCTTAGCCCGCAAAAATCATGTTCGCTTAGAAATATAGTTAAAGGAGCCGAATATGAAGGCGGTTCATGATCGCCAATTTTATATAAATTATTAATAGCAATAGGTGACTGAATAACAAACATACATGAAGGAAATGGTAACCTTACATAGTCGGCTGGGGCATCTAATTCAGTTTGTGCTAATCGTTCAATCAATGAGTCAGAAAAATAAAACACCTTTTTGTCATGTTTATCAAAGTTTATTGCGGCAAGGTACTCTGCATTTGCACCTAAAAATAAATTAATTGTCATGGGATCATTTTTAAGTACATTTTCAATTACGTCATCGGATGCGGGTTCACCAAATGTCGCCAAATAATTTGATTTTGTTTCTTTTATTAGTCTTGTTTTTATATGATTGAAATATAAACCTTCGCCTTCATAGTTATCGAGATCACTAGCCAAAATAGGACTTATGACACCACGCTTTGTCATTTTCTCAATATCAGATTTTATAAATCTGAACATCTCTGGCCTACGCGCCAGCATGATGTCGTAGTAAGTGCGCGGAAAATGACTGTTAAAGCTTCTGGGTTTTCTCATTGACTGAACCAAAAATGCCTAATGATCAAGCTTCATCTGCCCCACGAAACTAGCGATATAGGGTCGGCTGCAAGCTCCTGTTAGCGCTTATTGCTATTCCGCTTATCATTAAAATCAGGAGTAACATCAATTCGTCCAGACCCAATAACAACATCTGCAACAATAGAATAATCGGTGTTTTCCATAACATGATTTTTGACGTTATCAATTGCTGCTAGTAATGTAGAATCAGGTTCTGTCTTTTCTTTTTCAATCGCCGCAACCAAGTCTAATATTCGGTTAATTTCTGGATAGCCCATTATGATTTCAGCATGGCCAAAATCCCCAGCGAACCGTAGCCCGATTAAGGAGCCAAAGCTCTTAAGGCGATATTTTTTTTCTTTAAAATACTCTTGGCGTGTATAAAAATCGATGGTTTTTTGGTCTGGTATTTCCATTTATCCCTCCGTTTCTCAAATCGCTAAAAGTTAGTTAGACAAAATAAGTCAATATTGCAATAGGCAGAATAGGCCGTAATAGCACAGGACAGAAATCATACCCTATCGCCCGCCCATTCTCCCCTACCACCTTGGATACATTCGCCTGACGGTACTCCAAGGATAAAACACTCTCGCTACGCTTTCCTCCCACTGAATCTTCCCCTCTCCCCATTGGGAGAGGGGAAGTTAACACCGCTACTTATTAGTCCCCGTCACCTGTCGATACCAGGCGCGGTGATGCTGCCTGGCCCAGGCGCGGGTGACCGTACCGTACCACATGGCGCGGATGGTGCTCCTGACCCAGATGGAGGCGTAAACGTGGAGCATGATGAGGCCGATCATCACCGCCGCCGTGGCGGCATGAACCACCGCCGCCCAGCGCACCTGTTCCACGGGGAAGTGGAACCAGGCCCGCCACAGCGCGATGCCGGACACGAAGAGCAGCACCGTGCCCAGCACCAGCAACCAGAACAGCAGCTTCTGACCGCCGTTGTACTTGCCCTGCTCCGGCATGTTCTGGTCGTCACCGCTCACCATCTCGCCGATGCGTCCCAGCCACTGCCAATCCACTTTCCCCATCGTGTTCAGCTTCCAGAATTGCACCACCATCAGCAGAAAGGCCACCGCCATCACCACCCCGAACCAGGGATGCAGGATGCGGGTCCAGGTGCTGCTGCCGAACAGCATCGTGAACGGCCAGAAGGCCGGATGAAACAGCACCAGCCCGGACAACCCGGCGAGGATGAAGCTGATCCCCACGATCCAATGGATCACCCGTTCCGACGCCGTGTACCGATCGAGATCATTCGGGTCGCGTCTCATTTTCCACCTCCTTCTCGGTTTCCTTGGAAATTTCGTTCGGCCCCTTCATTACGTAGTGGATCAGGCTGGCCAACACCCCCGCCGCCATCACACCGATGGCCAGCGGCTTGGTCCATCCCTTCCACACCTCGACCAGCGGACTGATCGCCGGATCCTGGGGCAGACCCGCGTACCATTCCGGATGATCGGCGTGCTGGAGCACGTACATGACGTGCGTGCCCTCCACGCCCGGCGGATCGTACAGACCGGCGTTCGCAAAGCCGCGAGACTTGAGATCGATGATGCGTTGTTCCGCATGCTCCTTCATGTCCTCCTTACTGCCGAAATGAAGCGCCCCGGTGGGACAGGTCTTGATGCAGGCCGGGACCTGGCCCACCGCCACCCGGTCGGAGCACAGGGAACATTTGTACGCCTTGTGATCCTGGTCGGAGAGGCGTGGAATGTTGAACGGGCAGCCGGTCAGGCAATAGCCGCAGCCGATGCAGTGCTCCTGATGGAACTCGACGATGCCGTTGGCGTACTGCACGATGGCCCCCGGCGCGGGACAGGCCTTGAGACAGCCCGGGTCCTGGCAGTGCATGCAGCCGTCCTTGCGGATCAGCCACTCCAGCCGCCCGTCGTTCTCCAGTTCGGTGAAGCGCATCACGGTCCATGCCTTCGCCGTCAGATCGGGCGGATTGTCGTATACCCCAACACAGTACCCCACCTCGCAGCGCAGGTCGTTCCATTCCATGCAGGCGACCTGACAGGCCTTGCAGCCGATGCATTGCGAGATATCGATCAGCTTGGCCACCTCGGTGGATTCGCGGACCTGGGGCATCGGGGTGGTGGTCGCCGAACGGCGGCGGATATCCAATGATTGCCATGCCATGACGACCTCCTCATGCCTTCTCGATGTTCACCAGGAACGCCTTGAACTCCGGCGTCTGGCTGTTGGCGTCGCCGACGAAGGGGGTCAACGTGTTGGTGATGTAGCCCGGATGGGTGGCGCCCCGGAAGCCCCAGTGGATCGGCATGCCGACGGTGTGGATCTTCCGGCCGTCCACCTCCAGCGCCCGCAGCCGCTTGGTGACCACCGCCACCGCCGTCAACTGGCCACGGGTGGAGCGCACCCGCACCCGGTCGCCGTTGGCGATGCCCTTCTCCCGCGCCAACTCCTCGCCGATCTCCACGAACTGCTGCGGCTGGGTGATAGCGTTCAGCAGCGAGTGCTTGGTCCAGAAGTGGAAATGCTCCACCAGGCGGTAAGTGGTGGCGACATACGGAAAGTCCTTGGCCTTGGCGAACGATTCCAGATCGCCCGGATAAACCCGCGCGGCGGGATTGCTGACCGCCTGGGGGTTGTTCGGGTGCATCGGATTGCCGTCCAGCGGGGTTTCGAACGGCTCGTAGTGCTCGGGCAACGGACCGTCGACCATCCGCTCGGGGGCGAACAGCCGCGCCACGCCTTCCGGGTTCATGATGAACGGCATCACCCCCTCTTCCGGCTTGGCGTCCGGCCGCATGTCGGGAATGTCGTTGCCGCCCCACTTGGCGCCGTCCCACTTGATCACCGCGCGGCTGGGATCCCAGGGCTTGCCCGCCAGATCGCAGGAGGCGCGGTTGTAGAGGATGCGGCGGTTGGCCGGCCAGGCGAAACCCCAGTTCAGCGTCTGGCCGAGGCCGGTCAGATCGGCCGGATCGCGGCGGGCGGTGAGATTGCCGGCCTGGGACCACATCCCGCAGTAGATCCAGTTGCCGGACGCGGTGCTGCCGTCGTCGCGCAGTTGGGCGAAGCCAGCCAACTGCTCGCCGGCCTTGGCGAGAACCTTGGTCGGGTCCTTGGGGTCCGTCACGTCCGCCAGCGCCTTGCCGTTGATCTCCATGGCGATTTCCTCGGGATGGGGCCGCTGGGGAATCCGATAGGGCCAGGCCAGGCCGAGCACGGGATCGGGGAACGCCCCGCCGTCCTTCGCGTACAGCGCCCGCAAGCGCGCGAACAGACCCGCCACGATGTCCACGTCGCTCATCGCCTCGCCGGGACCGTCGGCCGCCTTCCAGTGCCACTGGATGACCCGACCGGAGTTGGTGAAGGAACCATCCTGTTCGGCGAAGCAGGTGGACGGCAGCCGGAACACTTCGGTCTGGATCGCGGCCGGATCGGCGGGATTGAACTCGCCGTAATCCTTCCAGAACTCGGCGGTTTCGGTGGCCAGCGGATCGATCACCACCAGGTATTTCAGCTTGGCCAGCCCGGCGGAGACCTTGGCTTTGTGCGACACCGAGGCCAGCGGGTTGAAGCCCTGGCAGACGAAGCCGTTCATCTTGCCCTGGTGCATCCGCTCGAACAGGGCCAGCACGTCGTAGGCGGCGTCCTTCTTCGGCAACCAGTCGTAGCAGAACCCGTTCTCCGCCGTGGCGGCATTGCCGTACCAGGCCTTCATCAGGCTGGTGTGCCACTTCGGGAAGTTCTGCGGGAAGTTCATCTGGTTGGGCCGCAACGGCTTGGGCGTGCGCTTGGCCAGATACTCGGCGCGAGTCTTGTCCGCGTCCGCCGGCGCGCTCAGATAGCCCGGCAACACCTCGGAGTAGAGGCACTGGTCGGTGATGCCCTGCACGTTGGCGTGGCCGCGCAGCGCGTTGACGCCGCCGCCCGCCATCCCCATGTTGCCCAGCAACAACTGGATCATGGCCATGGTGCGGATGTTCTGCGAGCCGACCGTGTGCTGGGTCCAGCCCAGCGCGTAGCAGATGGTCATGGTCCGGTCCGGCGCGGCGGTCTCGGCGATCATCTCGCAGATTTTGAGGAAGTCGGCCCGCGGCGTCCCGGCGACCTGGCTGACCACCTCCGGGGTGTAGCGGGCGTAATGCCGCTTCATGATCTGGAACACGCAGTTCGGACTTTGCAGGGTCTCGTCGATCTTGACGAAGCCTTGGCCGTCGAGCTGGTATTGCCAGGTGGCGGTGTCGTATTTGCGCTTGGCGGCGTCGTAGCCCGAGAACAGGCCGTCCTCGAACTGGAAGCCCTCGTTGATCAGAAAGGCGGCGTTGGTGAACGCCTTGACGTAATCGTGATGGATTTTGTCGTTGGCCAGCAGGTAATGAATGACCCCGCCCAGAAAGGCGATGTCGCTGCCGGCGCGAATGGGCGCGTAGAAATCGGAGACCGCCGCGGAGCGCGTGAAGCGCGGGTCCACGACGACGAGTTTGGCCTTGCGGCTGGCCTTGGCTTCCACCACCCACTTGAACCCGCAGGGGTGCGCCTCGGCGGCGTTGCCGCCCATGACCAGGACTAAATCAGCGTTCTTGATGTCCACCCAATGGTTGGTCATCGCGCCACGCCCGAACGTCGGAGCCAGACTGGCCACCGTCGGGGCGTGTCAGATGCGCGCCTGGGTGTCGAGGGTGACGACGCCGAGGCCGCGCAGAACCTTGTGCGTCAGGTAACCGGCCTCGTTGCTGGCGGCGGAACTCGCCAGGAACCCCGTGGTGTTCCAGCGGTTGACTGTCGCGCCGTCGGCGTTGGTCTTGATGAAGTGGGCGTCCCGGTCGGCCTTTAGATGCTTGGCGATGCGGGTGAAGGCATCGTCCCAGGTGATGCGCTTCCACTCGCTGGAGCCAGCCTCGCGCACTTCCGGATGTTTCAGGCGGCTGGCGCTGTGGATCATGTCCAGCAGGCCGGCGCCTTTCGGGCAGAGGGTGCCGCGGTTGACCGGATTGTCCGGGTCGCCCTCGATATGGATGATCTCAGCCCTGGCGTTCTTGGATTTGTCGCCGAGGGAGTAGATCAACACGCCGCAACTCACCGAGCAGTAGGGACAGGTGTTGCGGGTTTCGGTGGTGCGGGCCAGCTTGAAATTGCGGATTTCCGCCAGCGCCGGCTGTGGCGAGAATCCCAGCATCGCCAGGCTGGAGCTGCCCAGCCCGGCGGCGGTGACCTTGAGGAACTGTCGTCGGGTGACGTTCATCGTTCTTTTCTCCTCTGCCCTTTCCTCGAACCCGTGGGGATCGGGATTCGAGTCTTCGCGGGTACCTGCCGGCGGGTCCGGGCGGCGCTTCCGAGGATGGACGCACCGCCGGGACAGGGCCAGGCCGGCCCCGCGCCTGTCACTCGTGGAAATAACTTCCAGGCGACAGTTTCAGTATAGCCCGATTTCGTCGCTGTCAACATCGCGAACGCATGATGAACGATTAGCTGAAATCTTTCATAAACTCAGTTGATTTTCAGCAATGAAAATACTCGGTTCAGCCCGCCAGAAGTTGCGCAAAAACGGCTCTTACTGTTCCTTGGCGACAGGGTAATCCGCCTCGTTCCAGGCCTTGATGCCGCCGACGTAGCGCACGACATTGGCATAGCCGAGCTTCTTTGCCCAGACCGCGCCGTTGTGGCTGCGCCCGCACTTGGGAAAACCGCAATAGACCACGATCAGCCGCGCCTTGTCAGCGCCGAGGAGCTTGCCGAAGGCCGCCTGCTGCTCCGCCGACATCTCTTTCATTTCCTCGATCGGGAACTCGAACTGGACGGCGCCGGGAATATGCTCCTTGTCGTAGCTATCCTTCTTCGGCATGGTGTCGACGATGAGCATCGGCTTGTTCTCATCGAGCCAGGCCTTGAGTTCGTCGGTAAGTCACGAGCGCGTAGTCGCCATTCAGGGGTTGTAAGCCCAAACCCCAGAAAATTCCGTCAGCCCCAAACTTGCATCGCCGCATTGATGCGACTCTGGTAGCGTTGAGTGGGGCTGGGAAGCTCGCAACTAACGCGATGTTCAATCGATGTTCAATCGTGCCAAAAATTCTTAAAGCGGTCTGACGCCAGCTCGGTGTAGCGAGTGGCGTGCTGGATGTTGCGGTGGCCCAGGTAATGCTGGATCGCACGCATGTCCTGGCCGTCGTTGGCCAGCTTATAGCCGGTGGCATGGCGCAGCATGTGCGGGTGGATCGAAAACTCGATGCCGGCGTGGCGACCGGCCCGCCCGACCATCTTGCGGATGGCGTCGGCTGTCAGCGGCGCCTTGCGCTCGCTGACGAACACGTAGGCCGTTTCCGAGTAGTCCCGCTGCAAACGGCGCAAGGCACGCAGCTCTGGTCCCGCAAGGGATGGACCGATGCGATGCCGTGCTTCAGCCGCGTGACGTGAAGAAGCCCGTGCTGAAGATCGACCTGATCCCAACGCAAGCTGACCAGTTCAGACACACGTAGACCGTGGCGGTAGGCGACCAGGATCAACGTGGCGTCCCGCGCGCCATGACGACCGACGCTCGCCGCCGCCGTCATCAGTGCCCCGACCTCCTGTTCCGACAAGTATTCCCGGCGGCGGTAGGCCGTGTTCGCGCGGCGAACGGGAACTTTCCGGTTTTCGATGGTTGGGGGGTTGAGATCTTGTAGCGTTAAAGCCGCATGAGTGCTCGTGTCAAACTCCAAACTTTCCATTTATGGAGCATTATCGGGAAAGTTTTCCGGGTGGGGGACACACCGCGACGATGGCGGCGAAGAACAAGTTACTGACCGTCCTATCGGACGCCGAGCAGTTCGCCCTGTACGGCCTACCCGATTTCGACGACGGACAACAATTGGAGTATCTGTCGCTATCCGAATCGGAACTGGCACTCGCCTGCAGTCGTCCCGGCCTCCACGCCCAAGTCTACTGCGCCCTGCAGATCGGCTACTTCAAGGCCAAGCACGCCTTCTTCCGCTTCACCTGGGACGAGGCGGAAACCGATCGCGCCTTCGTCCTGACCCGCTACTTCCCCGATCAGGCTTTCGAACCGACGCCGATCACCCAGCACGAGCACTACGCGCAACGCACCCTGATCGCGGAGCTGTTCGGCTATCGGGTCTGGTCGGCGGACTGCCTCCCGGCACTCGCGCAACAGGCCGCGCAGGTGGTTCGATGCGATGTCACGCCCGGCTTCATCGTCGCCGAACTGATCGCCTACCTCAACGCGCATCAGATCATCCGCCCCGGTTACACCACCTTGCAAACGCTGATCAGCGAGGCGTTGTCCGCCGAGCGCGGGCGCTTGGGCGGCCTGCTCGCCGAGGGGTTGGATGAAACGGCGAAGGAGGCGCTGACCCAGATCCTGGTGCGCGACGACACGCGGTCCGAGCTGGCCGCCCTCAAGCAGGACGCCAAGGACTTTGGCTGGCGGCAGATGGTCCGGGAGCGAGACCAGCGCGCCAAGCTGGAACCGCTCTACCGGATCGCCAAGACGCTGCTGCCCAAGCTCGCGATCTCGCAGCAGAATCTGCGCTATTACGCGAGCCTGGCGAACTTCTACACCGTGTACGACTTACGCCGCCTCAAAACCGAACAGACCCATCTGTACCTGCTGTGCTCTGCCTGGCTGCGCTACCGGCAACTCACCGACAACCTGGTCGATGCCCTGGGCTACCCCATGAAGCAGCTCGAAGACGAGAGCAAGGCGCGGGCGCGCCAGCACTTTGCGGCCGAGCAGGTGCGGCGGCAACAGGAGACCCCCCAGGTCGGGCGCCTGCTGTTGCTCTACGTCGACGATGCGGTGAGCGATACCACGCCGTTTGGCGACGTGCGCCGGCGCGCGTACCCGATCATGTCCAAGGACGCGCTGCTGAGCACCGGCCAGCGCCTGAGCGTGAAGCCGGCGAGTAAACTGGCCCGGCGCTGGCAGGCGGTCGATGGACTGGCCGAGCGCCTGCGGCGTCATCTGCGCCCGCTCTACGGCGCGCTCGCCTTTGCCGGCATCGATCCCGATAACCCATGGCTCGCCGCGCTCGCCTGGGCGAAGGGCGTGTTCGCCAAACCGCAACGCCTGTCGCAACGCCCGCTCGTCGAATGCCCGAAGGCCACCCTGCCCGAACGCCTGCGGCCTTATCTGCTGACGTTCGATGCGGACGGGAAACCAACGGGCGTACACGCCGACCGCTACGAGTTCTGGCTCTACCGCCAGATCAGAAAGCGCCTCAAGTCGGGCGAAATCTACCTGGACGACAGCGTTCAGCACCGCTGCTTCACCGACGAACTCGTCTCCCTCGACGGGCAGACGGACGTGCTCGGCCAGATGGACATCCCTTGGTTGCGCCAGCCGATCGACGCCCAACTCGAAGCCCTGTCGGCGGAACTACACGATCAGTGGTTGGCGTTCAATCGCGAGTTGCGTCAAGGGAAGCTCAAGCACCTCGACTATGACAGTGAGACCAAGACGCTGACTTGGCGTAAGCCCAAGGCCGACCAGAATGTCGAGCGTGAGGAGGCTTTCTACGAGCAACTGCCGTTCTGCGACGTGGCTGACGTGTTTCGCTTGGTGAACGCGCAATGCCCGTTCTTGTCAGCGCTGACGCCGCTGCAACCGCGCTACGCCAAGCAGGTCGCCGACGCGGACAGCCTGATGGCGGTCATCATCGCCCAAGCCATGAACCATGGGACCCTCGCCCTGTCGCACAACAGCGACATCCCCTACCACGTGCTGGAGGCCGCCTACCAGCAGTACCTGCGCCAGGCGTCCCTGCAGGCGGCCAACGACCGGATCAGCAACGCCATCGCCGAGCTTCCGATCTTTCCGCATTACTCGTTCGACCTCGACGCGCTCTACGGCGGTGTCGACGGCCAGAAGTTCAGCGTGGGGCGACCGACCATCAAGGCGCGCTATTCGCGCAAGTATTTCGGGCGCGGCAAGGGCGTCGTCGCCTACACCCTGCTGTGCAACCATGTGCCGCTGCAGGGTTGGCTCATCGGTGCGCACGAGTTCGAGGCCCACCATGTGTTCGACATCTGGTACCGCAACACGTCCGAGATTGTACCGACCGTGATCACCGGCGACATGCACAGCGTCAACAAAGCCAACTTTGCCATCCTGCACTGGTTTGGGCTGTGCTTCGAGCCGCGTTTCACCGATCTGGAAAAACAACTGAAAGAACTCTACTGCGCCGACGACCCGTCGCGGTACGAGAAATGCTTGATCCGTCCGGTCGGTCAGATCGACCGGCAAACCATCGCGGACGAGAAAACCCACATCGACCAGATCGTCGCCACGCTGGGCCTCAAGGAAATGACCCAGGGCACGCTGATTCGCAAGCTGTGCACCTACACCGCACCGAACCCGACGCGGCGGGCGATCTTCGAGTTCGACAAGCTGATCCGCAGCCTCTACACCCTGCGCTATCTGCGCGACCCGCAGTTGCAGCGCAACGTCCACCGCTCGCAGAACCGGATCGAGTCTTACCACCAGCTACGCTCCGCTATCGCTCAAGTCGGCGGCAAGAAGGAGCTTACCGGCCGGACCGACATCGAAATTGAAATCGGCAATCAGTGTGCGCGGCTGATCGCGAACGCCATCATCTACTACAACTCCGCGATCCTGTCGCGTCTGCTCGCCAGGTACGAGGCCCGTGGGAATGCGAATGCCCTGTCCATGCTCAAGAAGATCTCGCCGGTGGCGTGGCGCCACGTCCATCTGAACGGGCACTACACCTTCCGCAGCACCGGGCAGCTCATTGACCTGGATGTGATCGTGGCAGGGCTAAATTTGGACTGACGGAATTTTCTGGGGTTTGGGCTTACAACCCCATACTCCACCCGAAAGGTCGGACCGTCTTCCGGGCGAGGGTGACGCGGGTCGTACCGCCGGGGGGTGGCGCTGGTGATGTAGCCCCGCCCGGTTACCCCCGATAAACGCCCTTATCGGGGGTACCGGGGTCGCCCGTGGTTATGATAAATATAGTGTTACGTATTATGTAAAAATGATTAGGACGGCGGTTCTCTGTGAATTTCGGAATTATTTGGCGTATTATTTTTCAAATTATATGGCGCATGATGATCCTTGTTGAATCGCGGTTTCGCCTTTGTGTTGGATGAGGACGGGTGAACGAACTGGTATCTCTTTCCGAGGAAGCACGCCAACTCGCCTTGGAGCGGTTCCGTTTGCTACAACCGCATTGGGGTCAGCTCACGAAACGGAAATTAAAGCACGCTAAGCCTCACCGGGAGTTCGTAACGGCCTGAACTGCCCCTGCTGGACTTGGTGGCTCTGTGGCCAGATGTAGTCGCCAGTCAGATTGATGTG
>WBUJ01000063.1 GCA_008933795.1 Candidatus Contendibacter sp. | reverse complement strand
AAACCGATATTGAACCGTTCATCCGGGACGCCATCGCGTCGGGTCAACGCGAGCAAGCCTATTTAGCCCGCATCGGCCACCGGGGTCCGTTGCCGCCGATCAATTTTCTGGCCGTTTCCGGCGGCGGTGACGACGGCGCATTCGGCGCTGGCTTGCTGGTCGGCTGGTCGGCGACCGGAACCCGTCCCGAATTCAAAGGAGTCACCGGCGTCAGTACCGGCGCGCTGATCGCGCCGTTTGCCTTCCTGGGACCGGAGGAGGACGACGCCCTGCGCGCGGTTTACACCACCATTGGCCCCGCCAACGTCCTCGAGCCGCGCAGCCTGCTGGCGGCGCTCACCAGCGACGGCATGGCCGATAACCGCCCCCTGGGGGAACTGATCTCCAGCCGGATCAATGCCGAGTTCCTGGCGCGGATTGCCAGGGAATACCAGGACAAGGGCCGCTTGTTGTTGATTGCCACGACCAATCTGGACGCCCGCCGGCCGGTGGTTTGGAACATGGGCGCCATCGCCTCCAGTGCCGATCCCCGGGCGCTGGACCTATTCCGCAACATTATGCTGGCCTCGGCGGCGATTCCCGGCGCGTTTCCGCCGACCATGATTGATGTGGAAGTGGACGGTAAACCCTATCAGGAAATGCATGTGGACGGCGGCGCCATGGCCCAGGTATTTCTTTACCCGCCGCGCATGTTTGACCTGGTTCGCCAGCAGGGTTTGAAAGTCCCCCCGCGGGCGCGGAGCGTCTATGTCATCCGCAACGCCCGGCTGGACCCGGATTGGGCGGCGGTGGAACGCAGTACCCTCACCATCGTCGGACGCGCCATTTCTTCGCTGATTCAAACTCAGGGGGTGGGCGATCTGTACCGGATTTACCTGACCGCGCAACACGACGGTCTGGACTACAACCTGGCGTATATCGGTGCGGACTTTAAGGCCGAGCACAAGGAAGATTTCGACACCACCTACATGCGGGCGCTGTTCGACTATGGCTACCAGTTGGCGCGGAAGGGTTACCCGTGGCAGAAGACGCCGCCAGGTCTGGCGGCGGCCAGGAACCCGGACTCCACCCAAGGCGCGAGAAAACCGAATTGACACCCCGCTCTGGTGAACGTGTGCTGCGCATCCGCTGGGCAACCAGGCCGGCCGGGGAGAGAGCGACGTTTATCGTCCTGGCGCTCGCGGCCAGCGCCGTTAGCGTGCGGGCGCAAGACATCGAACCCCGCGCTTATTCGAACATTCCCATTGGCGTCAATTTTCTGATCGCGGGCTACGGCTACGCCGAAGGCGGATTGGTGACCGACCCGGCGCTGCCGTTGGAGAATGCCAACCTCCAAACCCATACCAGCGTTCTCGCCTATGCCCGTTCGTTCGAGGTAGGGAGCCAGTCCGGCAAGTTCGACGCTATTCTGCCCTATGCCTGGATCTCGGGAACGGCGGAGTATGCCGGTCAGCCTCGGGAACGCGAAGTCTCCGGTTTCGGCGACCCGCTGCTGCGGTTCTCGCTCAACCTTTACGGCGCGCCCGCGCTGTCGGTCAAGGAATTGGCGTCCTACCAGCAGGACATCATTATCGGCGCCAGCGTGCAGTTTTCCGTTCCTTCCGGTCAATACGACGCCGACAAGCTGGTCAACGTCGGCGCCAACCGCTGGTTCGTCAAGCCGGAGCTTGGACTCTCCAAAGCATGGGGTCCCTGGACGCTGGAACTCGCCACGGCAGCGACCTTCTTCGCGGACAACGACGACTTCCTCGAAGGCAAGACGCGCGAGCAGGACCCGATCTACTCGGTGAAGGGCGGTCTCATCTACGGCTTTCGCAACGGGATCTGGGTGGCCTTGAACGGCGCGTACTTCACCGGCGGGCGTGCGACCGTCGATGGCGTCGAGGGCGACAACCTGCAAAAAAACTCGCGGGTGGGCGTTACGGTCGCGCTGCCGGTCGACCGGAATCACTCGGTCAAGCTCTACGCCACCACCGGCATATCCACCCGGATTGGCACCGATTCCGACACCATCGGCATCGCGTGGCAGTACCGCTGGGGCGGAGGACTTTAGGTGATGGTTCGCGTTCGCGCGGAAAACGGCCCGAGCGGCGCCGACGGCGTCAGTTCCGCGCCTCCCGCCGCTAGGAAGGTCTTTTCCCTGTTTCTGATCAAGCCGTCGCACTACGACGACGACGGCTACGTCATCCAGTGGGCGAAGTCTTCGATCCCGTCCAATACGCTCGCCGCAATGTACGGCCTCGCGCTCGACTGCGCCGAGCGCCGGGTCCTGGGCGACGCCGTTGAGATCCGCATCACCGCCTGGGACGAGACCAACACGCGCATCCGACCCGAGCGCATCATCCGCGCGATCCAGGCGGGCGACGGCTTGGTCTGCCTGGTGGGGGTACAGACCAACCAGTTCCCACGCGCCGTGGATCTCGCGCGCCCCCTGCGCGCGGCGGGCATCCCGGTATGCATCGGCGGCTTCCACGTGAGCGGCTGCCTGGCGATGTTGCCGGCGATCCCCCCGGAGATGCGCGACGCGATGGATCTCGGCATCGCGCTGTTCGCGGGCGAGGCCGAGGGACGGTTCGAACACCTGTTGCAGGCCGCCCACGCCGGGCGGCTCGAGCCGCTGTACAACCACATGAATGACTTGCCGGGGATCGAGGGCGCGCCGATTCCCTTCCTCCCGGCCGACGTGGTGCGCGGGACGAGCGGGATGCGCACCAGCTTCGACGCCGGACGCGGTTGTCCATTTCTGTGCAGCTTCTGCACGATCATCAACGTGCAGGGACGCCAGTCGCGCACGCGCAGTCCGGACGACATCGAGCATATCGTGCGGACGAACCTCGCCCAAGGCATCCACAACTTCTTCATCACCGACGACAACTTGGCGCGCAACCAGAACTGGGAGGCGATCTTTGACCGGCTCATCAGGCTGCGCGAAGAGGAAGGCCAGCGCATCTACATCGTGGCGCAGGTCGACACGATGTGCCACAAGATCAAGGGCTTCATCGAGAAGGCGGCGCGCGCTGGCATCAACCGGATCTTCATCGGTCTCGAGAACATCAATCCGGACTCGCTCAAGGAAGCCAGGAAGGGCCAGAACCAGATTACCGAGTACCGGGCGCTGCTGCAGGCGTGGCATCGTCACGGCGTGCTGACTTACGCGGCCTACATTCTCGGGTTCCCGCACGACACGCCGGCCTCGATCGAGCGCGACATCCGGATTATCCAGCGCGAACTACCCATCGACATCATCGAGTTTTTCATCCTCACGCCGCTGCCGGGCTCGGCCGACCACCAGCGACTTTATCTCGACGGCGTCGAGATGGAGCCAGACCTGAATCAATATGACCTGTTTCATGTCACCACGCATCACCCGCGCATGGCGGACGCCGAACTGCTCGGGATCTACCGCAAGGCCTGGGAGCTCTATTACACGCCCGAGCACGTGGAAACCGTGCTGCGCCGGGCAAAGCACTGGGGCTACGATCCGCACAACATGATGTGGAAACTGCTCTCGTTCCATGCCGCGCCGCTGCTGGAAAACGTCCACCCGCTGGAGGGCGGGATTTTCCGGCGCAAGTACCGCAAGGACCGGCGGTACGGCCTGCCGCTCGAGCATCCGCTCGTGTTCTACGCGCGCCACGCCTGGGAAACCTGCTCCAAGTACGCGCGCTTCCTCCCCATCTACCTCCGATACCGACGGACGCTGAAACGGGTGACGCGCGACCACCGCCCGTACACGGATGTGGCCATGACACCGGTTGATGCGGCTGAGTTCGAGCGACTGGAACTGTTCCAATCCACCGAGGCGGCGCGGACGGCGGCGGCAAAGGCCCAGCGGCGCAAGGCCAAGAGCCTATCCAAATAACGGGCTATCGCCGGCAAGCCGGCTCCTGCCATCAACAGGTTGGTCTCATGCAGCCTCTTGGGAACGCCTTTTCCCCAGGATTTCAGACACGGATATCCCCACCCATGTACCGCGAAACCTCGATTATCGCCATATTGCTCGCCGCTCTGTTGCTTTTGCTCCAGGGCTGCGCCACCCTCGACCGCCTGAGCGCGGTGCCCGTCAAGGATACGACCCGGGCGACCGTTCCCGGCATCCCCAACGCCCGCTTCTGGGTGGACGCCGACCTCAATCCCCTGATCCGGGAGGATCTCACCGAGTTCGAACGCGAGGAGGTCGAGTGGACGCGCGAAGGGCATCGCGGCCTCTTGCCGCCGGCTAACTATCTCGCCATATCCGGTGGCGGCGACAACGGCGCGTTTGGGGCCGGCCTGCTGGTGGGCTGGACCCAAGCCGGCGACCGCCCGACCTTCAAGCTGGTGACCGGGATCAGCACCGGGGCGCTGATCGCCCCCTTCGCCTTTCTCGGCCCCGAGTACGACGATACGCTCCGGGCGGTCTACACCCAGGTCACGCCCCAGGACATTGCCACGCCGCGAGGTCTGCTGGCGGCGCTCACCAGCGACGCGATAGCCGATAACCACCCGCTCTTTACGCTGATCAGCAAATATTTCACCCAGGATCTGCTGGCCCGGATCGCCCAGGAACATCGAAAGGGACGGCTGCTGTTCATCGGCACCACCAACCTCGATGCCCGGCGTCCGGTCGTTTGGAACATGGGCGCCATCGCTGAAGCGGCTGCGAATCATCCCCAGGCCCTGGAATTGTTCCGCCGCATCCTGCTGGCCTCAGCCGCCATTCCCGGCGAATTTCCGCCGGTGATGTTCGATGTCGAGGTGGACGGCCAGCCCTATCAGGAAATGCATGTGGACGGCGGGGCGATGCGGCAAGTCTTTCTCTACCCGGCAAATCTCAGCGACACCGCGCGCCAGGAGGGCAGAGAAGTGTTCGCCCAGCGGGTGCGTAAAGCTTACGTCATCCGCAACGCTCGGCTGGACCCGGACTGGGCCACGGTGGAACGCAGCACGCTGACCATCGTCGGTCACGCCATTTCCGCACTGATTCAAACCCAGGGCATCGGCGATCTGTACCGGCTGTATCTGCTGGCGCAAAAGGATGGTCTCGACTTCAATCTGGCTTATATCGGCGCCGATTTCACCACCGAGCACCAGGAAGACTTCGACCCCGCGTACATGCGCGCGCTGTTCGACTACGGTTACCAGTTGGGGCGCAAGAGCTACCCCTGGCAAAAAACCCCGCCAGGGCTGACGGCGACCAGGAGTCCGTAGCCATGTTCCCTTCCTTCTGGCGGTTTCCGCCGTTTGTCGCGCTACTTTTATCCTCCATCCTCCTGCTCGGTGGAGCGGCGCTATTTGCCTCCGGAGCGCATTCCGCCAACGAACCGATAGAACCCCTGCCCGTGGCGTTGCCGGCCCGCCACCCGCCGGTTGCGCCGAGTGGCGGCTACGTCGGCGCGCAAAGCTGCGCCGAATGCCATCAGGCAGAATACCGGCACTGGCAAGGCTCGCAGCACGCCCAAGCCATGCAGCCCGCCACCGAGCAAACCGTGCTCGGCGATTTCCAGGACGCTTCGTTCGCCTACGCCGGCATCACCTCCACCTTCTTCCGGCGCGACGGGAAATTCGTGGTGCGCACCGACGGGCCGGACGGGCAATTGCAGGACTACGAGATCGCCTACACCTTCGGCGTGTATCCCTTGCAGCAATACCTGATCGGCTTCCCCGACGGGCGCTACCAGATGCTGGGCCTCGCCTGGGACAGCCGCGCTAAAGAGCAGGGCGGACAACGCTGGTTCCACCTCTATCCCGACCAGAACCTCACCCATCGGGACCCGTTGCACTGGACCGGCGCGCAGCAGAACTGGAATTACATGTGCGCCGAGTGCCACTCCACCAATCTGCGCAAGAACTACGATCCCCGGCTCAACCGTTTCCACACCACCTGGTCCGAAATCAACGTCTCCTGCGAAGCCTGCCACGGCCCCGGCGCCGATCACCTCGCTTGGGCCAGAAAGGAAGGGGACTGGCAGAAGCTGAACCCTACCAAAGGGCTAGCGATCGCCCTCGACGAACGGCGCGGCCTGCGCTTTCAGGTGCGCGCGCTGGCCATGCAAGGGCTGAATCTGGCGGCGACCGCAGCCCTGCACCCGCGGCCCAGCGTGCTGTGGACGTTCAAGCCGGCCACGGGCAGCGTCCCGCCCAGCACGCTGCGTTCTTCCAGCCGCGAACTGGAGCTGTGCGCCCGCTGCCACTCGCGGCGCGGGCAATTCTGGGAGGATTATGCGTTCGGCCAACCGCTGCTCGACACCCACCGGCTGGCGCTGCTGACGCCCGATCTCTACTACCCCGACGGGCAGATGAAGGACGAAGTGTTCAATCACGGCTCCTTCCTGCAAAGCAAAATGGCGGCGAAGGGGGTGAGTTGCAGCGACTGCCACGAGCCGCACGGCGGCAAGCTCCGCGCCGCTGGCGGCAAGGTCTGCCTGCAATGCCATCTGGCGGCGAAATACGAATCGCCGCGCCACCATTTTCATCCGGCCGGTTCGCCGAGCGCGGACTGCGTGGCCTGTCACGCGCCCACCACGACCTACATGGTGGTGGACCCGCGCCACGATCACGGCTTCCGCATTCCCCGCCCGGACTTGTCGGTGAAGCTGGGCGTCCCCAACGCCTGCACGCGCTGTCACCAGGACCAATCGGCGGAATGGGCGGCGGAGCAGGTCCGGACGTGGTACGGCCAACCCCTGCCGGGTCACCAGCAGTTCGCCGAGGCGCTGCACGCCGGCGCTCTCGACGCCCCCGGCGCGCGGGAATTATTGCGGGCGTTGCTGAAGAACCCGGACCAGCCGGCCATCGCCCGCGCCAGCGGGGCGGCGTTGCTGGGGGAACGGCTCGATCCCGCCGGCTTCGAAGCCATCCGCCCGTTGCTGGCCGATTCCGACCCGCTGTTGCGCAGCACGGCGGCGCGGGCGCTGGCGGCGTTGCCGCCGGAGTGGAAGGTTCGTCACCTGCTGCCGCTGCTCGACGACCCGGTACGGCTGGTGCGGATCGACGCGGCGCGGGCGCTGGCCGCCGTGCCGAAGGAAACGCTGGCCGAGCCCCAGCGCCGGGCGATCCAGCGGGGCGTGGCCGAGACCATCGCCGCCGAAATGACCAACGCCGACCGCCCGGAGTCGTATCTCAACATCGGGCTGATCCACGTCGACCAGGGCCAGTTCGAGCAAGCGGAAGCCGCCTACCGCACCGCCCTGGAACTGCAACCGAACTTCGCTCAGGCGGCGGTCAATCTTGCCGACCTGTACCGCATCCAGGGACGCGACGCGGACGGCGAAAAGACGCTGCGCCAGGCGTTGGAACTCGATCCGCACAACGCCGGCGCGCACCATGCTCTGGGGTTGTTGCTGATCCGTCAGAAACGGCTGCCCGAGGCCCTGACCGCGCTGGCGAAAGCCGCCCGGCTGGATGGTGACAACCCCCGCTACGGCTATGTGTACGCGGTGGCCTTGAACGGCGCCGGCCAGGGCCGGCCGGCGATCCAGACGCTGGAAGCCATCCTGGCGAAACATCCCAACGACCGCGACAGCCTGCTGGCGCTGACCGCGTTCCAGCGCGACGCCGGAAACCTCGACGCGGCGCGGAACCACGCGCGTCGCTTGGCGGCGCTGGAGCCGGATAATCCCGAGGTACAGGCGCTGCTGCGGCAGGTGGGGGCAACGAAATAAAAACGATCGGAAATCAGAAATGAGTTGAACCAGGACCTGATCCATTGCAACCCGGAGTTGGCCCAACCCATCAGGACGATGCCGACTCCGGGTTTCACCCCCCGACCGTTGTTCAGCAATAAGCGGTCAAATAACTTGTTGTTAACTGTCACGAGGAAAAATCCGATGATGCAGAGCTTTCGCAAAATAACCGGCAGCGTTCTGCTGGCCACGTCGTTGCTGGTGGGCGGTCTGGCGGTGGCGGCGGACATCGACAAACCGGTAGGCAAGGTCTCGCTGGCCGAAAAACAGTTCGGGCTGGTTCTGGGCGGCAGCGCCGGCAGCGGGACGCTGACGTTCAAGGGCAAGAAATATCCGTTCAAGCTCAAGGGCCTGAGCGCTGGCCTCAACGTGGGCGTCTCGAAAATGAGCGCGGTCGGCGATGTGTACGCCCTGCAGGATGTCTCCAAATTCCCGGGCACCTACACCAAGCTGGAGGCGAGCGTGGCCGTGGGCGGCGGCGTGGGCGGCCTGCGCTTGCAGAACGAAAACGGCGTGATCATGAACCTGCGCTCGCGGACCAAGGGGTTGGATCTCAACCTCGGAAATGTGACCGGCCTCACGGTCACGATGGACTGAGGGGCGTTTTGTTAAAGCCTTCGGCTTTTCCAGCCCTCACCCCCAACCCCTCTTCCTGTGGGAGAGGGGTTTTTTTATCCCCCTCCGGCTCGCGCGCCGCCGGCGCCGCGTACCACTGCTCCCTCGGCACCCGCTTGGGTTCCGGCGTATCGGCCCGGTAGGCGGGCGTCATGATCTGCACGCCGTACTCGTTGAAGACATCGAGGATGTTGCGATGGAGCGCGGTGTAGAGCGGCAACATGTTCCGCGCATCGCCGCAATAGGCGTTGAGTTCGTAGTTGACCGCGAAATCGCCGAGCGACTGCTGCAAGACGAAGGGAGGCGGTTCCCGCAGCAGTCCCGGCGTGCGTTCGGCGGCCACGAGCAGCATGGCTTCCACCTGCCGCCAGGGAGTTTCGTAACCGATCCCGACCGTGGTGTGCAGGATCAATCCGTACCGGGTGGCGAGCGAACTGTAGTTCACGACATGGCCATTGAGCAGTTGCGAATTCGGGAGGATCGCTTCCTCATTCTTGAGGGTGCGCACGTGGGTCGCCTGAAGCCGCATCTCGATCACATCGCCCGTCACGTCGCCAATCCGCACCCGGTCGCCGGCCTTGAACGCCCGCCGGTAGGTCATCAGGTAGCCGGCGATCACGTTGGCGATAGCCGACGAGGAACCCAGCGAGAAAACCACGCCGAGGAAAATCGAGATCCCCTTGAACGCGTCCGAATGCGAGCCCGGAATGTAGGGATAGGCCACGATCAGGGCAAAGGCGACGACCGCGAACCACGCGATTTTGTAGGTGGGCACGGCCCAGTCCGCCTCGAACCCGGCCAAGGTCACGGTTCCCCGCGCGACCGCGTCGAAAAACAGGCGAATCAACCGGAGGATGAAACGACTGACGTAGAACAGGATGGTCAGAAAGATCAGGTTGGGGATCACGGCGATGATCCCCTGACCCATCGTTACCAACGGGCCGGTCACCCAGTCGAACAGCCGGTTGGCGACGGTGCGCGTCCAGGGAAACCGGGCAAGCACGAAATCCAGGTAGACGAAGACCGCCAACAGCACCAGCAGGATGCGAATGACGTAGACAACGCGGCGCACCGCGCTGCCGATGCGCTCGGCGCGCACGATCTCGAACGACTGGATGCCCAGCGAGCCGATCCGGTGTTGCACCCGCCGCGCGATCCACTCGTCCGTGCGTCGCCCCAACCAGAGCAGGAGGGCGATGATCACCACCAGCACGACCGTCCCGCCGAGGCTGAATAACCCTTCCCTCAGCAGGGTGTCGGGGTTGCGCGCCTGACGATAGTCGGCGATGGCCTGGCGGATCCGCTCGAGGTTGTAGGTGGCGAGTACCGGTCGCCTCACGTCCTCGATGCGCGCGTCCGCATCGAAAACGGTCATCACCAATTGATTCCCGGCCATGATCTTGATGCCGAGATCGGATTCCACCAGACGCAGTCCGTCGGCCCGAAAATCCGGATTCCGAGCCAGCGCCTTGATGCGGTCCTTGATGCGCTCGGCGCGCTGCTCGGCCGGATATGAGGAAATCCCGCGCACCCAGAACAGCCGGTTGCCGTCGAGCTCGACCGGCACCGTCGTCGCCATCTCGGCTTCCAGTTCGGCGGCGGATATCGCGGCGCCGCTTTCCTCCACTTGGGCCGACGTTACCGTTGCAATTAGCATCGCAACCAGCGCCAGAACCCCTAAACGTCCGACACTCACGGTCAATCCTCCATTCACATATCCGCTTGTTCACTCAGTAGCCACGTTCGCCACGCGGCCGGCGTTGTTCCCGACCAGCGCCGAAACGCGCGGGTGAACGCGCTGGCGTCACTGTAGTCGAGGGTCGCCGCGATCTGGCAAATGGACATGCGGGTGTTTTCCAGCAACTGGCGCGCGATCTCGTAGCGGCTTTCGTCGACCAGCGTCTGGAAAGTGGCGCCTTGGGCTTGCAGCCGCCGGTTCAAGGTGCGGCGGCGCATCGAGAAAAGCTGCGCAACCTCGGCCAGGGAAGTTCGGTGAGTGACCAACAGGATCCGCAGGACGCGGCGCAACCGGCCGGTCAAATCGCCGCTGTCCAGGTTTGTGAGCGTGGCGACTTGCTGCTCGATCTGGTGGCGCTGGTTGGAATCAGCGCCCGGCAGGGGACGATCAAGCCACGTTGCCGGGAACGCCAGCGCGGTCTGCTCCACATCGAAGCGAAGCGACGTCCGAAAGAAGCGGCGATACGGTCCGACATCGCTCGGCTGGCGATGGGAGAACAGCACCTCGGTCGGCCGCCAGGCCGGGCCGCACAGCGCCCGCATGATATTGAAGGTGATGGCGATGGCGCCATCGTAAATCTGGTCGGCGCCTTCCACGCCCCGCTGGTAAATCGCGTAGCACAGCGTCGCCATGCCCTGCTCGACCGACAACAACGGCACTCCCCCCTGGTCGTGCAAATGCAGGTTCAGGATCAGGCTGCGCAGCGCCGAGCCGACTTCCGGCAAGTGCTGGAGCAGTTGGCCGACGATGCCCAGAGAGGCTGGACCCATCCTCTGTCCGATCAGCAAGCCGAAATGGGGGCGTTGCGTCCGCGCCGCGCACTGCTTCAGCAACCGGCCCATGGCAGCGAAGGAAATCGTGTTCTCGGGGTCGTCGAACAGGTCTGGATCGAGGCCGAGGCTGGCCACGATTTCCACCGGGTCAACGCCGAGTTCCCGCAGCACCTGGGGAACCCCGACGAGCGGGCCGACTCGCAGCCAGCCTTCGCTGACTGGATGCTTTTGGGGCGAGGAGTCAGCGCTCCCGTCTTTGGTCAATCGTCCGTGGCTGTTCATCCTTGACAATTAACGAAAGGATGTCGCAATTTGTCAAGCATGTGGATCATTTCACGAGAGTCTTAACCCATCTTCACGCCTTCCCTCTCGTTTTTGCCCGATTTCCCCCACTATTGACAGCGTAAGTCATTGAAATTGCGTCATGAGACATTCGAGCTGCAAAAAGTAGAGCCATAATATTTCTGGACCTCTATTGTGCCCCGTGGGGTTGCGCGGTAGGGTTTTCGCATGTACGTCCGTCGCACGCAAACCCGAAGTACCGCCACCGGCGAAACCTACTTCACGCATCGCCTCGTCCGCTCCGAACGGCACGGCCAGAAAGTGCGTGCGGTCACCGTGCTCAATCTCGGTCGGCATTTCCCGGTTCCCCGAGAGCACTGGCCGGCGCTCTGCGCGCGCATTGAGGAACTGAGGCACGGCCAGGAAGCGCTGTTAGCCGTGGACGGTCCACCGAGCATCGAAGCGGCGGCCCAGCGCTATGCGGCCTTACTGCTGGCGCGCTGGGGGGAACGCCGGGCCGCGCCCGCAGGGGGTGCGGAGGCCACCGAGACCGCGCTCGGTACCGACGTGCAGGCGGTCGATATCGACTTCTTGGAGCTGACGCGACCGCGCGCGGTCGGGGTCGAACAGGTGGCCCTGTGGGCGATGCGGGCGGTGGGACTCATCGAGTTACTGATCGGTTTGGGGCTGTCGGGTCCGCTGCGGTCGGTCATTCTGGGCGTGATCATCGGGCGCATGGCGCACCCTGGCTCGGAACGAGCGACGCGGCGCTGGCTGGAGCGGCAGAGCGGTCTAGGGGAGTTGCTGGAGGTGGATTTCGAAGCGATGGCCGAGAATGCGCTGTATCGCGCCTCGGACGCCTTGATAAAACATCGATCCACCCTTGAAGACGCCTTGTTCGGTCGGGTCAGTTCCCTCTTCGGGCTGGAGACCACGGTGACGCTGTACGATCTGACCAACACCTATTTTGAAGGGGAAGCCGCTCGCAATCCCAAGGCCCGCCGAGGCCACTCGAAAGAAAAACGCACCGATTGTCCCCTCGTGACCCTGGGCCTGGTGCTGGATGGCAGCGGCTTCGTGCGCCGCTCCGAGTGCTTTGACGGCAATGTCGCCGAGGGCACGACGCTGGCCGGGATGCTCCAAAGTTTGGGTGCGCCGCCGGGCGCCCTGATCGTCATGGACAGCGGGTTGGCCTCAGAAGAGAATCTCGCCTGGCTGAAGGCGGAAGGGTATCGGTATCTGGTGGTGAGCCGCGAGCGCGAGCGGCAGTTCGATCCGCACGCCGCCGTCGCGATCGAAACCGCCGCCGGGGAACCGGTCCACTTACAACTCGGGCGCGATGAAGCCGGCACGGAGGTACGGCTGTATTGCTACTCCCCCGCCCGCGCCGAGAAGGAAACCGCCATGAACCAGCGCTGCTCGGAACGCTTCGAGGCGGGTTTGCAAAAGATCGTCGAAGGGCTCGCGAAACCACGCGGCGAAAAGCGGATGGAAAAACTCTCCGAACGCCTGGGCCGGCTCAAGGCGCAATGCCGTGGGGCCGGCCAGCACTACGCCATCGAACTCGTCCCCGACGCGACCGGCCAAAAAGCCACCGCGCTGCATTTTGAGAAACGGCCCATCCCGGGTAGTCGCCTGACCCATCCCGGGGTCTACTGTCTGCGGAGCAACGAAACCACTTGGGACGCCGAGCGCCTGTGGCGAACCTATACCCTGCTGACCGATCTCGAAGCCGTATTCCGCAGTCTCAAATCCGAACTCGGTCTGCGTCCGGTGTTTCACCATCAGGAAAACCGCGTCGATGGTCACTTGTTCATTACCGTGCTGGCTTATCAGTTCGTCCAGATCATTCGTCGCCACCTCAAGGAGCAGGGGATCGCGGGTCGCTGGGACACGTTACGCGAGATTCTGGGTAGCCAATGTCGGGTGACCGCCACCTTCCGCAGGGCCGATGGCCGTATCCTGCATGTCCGCAAGGCGACCCGGCCCGAACCCGAGGCCCTCGCCATTTACCAGGCACTGAACCTCAACCCCGCCCCGGGAGGGATCGTCAAGATGATCGTTTAACCGACCTTTCTCCCCTCGACGACGAGCATGTAGTGCCACTCGCCATTTGTTTGATCGGCAACTTGCCGATTAATAAATGGTTTTTTGAAGAGGCTGTGAAGATGGGTTAAGGATTGCTTGACATTGCGGTCGGGACCGAATGAACCACCACCGTTCATCTCTTCTGTTCTATTCTTAACAGATTCAACCCACGCACCGAGGATCGAAGGATGTTGAAAATGCAACGAACTTGCGGGCTGGTCGCGCTGGTCGCGCCATTCCGGGTTTTCCTGGCGTCGCTGATGGTCGCCTTGGGTCTTGGCCTGCAAGCCTGTTCGACGGCGCCCATGTCCCAATATCAAGTCGACGAGCAGCGCGCCGATATTCGCGCGATGGCCAGCGAGACGCTGGCGCAGCTTTACCAGCAGTATCCCGATGCCCGTCGGCAGATCCAACGGGCGGCTGGTTACGCCGTGTTCAGCAACTTCGGTTTCAAAGTGCTCTTCATGGGTAGCGCGACCGGCGAAGGACTCGCCGTCAGCCATGCCACGCGGCGGGAAACCTTCATGCGGATGGTCGAATTGCAGCCCGGTTACGGCTTCGGCGTGCAGCGGTTCCGGCTGGTGTTCGTGTTCGAAACACCCCAGGCCTTGGACCAGTTCGTGTATTCGGGCTGGGAGTTCGGGGCTAACGCGATGGCGGCGGCGCAAACCAGCACCCAGCGGATGGGGAACCAGTTGGGCGTGTCGGTCTCGCCGGGCGTGTTGATGTACCAGCTCAGCGATCAGGGCGCCATCGTCGGGGTCAGCATCACCGGCGCCAAATATTACCCGGACGCCAATTTGAACTGACGTTCGCCTGATCGGCGGCGGCGTGCCGGTCGCGCCAAGCCCAGCCCAGGATGGTTACCGCCGATGACGGGCGGGGTTGCGCCTATAATGAGGCCAATCGTCCATCGGAGGTTTTCTGCCATGCTGGGTGTCTTTCTCGACCGCGCCTCGCTGGATCGCGGCGATCTCGATTTCGGCGGCTTGGAGCGCGTCCTGCCGGACCTGCGCTATTTTCCCGCCACCGCGCCCGCCGAGGTCGCCGGGCGGATTGAAGCCGCCGAAGTGGTCATCAGCAACAAGGTCATGCTGGACGCCGCCACGATCCAGCAGGCGCCGCGCCTGAAGCTGATCGTCGTCGTCGCCACCGGCGTCAACAACGTGGATTTGGACGCGGCGGCGGCGCGGGGCGTCACCGTCTGCAACTGCCGGGGCTATGGCACGCCGGCGGTGGTCCAGCACGTGTTCGCGCTACTACTGGCGTTGTGCACCCGCTGGCCGGATTACCAGCAGGCGGCGCGCGACGGCCGCTGGCAACGGGCCAGTCAATTCTGCCTGCTGGATTTCCCGATCCGCGAACTGGCCGGCAAGACCTTGGGCATCGTCGGTTACGGCGAACTGGGCCAGGGCGTGGCGCGGGTGGCCGAGGCGTTCGGAATGCGGGTGCTGGTCGCCCAGCGGCCCGGCACGGTGGAGGCGCTGGCGGATCGGACGCCGCTGCCGGCGCTGTTGCCGCAGGTGGACGTGCTCAGCCTGCACTGTCCGCTGACGCCGGCGACGCGGGGGCTGATCGGCGCGTGGGAACTGGCGCTGATGCGGCGCGACGCCATTCTGATCAACACCGCCCGGGGCGGTTTGGTGGACGAGGCGCTGCTGGCCGACGCGCTGCGCCGGGGCGCGCTGGGCGGCGCCGGCGTGGACGTGTTGAGTCTGGAGCCGCCGGTCAACGGCAATCCGTTGCTGGCGCCCGATATCCCCAACCTGATCGTCACCCCACACTGCGCCTGGGGTAGCCGCGAGTCCCGTCAGCGCCTGGTCGGGCAACTGGCGGAGAATATCGTGGGGTTTTTGGCCGGGACGCCGGTGCGGGTGGTGGGGTAGGGCTACGGCAAGTGCGGCCGTTCCAGATACTCGTGCGACTGCATTTCCTGTAGGCGGCTGACGGTGCGCTGAAACTCGAATTTCAGCTTCTCGCCGGCGTAAAGCTCCAGCACCGGCGCGGCGGCGGACAGGAACAGCTTGACGCCCCGGTCGTAGAACTCGTCCACTAGATTGACGAAGCGTCGCGCCTGATTCTCCATCTGCCAGTCCATCACCGGCACGTTGGAGATCAGCACGGTGTGATAGCAGCGGGCCACTTCGATGTAGTCGGCGGTGCCGCGCGGCCCATCGCAGATCGCCCGGAAATTGAACCAGACGATGCCGTCCGCCTCGCGCAGGGTGGGAATATAGCGGCCCTCGATTTCCACGTCGCCGCCGCGATGACCCGGTTCTGGCGCGATGTGGGTGAAGGCGTCCTCCAGAATCCGCTCGGCCTTTTCATCCAGCGGATAGTGGTAAATCTCGGCCTTTTCCAGGTAGCGCAGACGGTAATCCACGCCGCCGTCCACGTTCAGCACGTCCACGTTCTGCTTGAGCAACTCGATGGCGGGCAGGAAGCGGGCGCGTTGCAGACCGTCCTTGTACAGGCCGTCCGGCTCGATGTTGGAGGTGGTGATCAGGGTGATGCCGCGGGCGAACAATTCCTTCAACAGACCGTACAGCAACATGGCATCGGTGATGTCGGACACGAAGAATTCGTCCAGGCAGATCACCCGCGCTTTTTCGGCGAAGCGGCGGGCGACCGCCCGCAGCGGTTCCTGCTGGTGTTGCAGTTGCTTCAACTCGGCATGCACCGACCGCATGAAGCTGTGGAAGTGGATGCGCTGCTTGCTCTCCAGCGGCAGGGCGTCGAAAAAAGTGTCCACCAAGTAAGTCTTGCCGCGCCCCACGCCGCCCCACAGGTACAGCCCGCGCACGGTGGGACTGCGACTCGCGGCGGGGGGCTGACCGCGCCCGACCAGCCGAGCCAACAGCCCCGGCTTCTTGCTGGGGACCGGCTCCGGCTGGACCAGCAGTTGCTCGTAAATTTTTTGCAGGTACAGGATGGCGCGCTCCTGGGCGGGGTCGTGCTGGAAACCTTCCCGTTGCAAATCGCGGCGATAGCGTTCGTAGGGCATGGCGGCGCTCGAAAACGTGTTGTTTTAATGGCTGGGCAAGGACAGCGGCCGCCCGCGCGGATGGTGCTGGGGCGGCAGATACCGCGCCCAGTCGCGGGTCGGATCGCCGAAGGCGAAGAAATCCGGGTTGATCAACGCCGGCCGGGCGTTGTAGCGCAGCGGCCGGAACTGGGTGTCGGTCAGATAGCCGCCGGCTTCCTCCAGAAGAATCTGGGCGGCGGCGGTATCCCATTCGCCGGTGGGGCCAAAGCGCGGGTAGAGATCGGCGCCGCCCTCGGCGATCAGGCAGGATTTCAGGGCGCAACCGAGGGCGATATGCCGGTGCGGACCGAGCAGGCCGAGATAATCCTGCAAGCGCCGGGTGCGGTAGGAACCCTGGCTGCTGACCACGCGCACCGGGTAGTGGCAGACCCGCGCGGCCCGGATGCGCTGGGGGGCCTCGCCGGCGACTTGCTTGAAGGCGCCGGCGCCGCGCCAAGCGTAGTAGCATGTCCCGTCGACCGGCGGCAAAATCAACCCCAGCACCGCCTCGTGGCGGTGAATCAGGGCGATGTTGATGGAAAACTGGTCGCTGCGCCGAATGAACTCGCGGGTGCCATCGAGCGGGTCCACCAGCCACAGCCATTCCCATTGGCTGCGTTCGGCGAAACCGACATCGGCCGCCTCCTCGGACAGGATCGGAATGCCGGGCGTCAGTTGCGCCAAGCCACGCAGAATGCAGCCGTGGGCGGCGAGGTCGGCCTCGGTGATCGGGCTTTGGTCGGCTTTCTCGGTCACGCTGAAGCCGTGGGCGTAGACGTCCAGAATGCGATGCCCTGCTTCCCGGGCGATGGCCTGAACCGGCTCCATCAGGGCGGCCAGGGCGTTGTCGGGAACAGTGAGCATGACGCGGGAAACCTCGCGGGGCGATGGGCGCGCGAATGGGGCGCGATCTGCTTTAATTCTACACAATCCAACCCCAAGCCGTTTAGCGGTGGAGTTTTCGACCATGACCACGCGGTTGCCCTGGCCGCTGATTCGCACCGTCCTGCTCGACATGGACGGCACCTTGCTGGATTTGCGGTTCGACAACCAGTTCTGGCGGGAGTTGGTGCCAGCGCGTTACGCCCAGCGCCATGGCTTGCCGCTCGACCAGGCCCGCGCCGAGGTGGCGGCCCGCACCCGGGCGGTCGAGGGGACGCTGGCTTGGTATTGCCTGGATTACTGGACCCGGGAACTGGCGCTGGACATCGTGACTCTCAAGCGCGAAATCGAGCATCTGATCGCGGTGCATCCGCACGTGCTGGAGTTCCTGGACGCCTTGCGCGCCGCCGGCCAGCGGGTGATTTTGGTCACCAACGCCCATCGGCAAAGCCTGACGCTGAAAATGGAGAAAACCCGGCTGGCCGGCCATTTCGACGTCATCATCTGCGCCCACGATCTCGGCTTGGTCAAGGAGCAGCCCGAATTCTGGCCCCGGCTGCGCGAGCGAGAACCGTTCGATCCAGCCACCACCCTGCTGGTGGATGATCATCTGGCCATTCTGCGTGCGGCGCGGACCTATGGAATCGCTTATCTGGTATCGGTGTTGCAGCCGGATTCCGCTCACCCGCCCAAACCGCCGGGCGAATTCCCGGCGATTCACGATTTTTCCGAACTGTTGCCAGTCGGTTGACGCCCCAACCGACGCTGGCGCGAGGAGGTAGCGCGATCATGCAGGAACTTCAGCCTGGACAGAATCGCCCGCTCGGCGGCGGGCGCGTGGTCGTTGGGGTGGCCGGCGAACCGCGCGAGGATTTCGCCGCCCGGACCCAAATCGGCGCGGTGCTGCTGGGAAACGATGGGCGAGTGCGGGACATCGCCGATCTGGTGAGCGCCGACCAGCCGCGGTCCCGCGATGGCTCGGTGATGTTCGCCGACCCGGCGGGCGAGTTTCAGATCCATTTGGACGCCGTGCCAGCAGAGGTCGCCCGCATCGCCCTGGTGCTGACGGTCAAGCCGGGAGCGCTGCCGGGAACCACCTTCGGGGTGTTTGCCACGATCCGCGCCTGGGTGACGGACGCCGCCGGCAAGTCGTTGCTGGTGTTTCCGCTGCCGCCGACCAGTCGCGGCGAGACCGCGATGATCCTGGCGGAGTTGTACCGGCATCAGGGGCAATGGAAATTCCGGGCGGTGGGGCAGGGGTTCGCGGCGGGCCTGGCGGCGCTGGCGGCGCATTTCGGCCTGCATCCGCCGGAACCGCCCGCCGCGGGTCCAAGCGCGCGGGGTGGAGCGGAGCGGGCGAGCGAAACCGCCTTCAGCGGCACCGGGTTTTGCGTCCATCCGGACGGCTACGTGTTGACCAACCACCACGTCATCGAGGGCGCGCGGGAAATTCTGGCCCGGTCGCCGCGCCAGCGGTGCGCCCTGGAGCCGGTGTTTTCCGATCCGACCAACGATCTGGCGCTGTTGCGGGCCGCCGCGCCCCTGGCCGGGGTAGCGACGTTCCGCGACGGGCCACCGGCGCGCTTGGGCGAAGCGGTGATCGTGGTCGGTTATCCGCTGGGCGGGCTGCTGGGTTCGGGACCGCAGGTGACCACGGGCAACGTCAGTTCGTTGATCGGTCCGGGCGACGACACCCGCGCGCTGCAATTCACCGCGCCGACCCAGTCCGGCAACAGTGGCGGTCCGTTGCTGGATGGCGATGGCGCAGTGGTAGGGGTCGTCAGTTCGAAGCTGAACGTGGTTCGCGTCCATGAGATGACTGGCGATATTCCGCAAAACGTTAATTTCGCCATCAAGGCCGCGCTGGCGCGCGGTTTCCTCGAAGCGGCCGGGGTGGATTATCGAAGCCGATTGCCGCGCGCCGCCCGCGCCGCCGCCGACATCGCCGCCGAGGCCCGCGACTTCGTGGTGAAGATCGAGTGCCGGGGGTAGGCAGTACGGTTATCCGTAATACCATTTCTTTATAGATTTTATTAAAATATAGGTTTTCAGTTCCAGAGGATTCAACGATGAACATGAAATGGCTATTGATAGAAATTGCCGAAACTGTAGAAGAGCTTAAGGCGATTATGCACTCACAAGTCAAAGCAAAACGGCTCAATGAGTTTTCCCGTGAAGACCACAAAATGTAGTGATGTGGGATTTAGGCCCAAAGGCGCAGCCCCTTGAGGTCCAGCCACAGCCGGCGGAAGAGTTCGACCGGATCATCCAGACCAAAGCACCGGCGCTTGAGCAACTGGAGTTTGTGGTTAAGTCCCGCGACGAAGCCACTGGTATGCCACCCATCGAGATAGTTGAGAATGCCGTCCTGCCAGTTATGCAACGTATTAAGGAACTTATCAAAACAGCTCAGCCCCGCAGCTTTGACTTGCTCAGTCCAGCCTTGGAGCGATCGCCAGAACCCGAAAGCCCCAAAAGGTGCGAAAGTCTGCGTCCCGATAGCGGCTTTCCACCACCGCCTTCTGGTTCAACTCGATGAATGCCGTGTGCTTCACTTTAGAGCGAGCTTGCGAAAAAGCACTCGCGGTGACGACCGGATCGGCGGTCAGCTAAGCCATGGCTTCGTTTCGTTAACGACATTGTGCAAGGATTTCACGCTCTTTCTTAGGATCAGCACCCGCACGACCGCCAACGGTAAACAGCGGACCCGCGTGAACGCCTGATCGCACACCCGATGCCGGCCTTTGAACCCCGCGTCGGTCAGCAGGTGGCGGGTCATTTCGATCGTGTACGACGCAACCGGGTTCATCGGCAACTCCAAAGGTCTGGGGAGCCAATGATATAAGGGCTTTTGGGCTTAACTTAATGGCAGTGACGCGGGAGCGGGGGAGCGAGAACAAAGTGCCGGCAACTGCGTAACTCCTAAAGAACCTAAAAATTCCTCCCCGGCACTTCCAATACGCCTAGGGGAATCACTGTTCCAAATCTCGGCTTGCCGATTTGGACGGTAAGGTCGTTGGAGTGGTTGAAGCACGGGTAGCTTCTTCGCGCAAATTGAGTTGCAGAAGATTTTCCTTGCCGCCGATGGCCTTCATGGTCACCCGCGCCGCATATTCCTTGCCCGCGATTTGCTTGTGGGCATGGATCTTGCGAGTTCCCAGAGAAACCTGAATGTGCAGAGCATCACTGGGACGCTGAGGCGTCACACCGCGATAAGCATTGTCCACGGAAACCATCGCCCCCGGTTGATCGGACGTGATCACCAACCAGGCTTCCCCGGCGAACGCTCCCTGAAGACTGAATACCAAAGCAATCCCAGTCAGGCCCTTCCACCGCTTTCGAATCATGATCATTTTCCAGAAAAGCAAGCCCACTGGTAAGGCGGGCTTGGAGGGATTCGCTACTAGAAACGCTAGATGGATGATTAGAAACGATAGGTCATGGCAGCGGTAAGGGTAAATAGCTCTTCAGTAAGAGTACCACTGCTTATTTCTCCATTAATTGGAGTGGTTATAACAAAACCACCACCTACAGAGCCAGCAAGCGTTCCACTCCCAGACAAATCAAATTCATACCGATGATAATTAAGGCCGATAGAGTATCCAAGATTATCGGTGAGCGATTGGGTCCAAGACAAGCCAAGCGAGTAAGCGTTGGAATTACCATCCAAGTAAACTACTTGGTTATATAGAACTGGTTGAGGTTCAATAATATAAGACTTCCCTTGGCTGTTATCCTCATATTCACCATCCAGATAGGCATAGGCGATTTTGAATGTGAGTGCGCCTGGGCCAATTTGGAAAGAATACGAAGTCCCTAAAAACGGGCCATTTTGTTCGAATTTTCCGTCTGTACTACCACTGCCATGAAATAAATCAGAAACAGGATCATTATAATTATATGATTGGTCCCAATTAGTCTTTCCTGATTTATAACCAGCAAATACCGACCACTGTTCAGTGATCATGTAGCCCAAAGATAAAGCCCAATCGTAGTGTTTTGCGTCAACATCACCGTAACGATAAACAACATCTCCTTTTTGCTCCTCCATATTAGAATAGGCTGTTTCATTTAGGGTTGACTGATAATAGAAATCGCCAAAAAACTGCCCAGTCGCTATGGTTCCACCAATCCCACCGATGAAACCAGAAAGTGGGATTTTATCATTACCCTGAGCATTAAATTTTAGAGAGCTTGTGTAAGGATCTCCCTTTGCCGGAGTAAACGTAAAAGTGCTTGACTTCAATTCATAATCGGCATATCCAATATACGCTCGTGGCTGAAAAGTCACAGCCCCCCACGAAAAACTTGAACTGACTTCTTCCGCTGAAGCTGTCAATGGCATGACACCCAGTACGATCATCGAGCAAAATAAAGCAGTTTTCATCTTTCATCTCCCCTTGTTGTTTGCCTTCAGTTGTCTACATCAGAATGTTCCAAACACGCGCGGTTTGGTATTGGTTTCTGGTTGAGGTTGTTTTTGTGGAAGGTTTTCTTGTCGCTGCTGTTCGAGTTTCCTTTGTTGCTCCAGCCGCTGTTTCTCTTCCTGCCGCTGCTGCTCCAAGCGTTGTTGCTCTTTGCGCTGCTGCTCCAAATGCTGTTGTTCCAACCGCTGCTGTTCGAGCTTCCTTTGTTGCTCCAGCCGCTGCTTTTCTTCCTGCCGCTGCTGCTGGTCGAGCTTCCTTTGTTGTTCCCGCTGTTTTTCTTCCTGGCGTTGTTGCTCCAACTGTTGCTGCTCTTTGCGTTGCTGTTCTCGCTGCTGTTTCTCTTCCTGCCGCTGCCTGTCCTGTTGCTGCTGATCCAACCGTTGTTGTTTCAGTTTCTGTTGCTCCGCCGCCCGTTGGGCGCTGATCTCCTCCCGCAAGCGTAGCAATTCCGCTTGCTTCGGCAGTACCGCCAATCCCTGTTCAATCAGTTTCAGGCTTTCTTGCAGCGCTCCCCCCGACCGCCGCTGTCGAGCTTGTTGCAGGTATTCCTGGGCAATCC
>WBUJ01000062.1 GCA_008933795.1 Candidatus Contendibacter sp. | reverse complement strand
TTGCGCCTTGAAGATATCCTGATGATGCAAAAGGCTGCATGATGCCCAAGCGACAGCAGGTCAGTCTCTCTCTTCCCTTCTCGTCCTATCCAGAAAGGCGGCTTACAGTGGTTTGAGCCCAGTGCCCGCTGGATCTAAAACGCATGAATCTCTTGGGATTTGGTGATATTGATTCCTGTCGAGAGAATCTCGGGATAAGCCAAACCCGCCGATGTGCAGGTTAGTGATTTGTCCTTGTAGCAAGATAAACCAAAGCTGCCAACGCAGCGGTGGGGGTTCGTGTACGATTGAAATCCCTGTTTTAATTGTATTTTCCCATCGCCGGAGGTGACATTCACCCGGCAAGTATCGTGTAAGCGCCAGATCTCGGCAAATTCACTTTTAAACCATACATCTTTGATTCTACGGCGATCACTGGTTCGATAAACGCAGAAATTATCCGGGTCACTAAAGAAAGGGGCGCCATCCCCCTTAATAAGCGTGAAGTACTTCCAACCCGTGACGGCGTAGACGACAACAACTCCATCCGCATCGTTAGCAACATTAGCCATGGGAAATTTCCTCTGTGGGGTTTTTGGCAACCCGATCATCTTGATTAGCTGTCGCGCTTATTCACACTGAAGTTACTAATTTTCACACGTATCTTGATACAGATCCGAACAAAACGCCGCGGGCTCGGTCCATCTGGTCAAGCGCAAAGTTAGGCCGCTCGTGGAGCGAAGTCACGTTTGAATAATGCTAGACCACAGCATAGGCGCATCGTTCACGATTTATGCCGTGCTGCGACCGGTGGTGATGGCCCCGAACAGAGAGGGAATTTATGGCCTCGCAACGCACTGACGCGGCGCAGGTTTGCACCGGGAAGTATCCAGCAGCACGGGGGTAAATGCACCAATATACTTTTGCCGTTGCCGTTGCCGTTGCCGTTGCCGTTGCCGTTGCCGTTGCCGTTGCCGGCCATGGCCACCCAAAAAATGTGTTTGCACAAAAGCACGAAAAAACGCGCCACGCCTTCTAGCGCAATTACCCGTGCTATCACCGGGGAGTACCTTTCCGGGGGCCGCCTACTGAATCCGCCGCAATGCTTCCCGCTGTTCGCGCAACGCCCACGCCGCATTCCAGTCGCCGTGAGGCTCGGTCCCCAATACCTGTTCCATCGTCCGCACCGCATCGAGAAACTCTGGACAGGCATCGAGAAACCGATCCCTGTCCTCGTGGGTGATCTGGAAGCGCAATCGCAACGGCCGTTCGACGGTGACGCGGCGATAACCGAAGTCGGCGTTGTCGAAAATCTTGCAGGTATCGGTCGCCTCGAACGCGCCATGCTCGCGCGTGAGTTCGGCGATGATCGCCTCGGTCAGGTAGCGACGCTTGTCGCCCAGACTGCGACGCATGGGCGCCCAGCGCTCGCGGGCGTCGATGAGTTGAATCTTGCCCTTGCGCGCCGCCGCCTTGCGGTTGGTGACGACCCAGACAAACGTGCCGATGCCGGTGTTGTAGAACATCTGCTCGGGCAGGGCGACGATGGCTTCCAGCCAATCCTTTTCGATAATCCAGCGGCGAATTTCGCTCTCGCCCGAGGTCGCGCCGCCGGTGAACAGCGGCGAGCCGTTGAAGACGATGGCGCAACGCGAGCCGTGTTTTCGCTCCGCCGGCAACACCGGCTGGAACTTGCCAATCATGTGCAGCAGAAACAACAAAGCGCCATCGTTCACGCGCGGCAGCTTGCCGGTGTACCCGCGAAAGCTGGACCGCTTGCTGATTTCCTTCTGCTCCGCCTTCCAGTCCACGCCGAAGGGCGGGTTGGCTAGCAGATAATCGAAGCGCTCGCCGGGAAATTTGTCGTCGGTGAGCGTGTTGCCAAACTCGATACGGCTGTTGCCCTTGTGGCCCTTGATCAGCAGGTCGGACGCAGCCACGGCGTAGGAGCGCGGGTTGTAATCCTGGCCATAGACCAGAACGCGCGCCCCTTCGTTGTGCTGGCGAATCCAGTTCTGCGCCTCGGACAACATGCCGCCCGTGCCGCAGGCCGGATCGCAAACGGTGGCAATCACGCCTTCCGTGGTGAGCATGTGGCTGTCCGGCTCCAGCAGCAGGTTCACCATCAACCGGATGACCTCGCGCGGGGTAAAGTGATCGCCCGCCGTCTCGTTGGCCGCTTCGTTGAAACGCCGGATGAGGTCCTCGAAAATGAGGCCCATGGTGATGTTGTCCACCCGGCCGGGATGGAGGTCGATCTCCGCGAACTTCGCGACGACGAGATAGAGCCGGTTGGCCTCCTCCAGTTTCTCGATTTCCTTATCAAACTCGAAGCGCTCGAAGATCTTGCGGACGTTTTCGGAAAAGCCGTCCATGTATCGGGTCAGATGGCGACCCATGTGGTCGGGATCGCCCTTGAGCCGCCGGAAATCGAGTTCGCTGTGATTGTGAAAGCCCAGGTCCTCGCCACCGCCCGCCACCTTGTTCAGGATCGGGTCGATGTTCCGGACCTTCCCGCCCTCAAGTTGATGGAACCGTTTTACGACTTCGGCCTTGGTTGCCTCCAACACGCAATCGAAACGGCGCAGCACCGTCATGGGCAGCATCACCCGCTCGTACTGCGGCGGGCGATAGGGGCCGCGCAGCAGGTCGGCGACGGACCAGATGAAATTCGCCAGTTCCTGGAAATTGTTTCCTGCTTCCTTCATCGCGTTCGCATCCTCCTGCTTGCATGGAACCGCTACTCTCCAGGATAAGCCACGTTCGGGGAGAACACCGGCGGGGTGGGCTCAGGGCGCGGCGGGCGGTTCGATGCCGGACGGCCACCGCCTGGGCGCGACGATGCGCCACCGCTTGTCGCGGCCGGTTTCACCGGCCAGCAGCGTCACCTGACTTTTGGCGACTCCAAACAGGTCGGCCAGAAATTCCCGCAAACGGGCGTTCGCCAGGCCATCCACCGGCGGTGCCGCGATGCGGATCTGGAACCGATCCTCCTGCAATCCCGCCCATTCGTCGCGACCAGCGCGCGGCCGCGCCCGCACCTGAAGGATCAGGTCGGCGCCCTCCCAGCGGTAGCCCGTGGCGGCCATGAACTCAGCGCAATCCGATCAGCAAGCCAAGGAAATCCTGCAACAGCAGGCTGAGGAAGATCAGCGCCACCACCACCAGTAACGGCGACAGATCCACGCCGGAAATCGGCGGCAACAATCGCCGGGCGGGCCGCAGCAGCGGCGCGGTCAACTGGGTCAGCACCCGCGCCGCCGGATGGTAGGGATCGGGGTTGATCCAGCTCAGCACCGCCTGGATGATCACGCCCCACAGATAGATGTTGATCAGCAGCTTGAGCAGTTCCATCGCGGTCAGCAGCAGCAGGCCGCCGACGCCGAGGGAGCGCTCGAACAGCAGGGCCACCAGCAACACCTCGACCAGTTGCAGGGCGAAGGCCAGCACCACCGACGCCAAGTCCAGCCCTCGGTAGCCCGGTATGATCCGGCGCAGCGGCAGCAGCGGCGGATTGGTGATACGGACCAAGAATTGCACCAGCGGGTTGTAGAAATCGGCCCGCACGCATTGCAGCAGAAAGCGCAGCATCACCGCCAGGATGTAAAAGCCGAACACGGTTTGAATCAGAAAAACCGTCGCCGTCATGGCTGGCCTCCCAGCAGATCGCCCAGTTCCACGGAACGATGACGGGCGGCTTCCAACGCCTTGGCGACCAAGTCGTCGAGGCCGTCGGCCAACAGGGCCGGCGTTTCCAAAATCGCCAGCGAGGCGTTCAGCGACTTGGCGATCAGGACATCGAGTTGTTCGTCCTGGAACACGCTGATCGCCCGCTCGGTGGTGCCGCCCGGCGAGGTGACCCGGGCGCGCAGCGCGGCCGCGTTGTCGGGGCTTTCCAACGCCATCTTGGCGGCGCCGAACGCGGTCTGGATCGTCAACAGGCGCGCAACCTCGGGTTCCAGGCCCAGCCGGACGCCGATTTTCTCCAGGGTTTCCATCAGCAGGAAGAAATAAGCGGGGCCGCTGCCCGACAGGGCGGTGACCGCGTCCAGCAAACCTTCCGCGGCCACCCACACCACCAGACCGACGGCCCGCAGGATCGATTCGGCAGTCTGCCGCTGGCTGTCGCTCACTTGGGTGTTGGCGAACAGCGCGGTGGCGCCGCTGCCGACCAGGGCCGGGGTGTTGGGCATGGCGCGGACGATGGCGGCGGCGCCGCCCAGCCAGCGGCGGATGTCGGGCTCGCGCACGCCGGCGGCGATGGAAATCACCAGCGGCTGGCGCGCGCCAACGATCTCGGCTAACTCCCTGGCCACCGGGCGCAGTACCTGCGGTTTGACCGCCAGCACCACGATTTCGGCCCGGGCCGCGATGTCTCGGTTATCGACGCCGGTGTGAACGCCGAACCGTCCGCGCAGAATCTCCCGCTGGCCGGCATCGGGTTCGGCCACCCAGAGGGAGGTGGGGTCGCTGCCGCTGGCGATCAGGCCGCCGATCAGGCTGCGGGCCATGTTGCCGCCGCCGATGAAGGCAATGGAGGTGTCTTTCATTTCCGCCTCGTGAATTTAGGACCGGGTTGGCGCCCGGACCAAACCGGGCGTCCATGGGTGATGACGCGGGTTCGCCCGCTTCAGGGTTTGCCGCCCAGCAGTTGGGCGGCCCGTTCGCTGATGCTGGTGAGCTGATTGTTGTTTTGGTAGGCCTGGTAAAGCTGTTGCTTGCGCTTGGTGTTGAGTTGCTGATAGACCGTGTAGGTGCCCGGCAAGCTTCGGCGCAGCGCCTGTTCGAAGGCCACGGGATCGAGTCCCGCTTCCAGCCGGTCGTCGGTCCTGGCGTCGGGCGAGGAGGGCGGCGCCGTCGGCGGGCTGGTGATCAGGGTCGCCGCTTGGCGCCGGGCCTCGTCCTCGATTTCGCGCAGGTAGTTATCGTCCGCACCCAGCAGGAGCGGAGCGGCCAGCAGCAACAGGCCAGGCAGTCCGCCGCGCGCGGCGGGAGCGAACCGGGGACGGGATGACGACATGGCGAGTTCTCGGGGCGGTGCGGTTGGGGTCATCGTGGCGCTAGCATAGCGTAAAGCCGCCGGTCAGCGGCGCGGCCCGAACAGGGCCGTGCCCACGCGCACCAGGGTTGCCCCCTCGGCGATGGCGGCTTCCAGATCGTCGGACATGCCCATCGATAGGGTGTCCAGCGCCAGGCCAGCGGCGGCGAGTTGCTCTTGCAAAATCCGCAGCCGGGCGAAAGCCTGTCGTTGCGCGGCGAAATCCGCCGCCGGCGCGGGAATCGCCATCAGGCCGCGCAGTCGCAAGCGGGGCAACGCGACGACCGCGATACCGATTTCGCCCACCTCCATCGGGTCCAGGCCGTGCTTGGTGGGTTCCCGGTCGATGTTGACTTGCAGGCAGACGTTCAGGGGCGGCAGGGATTCGGGTCGTTGCGCGCTCAACCGCTCGGCGATTTTCAGCCGGTCCACGCTGTGGACCCAGGCAAAGCGTTCGGCGATGGGCCGGGTTTTGTTGGCCTGGATCGGGCCGATGAAATGCCATTCCAGCGCCAGCGCCGTCAGTTCGGCCATTTTGTCCAGCGCTTCCCGAACGTAGTTTTCCCCGAAGCAGGTCTGGCCGGCGGCCGCCATGGCGGCGACGGCGGCGGCCGGCTGGGTTTTGCTGACCGCCAGCAGGCGCACCGCATCTGATGGGCGCTGAAAACGGCGTTCGGCGGCGCGGAGGCGGTCCCGCACGGCGCGGAGGCGGTCGGCGAAATCGATGATCATGGGGTCTGGATTCCCTGGGCGGATGACGCAGTGCAAGACTTGCGGTAGATATATACTAAATTTTGTAATTCGATTCAGCGGCGCGGCTCATCAGCGAGCCGTCATTCAACGCCCCAGCGGGAGCAATCGCCATGACCCTCGACGAACTGTTGACCTTTTCCGTGCAGAACAAAGCCTCGGACCTACATCTGTCGGCCGGCCTGCCGCCGATGATCCGGGTGGATGGCGACGTGCGCCGCATCAACGTGCCAGCGCTGGAACACAAGCAGGTGCATGGCCTGATCTACGACATCATGAACGACAAGCAGCGCAAGGACTACGACGAGTTTCTGGAATGCGACTTCTCGTTCGAGATTCCCAAGCTGGCCCGCTTCCGCGTCAACGCCTTCAATCAGAACCGGGGAGCGGCGGGCGTGTTCCGCACCATTCCCACCCTGATCCAGACGCTGGACGATTTGGGGTGTCCGGCGGTGTTTCGGGATCTGATCGATGTCCCGCGCGGCCTGATCCTGGTCACCGGTCCGACCGGCTCGGGCAAGTCCACCACCCTGGCGGCGATGGTCGACCATATCAACAAGAACGAGTATGGCCATATCCTGACCATCGAGGATCCGATTGAATTCGTTCATCAGAGCCAGCGCTGTCTGGTCAATCAGCGCGAGGTGCATCGCGATACGCTCGGGTTCAACGAGGCGCTGCGCTCGGCGCTGCGCGAGGACCCGGACATCATTCTGGTCGGCGAAATGCGCGACCAGGAAACCATCCGGTTGGCGCTGACCGCCTCCGAAACCGGCCACTTGGTGTTCGGCACGCTGCACACCAGTTCCGCGCCCAAGACCATCGACCGCATCATCGACGTGTTCCCGGCCGGCGAAAAACCGATGGTGCGCTCGATGCTGTCCGAATCGCTGCGCGCGGTGATCTCGCAGGCGCTGCTCAAGAAGAAGGGCGGCGGCCGGATGGCGGTGCATGAGATCATGGTCGGCGTTCCCGCCATTCGCAACCTGATCCGCGAGGACAAGGTGGCGCAAATGTACTCGTCCATTCAGACCGGTTCGGCCTATGGGATGCAAACGCTCGATCAGGCGCTGCTGGAGGTGATCAAGAAGGGATTAATCGGCCGCGAGGAAGCCATCTCCTACGCGCAGAACAAGGCGTCGTTCAAGACGATGTAAACGATCCCGCCACGCGCCGCCGCCTGGATCGTCGGGCCGAAGCGGCGCGCGAATCCAAGCCTCACGCCTCCCGTTCGTACACCACTTGCCCTTCCAGCAGGGTGTGCGTCACTCGCCCTGGCAGTTCCCAACCGATAAACGGGCTGTTCTGGCCGCGACTGCGCAGGGCGGTGGCCAGCCAGTCCGCGTCCGGATCGAACACGCAAACATCGGCGGGGGCGCCGACGCCGAGATGGCCGCGGTCCAGCCCCAGAATGCGCGCCGGCCCCCAGGTGAGTCGCTCGATCAGCGCCGGCAGCGGCAATTCACCGTCCCGCACCAGCCGCAGGCTCAACGCGAGGAGCGTATCCAGTCCCGAGATGCCCGGTTCGGTGTCGCCGAGAGGCGCCTGCTTGGCGTCCGGCTCGTGCGGCTGGTGGTCGGAGCAGAGCGCGCCTAGGGCGCCGCTGGCCAGGCCGGCCCGGAGCGCGTCCCGGTCGCGCGATCCCCGCAGCGGTGGCCGGACGTGGCAGCGGCTGTCGAAGCCGGCCAAGTCGATTTCGGTCAGGTGCAGGTAATGAACGGCGACGTCGGCGGTGACCGGCAGCCCTTCGGCTTGGGCGCGCGCCACCAATTCCACCGACCGGGCGCAGGACAGCCGGCCAAAATGCACCCGCACGCCGATGTCGCGGACCAGTTCCAGATCGCGGGCGATGACGCCGGTTTCGGCCGCCGCCGGAATGCCGGGCAGGCCCAGCCGGGTGGCGACTTGGCCTTCGTGGGCCAGACCGGAACCCAGCTCGGGATCGAGCGGGGTCAGGAACGCGGTCAGGTCGAAGGTGGCGGCGTATTCCAGCGCCCGCCGCAGGACGCGCGTATTGGCGATGGGGCGGCCGCCGTCGCCGACGCCGACGCAACCGGCCTCCTTAAGGGCGGCCATTTCCGCCAGCCGTTCGCCGCGCAGCCGGTGAGTCAGCGCGCCCAGCGTCAGCACCCGGGCGTGACCGGCGGCGGCGGCGCGGCGGCGGATCAGTTCCACCACCGCCGGTTCGTCGATCACCGGGTCGGTGTCGGGCGGGCAGACCAGGGTGGTAATGCCGGCGGCGGCGGCGGCGCGGGTTTCGCTAGCGATGGTGGCTTTGTGCTCCAGCCCCGGTTCGCGCGGGCGGGCGCAGAGGTCAATCAGTCCGGGACAGACAACGCGGCCGCGAGCGTCGATCACCTGCTCGGCCTTGAAGCCGGCCGGCGGCTGGCCCAGGCCGGCAATTCGCCCCACGGCGACGTACAGGTCGGTGATAGCATCGAATTGATGGGCCGGGTCGATGACGCGGCCGCCCTGGATCAGGATGTGCATCAGAGGCTCTCTCCCGCCGGCCGGGCGTGGTTGCCCAGGGTGATGGACATGATCGCCATCCGCACCGCGATGCCGTTGGTAACCTGCTCCAGGATCACTGAGCGCGGCCCGTCAGCGACCCGCGAGTCGATTTCCACCCCGCGGTTGATCGGACCGGGGTGCATGACGATGGCGTCCGGCCTGGCCAGCGCCAGCCGGTCCTCGGTCAGGCCGTAGCGCTGGAAAAATTCCTGCTCGGTGGGCAAGAGCGCCCCTTCCATCCGCTCCCTCTGCAAGCGCAGCATCACCACCACGTCCGCGTCCCGCAGCCCCTGGCTGGGGTCGTAAAACACGCGCACCCCCAGCGTCTCGACCTGGGCCGGCAACAGGGTGCGGGGCGCGACCACCCGAATTTCGCCGGCGCCGAGAATGTTGAGAGCGTGAATCAGCGAGCGAGCCACTCGCGAATGCAGAATGTCGCCGACGATGGCGACTTGCAGGTTGGGGAAGTCCGGCTTGTGGCGGCGGATGGTGAAGACGTCCAGCATCGCCTGGGTCGGATGGGCGTGACGGCCATCGCCGGCGTTGAGGACGGCGATGTGCGGCCTAACGTGGCGGGCGATGAATTCGGCCGCGCCGCTTTGCTGGTGGCGCACCACGAACATGTCGCACTGCATGGCCTCGATATTGCGCAGGGTGTCGAGCAGGGTTTCGCCCTTGACCGCCGACGAGGTGGCGATGTTCAGGGTCAGCACGTCCGCTGACAACCGCTTGGCCGCCAGTTCGAAGGTGGTGCGGGTGCGGGTACTGGCCTCGAAAAACAGGTTGACCACGGTCTTGCCGTGCAGGGTGGGCAATTTTTTAACCCGGCGCTCGGCCACGCCATGCAGCGATTCGGCGGTGTCGAGAATGTCGGTCAGGTGACGGCGGCTCAGTCCTTCCACGGTCAGGAAGTGCAGCAGGCGGCCCTGTTGGTCCAGTTGGAAGTGGGTGGCGCTCATCTGTAGCCTTTGGCCTTTAACCTGTCCAGTTGGGATTGGATGGCGCTCATGGGGTAGTTTGCTGAATGATCAGTTGCAGCAGTTCGGGGCCGGTCAGTTGCACCTCCTGGTCCACCGGCAGCTTCAGCCGGGCGCCGACCACCTGGGCTTCAATCGGCAGCTCGCGGCCGCCGCGGTCGACCAGCACCGCCAGCAGCACCGAGGCCGGCCGGCCGTAGTCGAACAGCTCGTTCAACGCGGCGCGCACGGTGCGGCCGGTGTTGAGGACGTCGTCCACCAGCACCAGATGACGGTCGTCGACGTCGAACGGCAGTTCCGAGGGCCGGACCCGTCGATTGACGCCGATGCGGCTGAAATCGTCGCGGTAGAAGGAGATGTCCAGTTGGCCGAGCGGAGCGGCGACGCCGAGCCGTTGGCGCAGGCGTTCGGCGATCCAGACGCCGCCGGTATGGATGCCGACCAGCATCGGCTCGGCAATGCCGCGCTCGGCCAGCAGGTCGCGCAGTTGGCTGGCCATCGCATCGATCAGGGATTCGGCGTCGCGCATGCGGCGAGGCTCCGTTGGTGGTTGAACCAGCTTTCCAGGATGACCGCCGCCGCCTGGGCGTCCAGCGTGGGGTCGTTGCTCCGGCGGCGGCTGGCGGTCTCGAACTGGCGTCGCTCGGCTTCCCAGGAGGATAGCCGTTCGTCCAGCGTCGCCACCGGCAGACGAAAGCGGCCGTGCAACTGGCGGCCGAAGCGCAGCGCGGCCTCGGTCATCGCGCTGGCGGTGTCGTCGGCATGGCGCGGCACGCCGACCACCAGCCAGTCCGGTCGCCACTCGGCGATCAGCCGGGCGATGGCGTCCCAGTCGGGGCGCTGCTGGCGGGTGGTCAGGGTGCGCAGGGGGCGGGCCGCCCCGGTGATGACCTCGCCAACCGCGACGCCGATGCGGGCGCGGCCAAAGTCGAAGCCCAGCGCGACCCGGCAGGACGGCGTGGCGATCGGGTTCGAGCCGCGATCAGGCGTGGCCGGCATCGGCGGACAGCAGGTTCAAGTCGATGCCCAGCAGGGCGGCGGCGGCGAGCCAGCGCTGCTCGCTGGGCGTATGGAACAGAATGCTGAAATCGGCGGGGCTGGACAGCCAGGAGTTTTCCACCAACTCGCGTTCCAGTTGGCCCGGTCCCCAGCCGGCGTAACCCAGCGCGACCAGCAGGTGGGTGGGGCCTTGACCATCCGCCGCGGCTTGCAGGATGTCGCGGGAGGTGGTGATGCCGAGGCGGTCGGTGACGCGCAGGGTGGCGCCCCAGTGGCCGATAGGACTGTGCAGGACGAAGCCTTGATCGGGTTGCACTGGGCCACCGAAGTAGACTGGCATCTTCGTCAGGTCGAAGCGGTCGGTGGCGATTTCGAGATGGTCCAGCAGTTGTTCGAGCGAGAGATTGAGTGGCCGGTTGATGACCAGTCCCAGCGCGCCGTTGGCGTTGTGCTCGCCGATATAGATGACCGTCTGAAAAAAATTGGGATCGGCCAGCGCGGGCATGGCGATCAGGAACTGGTCGGTCAGATAAGTGGATTCGGTCATCGTCATAGTATCGGAATTCGTTCCGGCCTTGACAAGTTGCCAAGTCATTCTGGCCGATAGCGGGGCGCGTAAGTTGCCGCCAACCGGATGGCTTCCTCCATGCTCAACGCATTGGCCGCGCCCGTGCCCGCGAGGTCGAATGCGGTGCCATGATCCACCGAGGTACGGATGAAGGGCAAGCCAAGAGTAATGGCGATGGTACGCTGGAAATCCACCATCTTGGTCGCGATGTGGCCCTGGTCGTGGTACAGGGACAGCACGGCGTCGAACGCGCCGTTCAAGGCCAGGTGGAACACCGAATCGGCGGCGATGGGACCGGCGACGTTGATGCCCAGATCGCGCGCGTCGGCGATGGCGGGATCCAGTTCCCGGCTTTCCTCGTCGCCGAACAGGCCATGCTCGCCGCCATGCGGATTGAGTCCCGCCACCGCCAAGCGCGGATGCGGAAAACCCAGGGCTTCCAGCGCCTGGGCGCAGCGCTGAAGGTAATCCAGCACCCGTTGCCGGGTGACCAGTCGAATTGCTCCGGCCAGCGAGACGTGCCGGCTGAGAAAAAACACCTTGAGATCGAACACCTGGAACAGAGTGAGCGGATCGTGGGTTCCAGTCAGCCGGCCGAGCAGTTCGGTATGGCCGATGTCGCGAACGCCAGCGGCCTTGAAGGCTTCCTTGTTGATAGGCGTGGTGGCCAGCGCGTCCACCTGACCGGCCTGACACAAAGCCACGGCGCGTTCGATGAACTCGTAGGCGGCGCGGCCCGCTGCCGCCTGGATTTGGCCGAACGCCACCCGTTCGGCGTCCACGTTGGCCAAATCCACCAGATCGATAACGCCGGGCTGGTACCGACCCTGGGCGGGATCGGTCACGGTCCGCAGCGTCAAATCCAGACCGGTGATCCGCAGTGCGCGACGCAGTGCGCTTGCCTCGCCGATGACCAGCGGTTGCACCGCTTGATAAACGGCCGGATTCGCCAGCGCCTTGACCACGATTTCCGGGCCGACGCCGGCAATGTCGCCCAGGGGAATGCCGATGATGCTGCGTTTCACGTCGTTTGCCTCCGCGTGGCGCTGATGGGGTCTCGAACGGCGGATGGAATTCCCAGGACTCGGCGGTGGTCACAGGAGGGTGCGGCGCCGAACCGCGACGGTGATATACTTCACCGCTTTCGCAAACGGGTGGGTCCGGGCAGCGCGCCTGCCGCGACTGTCCTTATCGTCATTATGAATGAGTACCAGCATGGCAGAGAATCGTTATCTTTTGAACACGCAACTGGCGCAGATGCTCAAGGGCGGCGTCATCATGGACGTGGTCAACGTGGAACAGGCCCAGATCGCCCAGGAGGCCGGCGCGGTGGCGGTCATGGCCCTGGAGCGGGTGCCGGCGGACATCCGCAAGCAGGGCGGAGTGGCGCGCATGTCTGATCCCGGTTTGATCAAGGCGATCAAGGAGGCCGTCACCATCCCGGTCATGGCCAAGGCGCGCATCGGCCATTTCGTGGAGGCGCAGATCCTGCAAGCCCTGAAGATTGATTACATTGATGAAAGCGAGGTGCTGACACCCGCCGACGAGGAATGCCACATCGACAAGACCCGCTTCGAGATTCCCTTCGTCTGCGGGGCGCGCAATCTGGGCGAGGCGCTGCGGCGGATCGCCGAGGGCGCGGCGATGATCCGCACCAAGGGCGAGGCCGGCACCGGCAACGTGGTTGAGGCGGTGCGCCACATGCGGACCATGAACCGGGAAATCCGCCAACTGACCGCCCTGCCGGCGGAAGAAATCATGAGCTTCGCCAAGGTCAACGGCATTCCCTACGAGCTGGCCCTGGACGTGAAGAAGCTGGGCCGGTTGCCGGTGGTCAATTTCGCCGCCGGCGGCATCGCCACTCCCGCCGACGCCGCGCTGATGATGCAACTGGGCTGCGATGGCGTATTCGTGGGTTCCGGCATCTTCAAGTCCGGCGATCCGGCCCGCCGCGCCCGCGCCATCGTCAAGGCGACCGCCTATTTCAACGATCCCGAGCAACTGCTGGAAGTCTCGATGGATCTGGGCGAGCCAATGGCCGGGTTGGACGTGGCCACGATGGCCAGCGAGCAACGGCTGGCGGGACGGGGCTGGTGATGGACGCGGGCGCCGACCCCGGCGGGATCGGCGTGCTGGATTTGCAGGGCGGGGTGCAGGAGCACCTCGACCACCTGCGGCGGGTGGGCGTGGCCACGCGGCCGGTCAAGCGCGCCGCCGACTTGGCCGGACTGGCCGGGCTGATCATTCCCGGCGGCGAGAGCACCTGTCTGTCGCGGCTGCTGACCATTTTCGGCCTGGACGCGGCGATCCGACAGGCTTATGACCAGGGTCTCAAGCTATGGGGCACTTGCGCCGGGGCGATCCTGCTGGCCCGGGAAAGTGTCGGCGAGACGCCGTTCCTGGGGCTGATCGACATCGCGGTCAGCCGCAACGCCTTCGGCAGCCAACTCGACAGCTTCAACCGCGAGGCGCTGGCGCCGGCGGTGGCCCGCGAGCCGATTCCGCTGACCTTCATCCGCGCGCCGAAGATCGTGCGGGCGGGGGAGCGGGTGCGGGTGCTGCTGCGACTGGACGACTACATCGCGGCGGCGGAAGACGACCGGATTCTGGTCACGGTTTTTCATCCTGAATTAACGCCCAGTCTGGCGTTTCATCGCTACTTCGCCCGCAAGTGCGGCCTGAGCGTGGTCGGCGACGACGATGCCGGCCTCGATCCCGACTGGACGCCGCTGAGCTGGACCCGGTTCAGCTCTCACGCCTGACGATTCCTTAAATCCCCCACCCTCTTTGTTTGATATTTTTCCAGGGAAGGCGCGGAAGACGCGGAAAAAGGGAAAGAGATCGTATTTACTTGAAGGAATGTTGGAGGTCGGAAAGGGGCGTTCATGACGTCCTCCACTCGTTCCGACCGCGCCTGCCGAGGTCTTCGCCGAGTGGCTTCGTAGGGAATTGTAACGATACCGAAGTAATGCGATGAACGCCCAGCACGATTCAACCGACTCGCGAAACTCATACCCACGGGCGAAACGGCTGATTCTGCTGTTCGGAGCGATTCTGACCAGCTTGGTGGTGGGATTTCTCGCCTACGATTCCTGGGTCGATTATCGACGCACGCTGGAGTCGGCCGAACAACGCCTGACCGGTTACCGCGTCGCGTTGGCCGAACATGCGAGGACGACCTTCAACTCGGCCCAGTGGGTGCTCGACCAAGCTCGCGCCTACCTGGATCATCGCGAGTTGGCCGACTTTTCGGAGCAGGAACTCCGCAAGGTGATGCAGGCCCTCATCCAGCATTTCCCGCATATCGGCTGGATCAACATCGTGAACGCCGATGCGGTCAGCGTCGCGAACACGGCGGCGTACCCGGTGGATAAGACGCCTCTCGACTATCGCGATTACATGCGGTTCCATCGACAAAACGCATCGACGGACGCATTGTTCTTCGGCAAGCCGGAAGTGGACGTCTCGACCAAGCGATGGCGTTTTTTTATCGCTCGACGGTTGTCCTATCCGGATGGTTCGCTGGCCGGCGTGATCGGTTGCGCCTTCGATCCCATCTATTACGATGCCTTTTACCAGAAGCTCGATTTGGGCCGAACCGGGCGTTTTCTCCTGATTCGCGATGACGGGCAAATCCTCGTGCAGTCACCGTTTATCGAGGAGGCGATGAATGCGAATCTCGGCGACCGGCTCCTGTTCACGCGCCAGTTGCCCCGATCCCCTTCGGGGATTTACCGAAGCCCGTCCACCGGCTTCGACGCCTCGGATCGCATTATCTCCTATCAGCGGGTGGAGCCGTTCCCGATCGTCGCCACCGTGTCGATGACCTGGGCGGAGATCGTTGATCCCTGGCGACGGCGAACGCTGGCGAAAGTCGCCGTTGCGCTGGTCCCGTTGCTTGCCGCCGCGTGGCTGGGTTTTGTGCTGATCAAATCCTTGGCCCAGCGCGAGCGCGCTGCAAACGCGCTGGCCGAGAGCGAACGGAAATTCCGCGCGATCTTTGATCATGCGCCCTATGGCATCGCCATCAACAGCCTCGACGGAAAGTTTCTGGACGTCAATCCCGCCTGCGTGGAGATGAATGGACTGAGCAAGGAAGAGATGCTTTCGCGCCGGGCGAGCGAAGTGGCCCACGCGACCGAGGAAGAGACCGCCGCCATCCTGGAGGCATTGCGGCGCCGCGGCGTAATCAAGAACGTGGAAGCCACCGCGAAGCGTTCCAACGGATCGCTGGACCACGTCCTCTACTCCTCGGTTCTGGTGCAGATCCAGGGCGAGCCCCGGATTCTGTCCATGACCGTGGATATCACCGACAAGAAACGGGTGGAAGCGGCCCTCGAAGAAAGTGAGGTGACGCTGCGCGGTCTGTTCAACGCCGTGCCGGTGGGATTGGTCACCCTCCGCGATCGCGTGCTGCGCTCGGTCAACGAGCGGATCTGCGAGATGACGGGCTACCCGCGCACGGCGTTGGAGGGACACAGCTCGCGCTTGGTTTATGAGACGGACGAAGAGTTCCAACGGGTCGGCCAAGCCCTGTACGACCGACTCTGGGAAACCGGCTTGAACTACGTCGAGACGCGGTTTCGCCGAGCCGATGGGACCTTCCGCAACGTGTCGCTCCACGCCGCGCCCCTGCGACCCGACGATCCGTCCGCCGGGGCTGCCGTGGCGATCCAGGACATTACCGAGCAAAAACGGATCGAGGCGGCGCTGCGGGCGAGCAAGGAACGGTTGCGAAACATCGCCAACAACATTCCGGGCGTCGTCTATCAGTTCTACGCCCGGCCGACGGGCGAACTGGGGCTTTACTACTTAAGCGCGCGCGCGGGAGAACTTTTCGGCGTTACCCCTCGGCTGGAAGACGCCTTTGCCCAATTCGCCGCGCAGATCGCTCCCGAGGATCGGGAACTGTTCCTCGCCTCGATCAGGCAAGCCGTCGCCACGACGAGCCCTTGGGATTTCGAAGGGCGGTTTATCAAGCCGACTGGAGAAACGATCTGGTTCAAGGGCGTTTCCAGCCCCGCGAGACGTACGCGCGAACTGGTTTTTACCGGGATCATCCTCGATATCACCGAGCGCAAGCGGACCGAGGAAAAGCTGCGCGCCTACGCGGAATATCAGCGCGCCTTGCTCGACAACTTCCCTTTCCTGGTCTGGCTGAAGGATGAGGAAAGCCGTTTTCTGGCGGTTAATGCGCTGTTCGCGCGCACCTGTGGGTTCGACGCGCCCGAGGCGCTGATCGGCAAGACCGATCTGGAGGTCTGGCCCACCGACTTGGCCGAGGCTTATCGGGCCGACGACCGGCGGGTGCTGGCCAGCGGCCAACCGCGACATGTCGAGGAACTGATCGAGCAGGCGGGCCAGTCGCGCTGCTGGTTCGAAACCTACAAATCGCCGGTGCGGGTGGATGGACGCATTATCGGCACAGTCGGCTATGCCCGTGACATCACCGAGCGCAAGCGAACCGAAGAGATCATTCGCGGGAGCGCCGAGCGCGCCCAACGCCAGCGAACGGCCGTGGTGAAGCTGACGACCGATGAGCGGATAGCGGGCGACGTTACGCTTGAAAGTTTCCAGATTCTCACCGAAACGACCTGCGAAACCCTCGGCATCGCGCGGGCCAGCGTCTGGCTGTTGTCGGAGGACCGGGCGGAGCTGCGCTGCTCCGACCTGTTCGAGGCCGGTCCGCGGCGACACGCCGCAGGCATGACCCTGCTCGCCAGGGACTATCCGCGGTACTTCCAGGCGCTGGAAGGAGAAGGCCGTATCTATGCAGCGAATGCCCGAACCGATCCGCGCACCAGCGAATTCACCGAGGGCTATCTGATTCCGCTGGGGATCACCTCCATGCTCGATGCGGCGGTCTGTACTGGCGGCCGGCTGGCGGGCGTGGTTTGCCTGGAACATATCGGAGAACCCCGCGCGTGGCAGGCGGACGAGGAAGCCTTCGTGGGCGCGATTGCCGCTATTGCAGCGGAGATGCTGGTCAGCGCGGCGCGACAGCGCGCCGAGGGGGAACTGCGACAATATCGCGAGCATCTGGAGGACCTGGTGGCCACGCGCACCGCCGAACTACGCCAGGCGATGAATCAATTGGCGCAGACCGAGAAGCTGGCGGCGCTGGGCGCGCTGGTCGCCGGCATCGCGCACGAACTCAATACGCCGATTGGCAACGCGGTGCTGGCCGCCAGCACCCTGGCTGACCAGGAGCGCGACTTCACCGCGCGAATCCCGGCGGGACTCACGCGCTCCGCCCTCCAGCATTTTGTCGCCACGGTGCGCGAAGGGAGCGAGATCCTGCAACGCAACCTGCAACGTGCGGCCGAGCTGATCAGCAGCTTCAAGCAGGTGGCGGTGGATCAGTCGAGTTATCAGCGGCGCGACTTCGCCCTTGAGGAAGTGGTGCATGAAATCGCGCTCGCCCTCAGTCCGATGCTGCACCGCTCGCCCGCGACGCTGGAGGTGGCCATAGCGCCCGACCTGCGGCTGGACAGCTTTCCCGGTCCGCTGGGTCAAGTGTTGATGAATCTGATCACCAACGCGTTGGTGCATGCCTTCGAGGGGCGCGAGCGGGGCATCATTCGGATTGAAAGCATTCCCGCCGCGCCCGGCCGCGTCGGCCTGCGGGTAAGCGATAATGGCAACGGGATTGCCCCGGCGCACCTGAGCCGCCTTTTCGACCCGTTTTTCACCACCCGGATGGGCCAGGGCGGCAGCGGTCTGGGGCTGCACATCGCCTATAATCTGGTGACCGGATTGCTCGGCGGGACCATTACGGTTCGCAGCGTCCCGGGTCGGGGCGCCGAGTTTAACCTCGAACTGCCGTTGATCGCGCCCCCGGCGGCCGCGCCGCCCGGCGAGACCGGCGCGGAGGCCGATTCCCCCCGCATGTTCACCGCAACCGGCCGACAAACCGGAGTCTTGCATGATCCGCGATAACGCCGTCGACTTCATGGATGAGCAGGTGGACCTCGCGCCCGCGTCGGCGGAACCCTGGCGGGTCCTCGTCGTCGACGACGAGGCCGATGTCCACGAGGCGACCCAGCTCGCCTTGCGCGATCTGGTGATTGAAGGCCGCCCGCTGGCCTTCCTCCATGCCTGCTCGGCGCACGAAGCCTACGAAATACTCGCCCGCGACCATGAGGTGGCGGTCATCCTGCTGGATGTGGTCATGGAGTCCGAGGACGCCGGGCTGTGGCTGGCCAAGCGGATTCGCGACGATCTCGGCCAAAAAGCCATCCGCATTATTCTGCGCACGGGCCAGCCCGGCTACGCGCCGGAGATCGACACCATTCGCGCCTACGACATCAACGACTACAAGACCAAGTCCGAATTGACGCGGGTGCGGCTGTTCACCAGCCTGACCGTGGCCATCCGCTCGTACTGGCAAATCCGGCGGCTCGAGATGAGCCGGCGCGGTTTGGATCTGATCGTCGCGGCCAGCACCGGCCTGGGCAAGCTGCGCGCCTTGCAAGCCTTCGCCGAAGGGGTCGTCACCCAGTTGTGCGTCCTGCTGAACATCGCCCCGGAAGGCTTGATTTGCGCTTTTTCCTGCCCGCGAACCGACGAAGCGCCGCGCGTGATCGCCGCCGCTGGCCGTTATCGCGCGCTGATCCACCGCCCCTTGCACGAACTACCCGATGCGGAAGCGCGCGGCGCTCTACAGCGCTGCCTGTCGCGTAAGCAACACGCCTTCGCGCGTGGCGCCTGCTTGTATTTCGACGTCAACGAGACCAGCGGCATCGCGGCCTACGTCAACCTGGCGCGCGAACTCGACCCGGTCGACCGCGATCTTATCGAGGTCTTCTGCGCCAACATGTCGGTCGGCTTTGAGAATGTTCTGTTGCACGACCGGCTCTTTGATTTTGCCTACCACGATCAACTGCTGCACTTGCCCAACCGCAACCGGTTCATTCAACTCATCGACGAGAAGCGCGCTGACCCTCGCATGACGCTGGCGCTGGTGGACCTCGACGACTTCGCCGAGATGAATACCGTGCTCGATCATCGTTTTGGCGATCAGGTCCTGCACGCCGTGGCGACCCGACTGGCGCAATCATTTGGACCCCCCGTAATTCTGGCCCGCGTCTCGGGCGACATCTTTGGACTGCTTGGGCCACCGGACAAAATCAACCCGCGCGGCATCGGTCAGGCTTTTTTCGACCCCTTCTCGGTTCAAGGCGAAGCGATACGGGTCTCGGCCACCAGCAGCCTCATCCGGCTGAATCGCGATTCACCGGCGACGGGAGGGGAACTGCTCAAGGACGCCAGCATCGCGTTGAAACAGGCCAAACTGTTGAATCGCGGCCGGGCGGAGTATTTCTCGGCGGATCTCAGCCTGACGGCGCGCGAGCGCATCCACATGCTGACCAACCTGCGCGCCGCCTTCTCCGCCGAGCGGCTATTCCTTGCCTTCCAGCCGCAGATCGAACTGGCCAGCGGCAAAGTCGTGGGCGCGGAGGCGCTGCTGCGCTGGAAAACCGAGGACGGGCAATTCGTGCCCCCGGATCGGTTCATTCCGCTGGCCGAGCAGTCGGGTTTGATTGTTCACATCGGGGAGTGGGTGCTCCGCACCGCCTGCCATCGGCTAAAACGCCTGAATAGGTTGGGATACGCCGACTTTCGCATGGCGATCAATATCTCTCATGTCCAGTTTCGCGAGCCCGACTTTGTCGCCTTGCTCGGTCGCGTACTCAGCGATTGCCAGATCAGGGCCGAACAGGTCGAGCTGGAACTGACCGAATCCGTGGCGATGGGGCATCTCGACTCGGTCATCGCCAAGCTGGCCGAAATCCGGCGCATGGGCGTCTCGATCGCCCTCGACGACTTTGGCACCGGCTACTCGTCGCTGAGCGTACTCAAGCAGCTCGACGTGGACCGTCTGAAGATCGACCGCGCTTTTGTGCGGGAGATCGGCCAGTCCGGCGACGCGAGCGGCATCGCGACGCTCGTCGTGGCCTTGGGGCGTCAGCTTAACCTCGGCACCATCGCCGAAGGGGTGGAAACCGAGGAACAACGCACCTGCTTGCAAGCGCTGGGTTGTCGGGAGGGGCAGGGCTATCTATTTGCCAGCCCCCTGCCGGCTGCGCAACTGGAAGCCTGGCTGGCCACCCATTGAGGCCCGTCATACACCCGCTTCGAGTCGCATTCAGGCAAGCATCGGCCCCCTTTCCCAATCCCTGCCAAACATTAACGATGCGCTGGGGAGTGCGATCCCTTGAATCCCGATACCCATCCTCCCGACCACGCCCGTCAAACCGCCCGCCGCAAGGCTGGCTACGAGCGCAAGCAGGCCCGCGCCACTCGCGAGAAAGGTCTGTTGATGGTGTTCACCGGTCCCGGCAAGGGGAAGACCACCGCCGCGTTCGGCATGGCGCTGCGCGCCGTCGGGCACGGAATGCGGGTGGGCGTAGCGCAGTTCATTAAGGGCGGGCGGGACAGCGCCGAGTGCGTGGTGCTGAGCCGGTTCGAGAACGTGGATTTTCGGACCATTGGCGACGGTTTCACTTGGCTGACCCAGGATCGGGAGCAGGATATCGCCACGGCGGAACGCGCCTGGGCCGAGGCGGAGCGGATGATCGGCGATCCCCGCTACGATCTGGTGATCCTGGACGAACTCAACATCGTTCTGAACTACGGTTATCTCGATTTGGCGGGGGTGCTGGCGACGTTCTCCAACCGGCGACCGGAGCTGCATATCGCGGTCACCGGGCGCAACGCCCCGGATGGGTTAGTGAAATTGGCTGATCTGGTCAGCGAGATTCGCGCCATCAAGCATCCCTACCGGGAGCAGGGCGTAAAGGCGCAAAAGGGGATTGAGTTTTGATGGACAGGTATTGTATCTGCGACAGGTGACTATCGCGCTGAAGGCCAGCAACGCCACCGAGGCATTCAAAATGCGGTCAATAGTTAGACAAATCAGATACAAAAATCTTTGATTTTCGTAAAATAAGTCGAATATAATTATACATTAAATTTACAAAGCACCCAGATCCTCTTGGATCAAGAGTCTGCCACCTATCCGTTCAATCGTACCCGCGGCTCTGGCGGGGAGCGCCTGAATCCATCCGCCAGGAAGGGCTGCCCTCGATCCCATCCCTGGGTTCTGGATGCCGGCCATCCACGTCGATAGGACCGACGATCTTGCTCCATGGGGCATGACGGATCGGTGGTAAGGAATAATGGCCCCAAATCGCGAGGTGGTTCCGATGTCGCGTCTTCTGCCTTGGCTGTTTTTACTGATGTTGTCGTTGCGCCCGGCGGTGGCTGGCGATTGTCCGGCCAGCCTCGATTTTCGGGCGCGGCCCCTAGCCAGCGACCGCGCCGAATCCCTGTGCCAGCGCTACGCCGGCAAGGTGCTGTTGGTAGTCAACACAGCCAGCCGGTGCGGATTTACCCCGCAGTACGAGGGGCTGGAAACTCTGTACCGCCATTACCGCGATCGGGGGTTGGTGGTGCTGGGGTTCCCGTCCAACGATTTTGCCCAGGAGCCGGACGAGGAAGAGAAGATTCAGAATTTCTGCCAAGCGAGCTACGGGGTCGGGTTCCCGATGTTTCAGAAGATCAAGGTATCGGGTCCGGACGCGCATCCGTTCTACCGGCAACTGGCGGCGCAGGGCGGCGGCTATCCGGAATGGAATTTTTACAAGTATCTGGTGGATCGCAAGGGTGCGGTGATCGCCCGGTTTCCGTCCCAAACCCGCCCGGATGACCCGGAACTGATCGCCGCTATCGAGCGATTGCTAGAAGGGGATGGGCGATGACGTCGATGAATTCCAAGGAAGCTTCGGGTGCGATGGCGGCCCCGATTCCGTCCGCCGCGCTGTGGCTGGGCGGGACCGGGCTGATTCCCTTCATCGCCCCCGTCGTCGCGTTGTGGCTGGGCTCGCCCGCCTGGCGGGAGCCGGCCTGGGCGGTGCTGCACGGTTACGCCGCCATCATTCTCGGCTTCCTCGGCGCCATTCACTGGGGCGCTGCGCTGCGCGAGAGCGATACGAGGCGGTTGTGGCAGGCGATGGGCTGGAGCGTGGTTCCGGCGCTGCTGGCCTGGGTGACGTTGATGTTGCCGCATCGGCATGGTGTGGCGCTGCTATTGCTCGGTTTCGCCGCGCAGTATCTGATGGACCGGCGGGCGGTGGCGATGGGCTGGCTGCCTGCGTGGTATGGTCGGTTGCGGCGGGCGCTGACGGCGGGGGTGGTGGCCTGTCTGGCGCTGGCGCTAGCGTCGGGGGTCTGAGTGGGGGAGAGCGTATGCGGATCGCTGAATCTGCGAGTTGAATCGTCGTGCGACAGGATGGATTTTCGCGGCACGGGCCATCCGCCACAAGATCATCCCTGGAATGCGTGCCCACAACGGCGCCGAGCCGGATTTGCTCGCCACCGAAGACGGTTTCACCGTCCGACCGTGGGG
>WBUJ01000251.1 GCA_008933795.1 Candidatus Contendibacter sp. | reverse complement strand
CCCGTGACCGTATAGGCGTGCGGCTCGGCGCGCCACGGGCTGACCAGCACCAAACCGCTGGCGATGCCGATGCGCGCCGGCGCTGCGGGTCGGGACGGGTCGGCATCGGCGCTGGCCTGCTGGAGCGCCAGCGCGGCGTGAACCGCCCGTTCGGCCTCGTTGCCGCGCGCCTGGGGAATGCCGAAGACGACCATCACGGCATCCGGCGCCTGCTGAATCAGCCAGCCGCCGAAGCGCTCGCTGGCCGCATGGGCCCGCGCCAACAGCGCTTGCCGCGCGGCATGGCGATTTTCCAGATCGAGGGTCTCGCTGGCATTCGTACTGGCGAGTCGCGCCACAAGCACGCTGGCCTGGCGTAGTTCGGCCGTTTCCGGCGAAATGGTGGTCGCCGCTTCGCCCCCCGTGCGGACGAGGGCGGGCGGTAGGTCTCCGGACCATTCGCCCGGTCCGTCCGTGGGGGCAGGGGGTGGCGAAGCCGGGGAAGTGGCGGTGGTGAAAGCGCGCCGTTGCTGGAGAATGTGCTGATGAAGGGCCTCGGTTTGCGCGTCCGGTTCGACTCCCAGTTCGCGGCGCAGCACGGCGCGACAGATTTGGTACTGCTTGAGCGCCGCGCCGTGACGGCCTTGCCGGGCGTACAACTCCATCAGCGTGCGCTGGGCGGATTCGCGCAGCGGGTCCCAGGACACCAGCCGCAACGCCAACCCGATGGCGCCCGATCCCGGTTGGTCGGCGAGTTGCCGAACCAGCAGCGCTTCCGCGGCGGCGATGGCGTGTTCCCGCAGCCGGCCGCGCCGTTCCATCAACCACTCCTCGAAGCCGGCCGCGCCCGGATTGAAGCCTTCCAGCAATTCGCCCTGGTACAGCGCCACGGCCTGTTCGAGCGCCGCGGGCGTGCCCTCCCGCAACAGCAGCCGCTCGAAGGTCAGCACGTCGACCTCGATCGCCTGGGGGGGGATGGTCAGGGCGTCGTCTTCGGCGGCGATGACGTGCGCCGGACGGGGAAACGCCTTGCGCAGGCCAACCAGCGCTTGACGCAGGCTGTGGCGCGCCTGCGTCTCGCCGCTGTCCTCCCAGAGCAGGGCCGCCAGCTTGTCGCGGGGATGGAGCTGGCCGGGGTGCAGGGCCAGATACGCGAGCAAGGCCTTGGCCTTTTTGATGGGAATGGCGATGGCGACGTCCGTCAGGGAACGCGCCTGAAACCCGCCGAGCAGGGTCAGGTGCAGAGGTGCCATGTCGCGAAGACCGTTCCGGTGCCGTCAAACGAAAACATTTTTCAAGTTTATAAGCTTTGACGCGATTTTGACGGTTTCCTGCACGGTCTCCTGACGCCGCCCGCCTAGCCTGTCTCCCAAGTCGCTGCCGAATGCAGGCTCGGCGACTGCCTTGACCCAACAACATGATGAGGAGAAACAACCATGAACCGCGATGCTCGCGATGTCGCCGTATCCTGCAACCACCGTAAGGCGCTCGACCTGTACGAGACGGCCCTGATGCAATATCACTCCTACGTGGGCGACCCGATCGCCACTATCGACCAGGCGCTGGCGGAAGCGCCGGACTTCGTGCTGGGCCACGCCTTCCGCGCCGGCGTGCTGATGATGTTCGGCGAGCAGCGCTTCGTGCTGGAGGCGCGTGCCAGCGTGGTGGCGGCGGAAAATCTGGCCGGCCAGGCCAACGACCGCGAGTGCGGCTTGACGCGAGCGGCCCGTCGTCTGGTGGAGGGCGACTGGGACGGTGCCTGCCGGGTCTACGATCAGGTGCTGGTGGACGAACCGCGCGATGCCTTCGCCGTGCAAACCGCCCACCTGCTGGACTTCTACCGGGGCGACGCGCTCAACCTGCGTAACCGGATCTCGCGGGTGCTGCCGCACTGGAGCGCCGGCGTACCCCATTACTCCTATATTCTCGGCATGCACGCCTTCGGCTTGGAGGAGTGCAATCAGTATCCCCAAGCGGAAGCGACTGGCCGCAAAGCGCTGGAACTCCAGCCCAAGGACGGCTGGGCGGTACACGCCGTGGTGCACGTCATGGAAATGCAGGGCCGCGGCGACGAGGGCATCGACTGGCTGGAATCGCGCGAGTCGGACTGGGCGCCGGACAACGGCTTCGCTTTCCATAACTGGTGGCATCTGGCGTTGTTTAATCTGGATCGGCAGCGGCACGACCGGGTGCTGGCGCTGTACGACCGGCAGATCTTTCCGGAGCCGGCCGAATTCAGCCTGCAACTGGTCGATGCGACCGCGATGCTGTGGCGGCTGTATCTGCTGGGCATCGACACCGGCGCGCGGTTCCAGGCCGTCGCCGATCAGTGGGAAAAGAAGCTCGACATCGAGCGCGGCTATTACGCCTTCAACGACGTCCACGCCCTCCTGGCGTTTCTCGGCGCCGGGCGCGCGAGCGCGGTCCGGCAGGTGCTCCAGGATCTGGAAACCACCGCGCGCGGGACCGGAGGCAGCAACGTCATGATGGCGCGCGAGGTCGGTTTGCCGCTGGGTCGAGGATTCCAGGCGTTCGCCCGGGGCCGCTACCAGGAAGCGATCGACCAGATCGAGCCGGTGCGGGATACGGCCCATCGGTTCGGCGGCAGTCACGCCCAGCGCGATCTGCTCACCTTGACCTTGATCGAAGCGGCGTTCCGCGCCGGACAACCCAACCTGGCCCGGCATTACCTGGCCGAGCGCCTGGTGCACAAACCGGCCAGTGCCTTGGGTTGGCGCCTGCTGGCCCGGACGGAGGGCGCAAAGCCGGTCGTGCCCGTCGCCGTCAGGCAGGCGGCTTGAACGATCCAACATCGCACCGGGGCGGGTATCGTGCCGCCCCGGCTCCGAAATTCGAGGAGGTATCGAGATGGCTACCTGTAGAGGACTGCAATCGAAAATCACCGGGACTGCAATCAGGGGTTGTAAGCCCAAACCCCAGAAAATTCCGTCAGCCCCAAACTTGCATCGCCGCATTGATGCGACTCTGGTAGCGTTGAGTGGGGCTGGGAAGCTCGCAACTAACGCGATGTTCAATCGTGCCAAAAATTCTTAAAGCGGTCTGACGCCAGCTCGGTGTAGCGAGTGGCGTGCTGGATGTTGCGGTGGCCCAGGTAATGCTGGATCGTCCGCATGTCCTGGCCGTCGTTGGCCAGCTTATAGCCGGTGGCATGGCGCAGCATGTGCGGGTGGATCGAAAACTCGATGCCGGCGTGGCGACCGGCCCGCCCGACCATCTTGCGGATGGCGTCGGCTG
>WBUJ01000061.1 GCA_008933795.1 Candidatus Contendibacter sp. | reverse complement strand
TGGACCAGGGCGAGGCCGGCGACAACGTCGGCGTGCTGCTGCGCGGCACCAAACGCGACGACGTCGAGCGCGGCCAGGTGCTGGCCAAGCCCAACACCATCACCCCGCACACCGAATTCGACGCCGAAGTGTACGTGCTGAGCAAGGAAGAAGGCGGGCGGCACACCCCGTTTTTCAAGGGCTACCGGCCGCAGTTCTACTTCCGCACCACTGACGTCACCGGCTCGGTCGACCTGCCCGAGGGGGTGGAGATGGTGATGCCGGGCGACAACATCCGGATGCGGATCAGCCTGATCGCGCCGATCGCCATGGACGAAGGGTTGCGCTTCGCCATTCGCGAGGGCGGCCGCACCGTCGGCGCCGGCGTCGTCGCCAAAATCATCGAGTAGCCCCCGGTTTGGTGGGCTGGAATCCGCGATGACGGTTCCGCCCGCCCACCTAGTTACAGGCCAGTAGCTCAATTGGCAGAGCAGCGGTCTCCAAAACCGCAGGTTGGGGGTTCGAGACCCTCCTGGCCTGCCATCTTCCCGATGGCATGTCCCGATCCCGTCCGCCCGTTCCGGTGGCGCGGGCCCACGCTGGAGCGCGTAAAGCCAGAACCCGCATGAATTCGACCAAGCCCGAACCGCAAGCCCAAAATCGCGCTGACACGTTCAAGCTGCTCGCCGCAGGCGCCATCGTCCTGACCGCGCTGGTCGCTTTTTACGTCTTTGCGAATCACTCGCTGCTGGTGCGCGTCATCGGCTTGCTGGCGGCGGCGGGCGCGGCGGCAACCATCGCTCTGAAGACCGAGCGAGGCGCGGAAACCCTGGAATTTATTCAGGGCGCCCGCACCGAACTGCGCAAGGTGGTCTGGCCGACGCGCGCCGAAACCACCCAAACCACGTTGATCGTGATCGCCATGGTCGTGATCATGGGTTTGATGCTGTGGCTGTTCGATATCCTGTTGTTCTGGTTGGTTCGACTGGTCACCGGCTAGCGGAGCAGCGGCATGGCGATGCGATGGTATGTGGTGCAGGCCTATTCCGGCTTCGAGCAGCATGTCAAGCGTTCCCTGCTGGAGCGGATCAATCGCGAGGGATTGAAGGATCGGTTCGGCCAAGTGCTGGTGCCCACCGAGGAAGTGGTGGAAATGCGCGATGGCCAGAAGCGCAAGAGCGACCGCAAATTTTTCCCCGGCTACGTGCTGGTGCAGATGGAGATGGACAGCGACACTTGGCACTTGGTCCGCAACGTGCCCAAGGTGCTTGGTTTCATCGGCGGCACGAGCGACAAGCCAGCGCCGATTTCGGAAAAGGAAGCTCAGGCCATCCTGCAACGGGTTCAGGATGGGGTGGACAAACCCCGGCCCAAGGTGCTTTACGAACCCGGCGAGATGGTGCGCGTCACCGAAGGTCCGTTCAACGACTTCGAGGGCGTGCTCGAGGAAGTCAACTACGAAAAGAGCCGGTTGCGAGTGGGCGTCATGATCTTCGGCCGCACCACGCCGGTGGAACTGGAATTCAGTCAGGTCGAAAAAGTGTCCCGCTGACCGGCGTCCGCCGGTCGCCTTTTCCGCCGTTCGGTCACGGACGGCCCACTCGGGGAGCCGCGAGGCGCTCGCACCCGTCAGGAGTCACGATGGCAAAGAAAGTCACCGCATACGTCAAATTGCAGGTCGCGGCCGCCAAGGCCAATCCCAGTCCCCCGGTCGGCCCCGCGCTGGGCCAGCACGGCGTGAACATCATGGAATTCTGCAAGACCTTCAACGCCCAGACCCAGCATCTGGAGCCGGGCCTGCCGATTCCGGTGGTGATCACGATTTACAGCGATCGCAGCTTCACCTTCATCATGAAGACCCCGCCGGCCTCGGTGCTGCTGCGCAAGGCGCTGGGCCTCGACAAGGGCAGTTCCAACCCCAACACCAAGAAAATTGGCACCGCCACTCGCGCCCAACTGGAAGAAGTCGCCAAGGCCAAGCTGCCCGATCTGACCGCCGCCAGCCTCGATGCCGCGGTGCGGACCATCGCCGGCAGCGCCCGCTCGATGGGTCTCAACGTGGAAGGAGCGTAAGCCATGGCCAAGCTTTCCAAACGGATGCAGGCGATCCGCGCCAAGCTGACGCCCGGCAAGTTCTATCCGGTCGAGGAGGCCCTGGGGCTGCTCAAGGAGCTGTCGGGCGTCAAGTTCCGCGAAGCGGTGGACGTGGCCGTCAACTTGGGCGTGGACCCCCGCAAATCCGACCAAGTGGTGCGTAGCGCCACGGTGCTGCCCCACGGCACCGGCAAGACCGTGCGGGTCGCGGTGTTCGCCCAAGGCGCCAACGCCGAGGCCGCCAAGGCCGCCGGCGCCGACGTGGTCGGGTTCGAGGATCTGGCCGAGTCGGTCAAGGCGGGCAATCTCGATTTCGACGTGGTCATCGCTTCCCCCGACGCGATGCGGGTGGTCGGCCAGTTGGGCAAGATTCTCGGCCCGCGCGGGCTGATGCCCAACCCCAAGGTAGGCACCGTGACCCCCGACGTGGCGGGCGCGATCCGCAACGCCAAGGCTGGCCAGGTCCGCTACCGCACCGATAAGGCGGGCATCATCCACTGCACCATCGGCAAGGTGGACTTCGCTCCGAAGCAGTTGCAGGAAAATCTGCAAGCGCTGCTGCACGATTTGCAGAAGATCAAACCCGCGACCTCCAAGGGGGTCTACATTCGTCGCGTGACCGTCTCCACCACCATGGGTCCGGGCCTGGCGGTGGATCAGGCCACGCTGTCGTTCTGAACCCAAACGTCCCTGGCATTATGCCGGGGACAAAACGAACTTTGGGCCGACCGGAGAACCTTCGGTTCGCGTCAAAGACCGCGGGCGCCGTCAGGCTTAATCGCTTCCGGCTCGCTGGAATAGCCCGCGCAGACGGCAAGGCCCTTCCGGATGATTCCTGGTCAGGCCGCCGTTCCCATTCTCCACGTCGTGGAGAAGAAACCGCGAGGTAACGCAATGAGTCTCAATCTGGCGGAAAAACAGGCTGTGGTGACCGAGGTCGCCAAGGTGGCTGCCAGTGCGCACTCCGCAGTTGCCGCCGAGTACCGTGGGCTGAGCGTGACTCAGATCACCCACCTGCGCGTGAAAGCGCGGGAAACCGGCGTCTATCTGCGCGTCGTCAAGAACACCCTGGCGCGGCGAGCCGTGCAGGGGACCGAGTTCGAGTGCTTGCAAGCCAGTTTGGTGGGACCGCTGATTCTGGCGTTCTCCCAGCAGGATCCAGGCGCGGCGGCGCGGTTGTTCAAGGAATTTCTCAAGGAAAAAGCCAACGACAAGCTGGTCGTCAAGGTCTTGGCGGTCGGCGGACAGGCGTTTCCAGCCAGCGAGCTGGACCGTCTGGCCAGCCTGCCGACTCGCGACGAAGCGATCAGCCTGTTGATGGCCACCCTGCGGGCGCCGCTCGACAAGTTCGCGCGGACCCTCAACGAAATTCCGGGCAAACTGGTGCGCACCCTCGACGCGCTCCGGCAGCAAAAAGAAGAAGCTGCCTGAGCGTTTCGGCGACACAGCCCGATTGATCGAAAGTGATTGATAGCGTCCCTATCAGGAGTGAATTTGCAATGGCCGTTTCGAAAGAAGACATTCTGGACACCATCGCCGGCATGACCGTGATGGAAATCGTGGATCTGATCGCCGCGATGGAAACGAAGTTTGGCGTCACCGCCGCCGCCGCCGTGGCCGCCGCTCCGGTTGCCGTGGCCGCCGCCCCGGTCGAGGAAAAGACCGAGTTCGACGTGGTGATGACCAGCTTCGGCGAGAAGAAGGTCGAGGTAATCAAGGTGGTGCGCGCCCTGACCGGTTTGGGGCTGAAGGAAGCCAAGGATGCGGTGGAAGGCGTGCCCTCCACCATCAAGGAAGGCATTCCCAAGGCGGAGGCCGAGGACGTCAAGAAGAAGCTGGAAGACGCTGGCGCCAAGGTCGAGATCAAGTAAGCGTCGCGATATCCACCATTCCCGTGGGATAGCGTTGCGCGGCGTCATCTGGCTTAGACGGACTGAAACAGAAACGGCTGGCGATCCCTGGGGTCGCCGGCCTGTTTCTGTTTGATTTTTCAGGTTTGTTCAATCCGCCCCCGCCGTTGACTGCGGGTGAAAATCGGCTCCCGCCCTGGGCTGGCTCTTCGAGAGGAATCCCGATGGCTTATACTTTTACTGAAAAGCGACGCATTCGTAAAGACTTCGGCAAGCGCCCCAGCATTCTTGAAGTGCCCTACCTGCTGGCGATCCAACTGGATTCGTATCGCAAGTTCCTGCAAGCCGAGACGCCGCCGGGAGAACGTCAGGAAGAGGGATTGCACGCCGCCTTTCGCTCGGTGTTCCCGATCGTTAGCTATTCGGGCAACGCGCGGTTGGAGTACGTGAGCTATCGGCTTGGCGAGCCGGTGTTCGACGTCCGGGAATGCCAATTGCGCGGGCTGACTTACGCCGCGCCGTTGCGGGTGCGGCTGCGGTTGGCGCTGATGGACAAGGAGGCCGAGGCCGGCGCCCACAAGATCAAGGACATCAAGGAAAACGAAGTCTACATGGGCGAACTGCCGCTGATGACCGACAACGGCACCTTCGTCATCAACGGCACCGAGCGGGTCATCGTCTCGCAGTTGCACCGTTCGCCCGGCGTGTTCTTCGACCACGACAAGGGCAAAACCCACTCCTCCGGCAAGCTGTTGTTCTCGGCCCGCGTCATTCCCTATCGCGGCTCCTGGCTGGATTTCGAATTCGATGTCAAGGACATCGTCTACGCTCGCATCGACCGCCGCCGCAAGCTGCCGGTGACCATCCTGCTGCGGGCGTTGTTCGACGAACCCAACCCCAACGACCCCCAGGCCCGCAGCGTCAACGAACGAATTCTCGGTATCTTCTTCGACACCAACACGGCCCGGGTTGGCGACGAAGGGTTCAGCCTGGACTTGGTGCCCGAACGCCTGCAGGGCGAGACCGCCAGCTTCGACATCCGTATCGGCGATCGGGTGTTGCTGGAAGCGGGCCAGCGCATCAAGGCCAAGCATGTCCGCGAACTGGCCAAGGCCGGCGTGCAAAGTCTGCCGATCCCACGCGAATACCTGGTCGGCAAAATCCTGGCCCACGACCTGCGCGCTCCGGATACCGGCGAACTGCTGGCCTTGGCCAACGATGAACTGACGACCGACAAGCTGGAAAAAATCCAAGCCAGCGGCATCGCCGAATTCCAGACCCTGCACGTCAACGATGTCAACTGCGGCCCCTACCTTTCCAATACCTTGCGCGCCGACCCCACCCGCAACCAGTGGGACGCTCAGGTCGAAATCTACCGAATGATGCGTCCGGGCGAGCCGCCGACCAAGGACGCCGCCCAGCGCCTGCTGCAAGATCTGTTCTTCTCGGCGGATCGCTACGACCTATCCGATGTGGGCCGGATGAAATTCGACAGCCGGGTAGGCCATCGCCGGACGCCGCTGCCCGGCGTGCCGGTCAAGGAGCATCCGCCCGGCGTGCTGTCGATGGAAGACATTCTGGCCGTGCTCAAGGTGCTGGTGGACATTCGCAACGGCAACGGCGTGGTGGACGACATCGATCACCTCGGCAACCGTCGCATCCGCTGCGTCGGCGAAATGACCGAAAACGTGTTCCGCATCGGCTTGGTGCGGGTCGAGCGCGCGGTCAAGGAACGGCTGAGTCTGGCCGAGGCCGAGGGGCTGACCCCGCAGGATTTGATCAACGCCAAGCCGGTGGCCGCCGCCATCAAGGAATTCTTCGGCTCCTCACAGCTCTCGCAGTTCATGGATCAGAACAACCCGCTGTCCGAGGTGACCCACAAGCGCCGAGTCTCGGCGCTGGGACCGGGCGGGCTAACGCGCGAGCGCGCCGGTTTCGAGGTGCGCGACGTGCATGCCACCCATTACGGACGGGTGTGCCCGATCGAGACGCCGGAAGGCCCGAACATCGGTCTGATCAACTCGCTGGCGGTCTATGCCCGCACCAACCCTTATGGTTTTCTGGAGACGCCGTACCGGCGGGTCGAGAACGGTCGGGTCGTCGACCGGATCGACTATCTATCGGCCATCGAGGAAGGGCAATACGTCATCGCCCAGGCCAACACCACGCTCGACGCCGAGGGCCGGCTGACCGACGAACTGGTGTCTTGCCGCCATCAGAACGAATTCACTCTGGCCGCGGCGGACAGGGTGCAGTACATGGACGTGTCGCCCAAGCAGATCGTGTCGGTGGCGGCGGCGCTGATCCCGTTCCTCGAGCACGACGACGCCAACCGCGCCCTGATGGGCTCCAACATGCAGCGTCAGGCGGTGCCGACCCTGCGCGCCGACAAGCCGCTGGTCGGCACCGGCATGGAGCGGATTGTGGCGCGCGATTCCGGGGTGTGCGTGATCGCCCGCCGCGGCGGGATGGTCGATTCAGTGGACGCCGGCCGCATCGTGGTGCGGGTGAACGACGCGGAAACCGAGACCGGCGAGCCGGGCGTGGACATCTACAACCTGACCAAGTACACCCGCTCCAACCAGAACACCTGCATCAACCAGCGCCCGCTGGTGCAAGTCGGCGAAGCGGTGGCGCGCGGCGACGTGCTGGCCGACGGGCCGTCCACCGACATGGGCGAACTGGCGCTGGGCCAGAACCTGTTGGTCGCCTTCATGCCGTGGAACGGCTACAACTTCGAGGACTCGATCCTGATTTCCGAACGGGTGGTGCAGGAAGACCGCTTCACCACCATCCACATTGAGGAGCTGTCCTGCGTCGCCCGCGACACCAAGCTCGGGCCGGAGGAGATTACCGCCGACATTCCTAACGTCGGCGAAAGCGCGCTGGCGCGGCTGGACGAGGCCGGCATCGTGTTCATCGGTGCCGAGGTCAAGTCCGGCGACATCCTGGTCGGCAAGGTCACGCCCAAGGGCGAAACCCAGTTGACTCCGGAGGAAAAGCTGCTGCGGGCCATTTTCGGCGAGAAGGCCTCCGACGTGAAGGACACCTCGTTGCGGGTGCCCTCCGGCATGGACGGCACGGTCATCGACGTGCGGGTGTTCACCCGCGACGGGGTGGAAAAGGACTCGCGCGCCCGCCAAATCGAGGAAGCCGAGCTGAAGCGCATCCGCAAGGACCTGAACGACCAGTTGCGGATTCTCGAGGACGATCTGTATCAACGCATGGAGCGGATGCTGGCCGACCATCCAGCCGACGGTGGTCCCAACGATTTGCACGGCGGCGAGACCATTACGGTCGACTACCTGCGCAGGTTGCCCAGCGAGCGCTGGTTCGAAATCCGGATGCGGGACGACGATCTCAACGACCAGATCGAGAAAATCGCCCGGCAGCTTGAGCAGCAGCGCAAGGACTTCGACAAGAAGTTTGAGGAGCAGAAGCGCAAGCTGATGCAGGGCGACGACTTGGCCCCCGGCGTGCTGAAAATGGTCAAGGTCTATCTCGCGGTCAAACGCCGGGTCCAGCCGGGCGACAAGATGGCCGGTCGCCATGGTAACAAGGGTGTGGTCTCGATGATCGTGCCGCAGGAGGACATGCCCTATCTTGAGGATGGCGCTCCGGTGGACATCGTGCTGAATCCGCTGGGCGTACCGTCGCGGATGAACGTCGGCCAAGTGTTGGAAACCCATCTGGGCTGGGCAGCCAAGGGGCTGGGCCTCAAGCTGGGCCGGTTGTTGGACGCGCAGGCGCGGGTCGGGGAACTGCGCGCGTACCTGGATCGGGTCTACAACAGAGTTGGCGAGCAGCGCGTGGATCTGGCGCAGCTCGACGACGGCGAAATCCGGACGCTGTGCCAAAATCTGCGCGCCGGCGTGCCGGTGGCGACCCCGGTGTTCGATGGCGCGACCGAGACGGAGTTGCGCGAGATGCTGCGGCTGGCGGAGCTACCGGAAAGCGGCCAAAGCTCCCTGTTCGACGGACGCACCGGCGAGTCGTTCGACCGGCCGGTGACCGTCGGTTACATGTACATGCTCAAGCTAAACCACTTGGTAGACGACAAGATGCACGCCCGTTCCACCGGTCCATACAGCTTGGTCACGCAACAACCCCTGGGCGGCAAGGCGCAGTTCGGTGGTCAGCGTTTCGGCGAGATGGAGGTGTGGGCGCTGGAAGCCTATGGCGCTTCCTACACCTTGCAGGAAATGCTGACGGTCAAGTCCGACGATGTGAACGGCCGCACCAAGGTCTACAAGAACATCGTGGACGGCAACCACCGCATGGAAGCCGGCATGCCCGAATCGTTCAACGTGCTGGTCAAGGAGATCCGCTCGCTGGGGATCAACATCGAGCTGGAAAACGATGCGGCGGCGCCCAAACGCGACGAATGACACCGAGACGCCTGCCGCCCCTCCGGGCGGGACAACGCAATTCCGTGGGTGAGAGATGATGAGAGAGCTGCTGAACCCGTTCAAGCTGTTCGACGAGATCGAGGATTTTGACGCCATCCGTATCGGATTGGCCTCGCCGGAGATGATCCGGACCTGGAGCCGCGGCGAGGTGAAAAAACCCGAGACCATCAACTACCGAACCTTCAAACCGGAGCGCGACGGTCTGTTCTGCGCCAAGATTTTTGGTCCCACCAAGGACTACGAGTGCCTGTGCGGCAAGTACAAACGGCTCAAGCACCGGGGCGTGGTGTGCGAAAAGTGCGGGGTGGAGGTGACCCTGGCCAAGGTGCGGCGCGAGCGGATGGGGCACATCGAACTGGCCTCGCCGGTGGCGCACATCTGGTTTTTGAAGTCGCTGCCGTCGCGGATCGGTCTGTTGCTGGACATGACCCTGCGCGACATCGAGCGGGTGCTGTACTTCGAGTCCTACGTGGTCATCGATGCCGGCATGACTCCGCTGGAAAAAGGCCAGATGCTGACCGACGAAGCCTACCTGGACGCGGTCGAGCAGTACGGCGACGATTTCGACGCCCGGATGGGCGCCGAGGCGATTTACCAGTTGTTGCACGGTCTGGACCTGAAACAACTGGTCGTCGATTTGCGTAAGGACATCCTGGAGTGCGGCTCCGAAACCAAGCTCAAGCGGCTGTCCAAGCGGCTCAAACTGGTGGAATCCTTCCTCCACTCCGGCAACAAGCCGGAATGGATGGTGTTGACCGTGTTGCCGGTGCTGCCGCCGGACCTGCGGCCGCTGGTGCCGTTGGATGGCGGTCGCTTCGCTACCTCCGATCTCAACGATCTCTACCGGCGGGTGATCAACCGCAACAACCGGCTCAAGCGGTTGCTGGAGCTGTCGGCCCCGGACATTATCGTCCGCAACGAAAAGCGGATGTTGCAGGAAGCCGTGGATTCGTTGCTGGACAACGGTCGGCGCGGCCGGGCGATCACCGGCAGCAACAAACGCCCGCTCAAGTCGCTGGCCGACATGATCAAGGGCAAGCAGGGCCGCTTCCGCCAAAACCTGCTGGGCAAACGGGTGGACTACTCGGGTCGCTCGGTCATCGTGGTCGGCCCCACCCTGCGCCTGCATCAGTGCGGCCTACCCAAGAAGATGGCGCTGGAACTGTTCAAGCCGTTCATCTTCAGCAAGTTGCAGCAATTCAATGACAAGGCCACCACCATCAAAGCGGCCAAGAAGATGGTCGAGCGCGAGGAGCCGGCGGTCTGGGACATCCTGGAGGAGGTGATCCGCGAGCATCCCGTGATGCTCAACCGCGCTCCCACCCTGCACCGCCTCGGCATCCAGGCCTTCGAACCGGTGCTGATCGAGGGCAAGGCGATTCAACTGCATCCGCTGGTCTGCACCGCCTTCAACGCCGACTTCGACGGCGACCAGATGGCGGTGCATGTTCCGCTGTCCATCGAGGCCCAACTGGAAGCGCGGGCGCTGATGATGTCCACCAACAACATCCTCAGCCCGGCCAACGGCGAGCCGATCATCGTGCCCTCGCAGGACGTGGTGCTCGGCCTGTACTACCTGACCCGCGAGCGCATCAACGCCCGGGGCGAAGGCATGGTGTTCGCCGATGTCCGGGAAGTCCATCGCGCCTACGAGAGCCGACGGGTGGAGCTGCACGCCCGGGTCGAGGTGCGTCTGCCGCGCGAGGATGCCGGCGGCGCCGGTCGGACCCCGCCGGGGCTGGAACGGGTCGGAACCACCGTCGGTCGGGCGCTGTTGTCCGACATCCTGCCCCAGGGTCTACCCTTCGCGCTGATCAACCAAGTATTGACCAAGAAGGCCGTCTCCCGGTTGATCAACGAGTGTTACCGGCGACTGGGACTGAAGGATACGGTGATCTTCGCCGACCAATTGATGTACACCGGGTTCCATTACGCTACCCGCTCGGGTTCCTCGATCGGTTTCGAGGATTTCCAAATTCCCGCCAAGAAAACCGCGCTGTTGGAAAAGGCCGAGCAGGAAGTCAAGGAAATCGACGACCAGTACGCCAACGGTCTGGTCACCAAGGGCGAGCGTTACAACAAAGTGGTGGATATCTGGTCGCGCACCAACGACCAGGTGGCCAAGGCGATGATGGACAACCTCGGCAGCGAGATGGTGGTCGACCGCGAGGGCCAGACCGTCCGCCAGCCGACCTTCAATGCGGTGTTCATGATGGCCGACTCCGGGGCGCGCGGCTCGGCGGCGCAAATTCGCCAGTTGGCCGGCATGCGCGGGCTGATGGCCAAGCCGGATGGCTCGATCATCGAAACCCCGATCAAGGCCAACTTCCGCGAAGGGCTGAGCGTGCTGGAGTACTTCATCTCCACTCACGGCGCCCGCAAGGGCTTGGCCGACACCGCGCTCAAGACCGCCAACTCCGGTTATCTGACCCGGCGGCTGGTGGATGTGGCGCAGGACATGGTGGTCACCGAACCCGACTGCGGCTCCCAGGAAGGGGTGTGGATGACGCCGGTGGTCGAGGAAGGCGACATCAAGGAGCCACTGCGCGATCGGGTCCTGGGCCGGGTGGTGGCCCGCGACGTCTTCGCGCCGGGCGGCGACGATGTCGCCATTTCCGCCGGCACCCTGCTGGACGAACAGTGGGTGGCGACCTTGGACGCCTTGAATATCGACCAGATTTTGGTGCGCTCAGCGATCACCTGCCGGACCCGTTACGGGGTCTGCGCGGCTTGCTACGGTCGCGATCTGGCGCGCGGCCACCGGGTCAATATCGGCGAGGCGGTCGGCGTGATCGCCGCCCAGTCCATCGGCGAACCGGGCACTCAATTGACCATGCGCACCTTCCACATCGGCGGCGCGGCTTCCCGCACCACGGTGGTCAACAGCGTGCAAATCAAATCCCGGGGCAAGCTGCGGCTGCACAAAATGAAGGTGGTGCGGCGGCCGGACGGCCATCTGGTAGCGGTGTCGCGGTCGGGCGAAATCACCCTGGTGGACGAGCAGGGCCGCGAGCGGGAACGCTACAAGGTACCCTACGGCGCGGAATTGTCGGCTGAGGATGACAGTCCGGTTGAAGCCGGACAGGTGATCGCCCGCTGGGATCCCTATACCCATCCCATCGTGACCGAGGTCGCGGGTTCCGTCCGCTTCGCCGAGTTTGAGGAAGGCATTACCGTACAGCGGCACGCCGACGAGATCACCGGCCTGTCCAGTCTGGTGGTGATGGATCCCAAGCAGCGCGGCGCCCTGGGCAAGGACAAGCGGCCCCTGGTGCGGCTGGTGGACGAATACGGCAACGACCTGTTCATCCCCGGCACCAGTACCTTGGCGCAATACCCGCTGCCGGCCGGCGCCATCGTCAACCTGGCCAACGACGCCAAGGTGGCGGTCGGCGATGTCATCGCCCGTATTCCGCAGGAATCCTCCAAAACCCGCGACATCACCGGCGGTCTGCCGCGCGTCGCCGACCTGTTCGAGGCGCGCAAGCCCAAGGAACCGGCGATTCTGGCCGAGAAGTCCGGCATCATCGAGTTCGGCAAGGAAACCAAGGGCAAGCAGCGGTTGGTGATCCGCGACAAGGGCGGCGACATCCTGTACGAGGAACTGATTCCGAAGTGGCGGCACGTGGGCGTATTCGATGGCGAGCACGTCGAGCAGGGCGAGATGATCGCCGATGGCGAACCCAACCCGCACGATATCCTGCGGCTGCTGGGGGTGCAGGAGCTGGCCGCCTATCTGATCAAGGAAATCCAGGATGTCTATCGGGTGCAGGGCGTGAAAATCAACGACAAGCACATTGAGGTGATCATCCGCCAGATGCTGCGCAAGGTCGAGATCCTCCACTCGGGCGATACCCCGTTTATTCCGGGCGAGCAGGTCGAGCGGCCCCGGGTGCTGGAGGAAAACGACCGGGCCCATGCCGAGAACCGGATGCCGGCGCTCTGGCAACCGCTGCTGCTGGGTATCACCAAGGCCTCGCTGGCGACCGAGTCGTTCATCTCCGCCGCCTCGTTCCAGGAAACCACCCGGGTGCTGACCGAGGCGGCGGTGCGCGGCCTGCGCGATGACCTGCGCGGTTTGAAGGAGAACGTCATCGTCGGTCGGCTAATTCCGGCGGGCACCGGATTGGCCTATCACCTGCAACGGCGGCATAACTGGGTGCCCAGCCGACCGGCGAGCAGCGCCGGGCACCTGTTCGAGAGCAGCGAGTCCGAGATCAAGGCCATCGCCGAGGACAAGAGCGACGATGGCGAGGATCTGGGCGCCAGGGAATGAGCGCGTGATTCGGTAACTGATATCCTTGGGGAGGGGCGGGAGACGCGCGGCGTCACCCGCCTTTTTCCATTCAGCCATGCGAATGAAGGCGTCCCTGCTTCTCCCGCGCTATCCCGATGCACCAATCCCATGACCGTCTTGCTGGAAACCCGCAATCTGATCAAGCATTTTCGCGGTGTGGAGGCCGTGAACGGCATTGACTTGGCGTTGCCGGCCGGCCGTTGTTTCGGGCTGCTCGGTCCCAACGGGGCTGGCAAAACCACCACGGTCGAACTACTGGAGGGTATCCAGGAACCCACTCGCGGCCTGATCCGTTATCGGGGCGAGCCGCTCGGTCCCCGGTTCCGTCAGGACATCGGCATCATGTTCCAGGCCACGGCCCTGCAGGATCATGTCACGGGCCGGGAAAACCTGTGGATGTTCGCCAGTTTCTATCGCCGCACCCTGCCGCTGGCCGAACTGATCGAAGCCTGTGCTTTGGGCGAGTTTCTGGACCGCGACACCCGCAAGCTGTCCGGCGGCCAGCGCCAGCGGTTGCTGCTGGCCATCGCCCTGGTCAACGATCCGGAACTGCTGTTTCTGGACGAGCCGACCACGGGCCTCGACCCGCAGGCCCGTCGCAATTTTTGGGAGCTGATCCATCGGATCAAGGCGCGCGGCAAAACCATTCTGTTGACCACGCATTACATGGAAGAGGCCTATCACCTGTGCGATGAGATCGCCATCATGGATCATGGCCGGATCATCGCCCAGGGTGCTCCGCGCGAGTTGTTGGCCGCGCACTTCGATGACGTGGTGCTGCAATTACCCCTGGCGGATTTTCCCGACCCCGCGCCGCCGTTGTCGCTGACCGTGATGCGGGACCGGGACGCGGTGGAGATTCTCACCCGCGATGTCAACGCCGCCATCCGGGAGTTGCTGGCATGGAATATCTCGCTGGCTCGGCTGCAAATCCGGCCGCGCACCCTGGAGGATTTGTTCCTGGAACTGACGGGACAGGAGTTGCGGGCATGAATTTCAATCGGTTCTGGGCCGTTTTCGTTTGCCGCAACCGGGAATTTCTGCGCGACCGCTCCACCCTGACCTGGAACCTGCTGTTTCCCATTTCCCTGATTGCCGGCTTCGCCGTCGCGTTTTCCGGGCCGGGGCTGGCTCTTTACAAGGTGGGCGTATTGGGCGATGCCGCCAGCGGCGGCGAGAGTGCGTTTCTCAAGACTCGCCATGTCCAGTTTATTCCCGTCGCCGCCTTGCCCGCCGCCTTGCCCAAGGTTGAGCGCCACCAACTGGACATGCTGGTCGACCCAGCCGGGCGGCGTTACTGGATCAACGACGAGTCGCCCAAGGGCTACATGCTGGAACAGGTGCTGCGCGGCGCCGGCGCGCGGACCGACTTCGACAAGCAAACCGTGTCCGGCCGGGTCATCCGCTACGTAGACTGGATCGCGCCGGGGATTTTGGCGATGAACATGATGTTCAGTTGCCTGTTCGGGGTTGGCTACGTCATCGTCCGTTACCGGAAAAGCGGGATGCTGAAGCGACTGAAGGCCACGCCGCTGACGCCGCTGGAATTTCTGTCGGCCCAGGTCGTCTCGCGACTCTGGCTGATTCTAGCGACCACCGCGCTGGTGTTCGCTGGTACCGATGGGTTTATCGGTTTCCCGATGCACGGCTCCTACCTCGACCTGTTCATCGTGTTTCTGGTGGGGGCGATCAGCCTGATCAGCCTGGGACTGATCGTCGCCGCTCGTACCACCAGCGAGGAAGTTGCCGCCGGTCTGCTGAATGCCCTCAGTTGGCCGATGACGTTTCTATCCGGGGTGTGGTTTTCGCTGGAGGGCGTTCATCCGGTATTGCAGCAGTGCGCGCAACTGGCGCCGCTGACCCACATCATCGATGCGGCTCGGGCGATCATGATCGACGGCGCCGGCTTGGCGGCGATTTCCGGACACTTGCTGGCGCTGACCGTCATGAGCGTCGGCTTCATGGCGGTAGGAGCGTGGCTGTTTCGGTGGGAGTAGGGCGGGGGGCGCCGCAGCAAGCGTGGCCAGAGTGCCCCTCAATACTCGTTCAGCCGCGCCATTCGTTCCTGGTAGCGAGCGCGCAGGCAACGCACGTCCGCCCCGCAACTGTCGCGGGCGACCAGCCAGGAACGTTGATCCTCGCGCAGTCGGGTGGCTTGGCGCGGCGGCAATCGGTCGAGCAGGGAACGGTATTCCACCGCCAGATCCTCATCCATGCGGTTAAGGCCGGGGTTATCGCACACCGCGATTTCGGCGGCGGTGCTGGCGCGGGTACAGTCATAGCTGGCGGCGAGCGCGGCCAGGGGCAGCAGACCGGCGCAACACAAGGTCAGGGGCAATAATTTGAGCACGGCGGTTTCTCCGGGTCGGGGATTCGCGCATAGCATTACCCGCCGCGCGCTCGGGCGCAAGCCACGTTGCCGGCGAACCGCGCCAGGTGGGACGCGGTCAAATTCGCCGCTCGTTCCTGCTTTCGGAGAATGCCCATGTCGTGGTTGCACCGTTCCATTCAGATGCCTCGCCCGGAGGATGCGCCGCCGGGCCGTCCCACGCCGTTGCCCGCGCCAACGCGACATTACGTCAACGATCATCCCCTGCGCCCGCCGTTTCCCGTCGGTATGGAGCGGGCGCTGTTCGGACTCGGCTGCTTCTGGGGCGCGGAGCGAAAATTCTGGACCCAGGCCGGGGTTTACGGAACCGCGGTCGGTTACGCGGGCGGCTTCACCCCCAATCCCACCTACGAGGAAGTTTGCGGCGGCCTGACCGGCCACGCCGAGGTGGTGCTGGTGGTGTTTGATCCCGCCGTCATCGCCTACGGGCAATTGCTCAAGCTTTTTTGGGAGTCGCACGATCCCACCCAGGGCATGCGCCAGGGCAACGATGTCGGCACGCAGTACCGTTCCGCGATCTATGTTCATGATGAAGCTCAGCGCGCTGCCGCCCTGACCAGCCGCGACGCTTATCAGCGGGCGCTGGCCACCGCCGGTCACGGCCGGATCACCACCGAGATTGCCGATGCGCCGCCGTTCTACTACGCCGAGGACTATCACCAGCAGTATCTGGCCAAGAACCCCGGCGGCTACTGCGGCCTGGGTGGCGCGGGCGTGCCTTGCCCCGAGGGGTGGGCCGCGTGACGGTCGCGGCGTTGCCCACCGTCGCCAACGGAGCAACCGACGAAACCGCCGAACGGACTTTCCGGTTGCGTGGCCTGCTGGTGGGTGCGGCGGTCGGCGATGCGCTGGGCCTGCCCGCCGAGGGTTTATCCCGCCGGCGCGCGCAACGGCTGTACCCGGGCCAGTGGCGACACCGGTTGGCATTCGGTCGCGGCATGGTCAGCGACGACACCGAACACACGATCTTCGTCGCCCAGAGCCTGCTGCGCCATCCCGACTCGCCGGAACGGTTCGCCCGGCGGCTGGGCTGGTGTTTGCGCGGCTGGCTGCTGTCCTTGCCCGCCGGCATCGGCTTCGCCACCCTGCGGGCAATTCTCAAGTTGTGGCTGGGTTTCTCGCCGCGCCGTAGCGGTGTCTGGTCCGCCGGCAACGGTCCGGCGATGCGGGTGGCGGTCATCGGCGCGTTTTTCGCCGCCGATCCACAACGACGGGCCGCCTACGTCGCCGCCTCGACCCGTCTCACCCATACCGACCCCAAGGCTCTGATTGGCGCGTCCGCTATCGCGGAACTGGCCGCCTGGATCGTGCGCGACCGGCTGACCCAACCTCCCTCCTTGGAAGCGTTCATCGCCCTGCTGCGCGCCCGTGGCTCGGACGATCGCGGCTGGCAATCCCTGATAGACGCCATCGACCACGCCGCGCGGGAGAATCGCACCGTTGCGGAACTGGCGGATAGGCTCGGACTGGGAAAGGGCGTCACCGGCTACATTTACCATACCGTTCCTATCGCGGCCTATGCCTGGTTCCGACATGGCGACGATTACCGGCAAGCCTTGACGGCGGCGCTCGATTGCGGTGGCGATACCGATACGGTCGGCGCGATTGTCGGCGCGCTGGCGGGCGCGATGGTTGGAGAACCGGGGATTCCGGAAGCTTGGCACGCGGGCGTCGCCGACTGGCCGCGTTCGCTGCCGTTGCTGCGCACCCTGGCCGAACGGTTGGCGGCCGTCGCGGCCAGCGGCCAGCCAGCCGCACCGGTACACTATTTCTGGCCGGCGATTCCGGCGCGCAATCTGGCGTTCCTGCTGATCGTTCTGGCGCACGGTTTCCGGCGGTTGCTGCCGCCGTATTGAGAATTTGGATCGCCGGCGGGACCGCTAGGCGCTCCGGCCGTTCTGGTATATGCTACGCTGCACTGCAACATAGCTTACCCATGAAGGCACGGCCATGACTACCGCCATTCTCGTCGTCCCCACCGAGCAACGGGTCGGGCTGACCACCGTCGCCCTCGGTCTGGTGCATGCGCTCGACCGCGAGGGCATCCCGGTCGGCTTCTGCAAACCGATCAGCCAGCCGCACGCCACCGACACCGGCCCGGAACGCTCGACCCGACTGGCCCGCACCGTCACCAGCCTAGCCCCGCCCGAACCGATCCCGGTCGCCGAGGCCGAGAACCTGCTGGGCCACGGCCGGGAAAATATCCTGTTGGAAGAGGTGATCGCTCGCTACGAACTGGCCGCCCAGCACGCCGCCGTCGTCGTGGTCGAGGGTCTGGTGGATACCGAGGAACAACCCTATGGCACCCACCTCAACGCCAAGATGGCGCAAAGCCTGGATGCCAAGGTCATCATCGTCGCCGCGCCCGGTCACGACACGCCGCGCCAGGTGGCCGACGCCGTGGAAGTGGTGGCCCGCGCCTACGGCGGCATCCACCACGAACGGTTGCTGGGCTGCATTCTCAACTTGTTGGATGCGCCGGTGGACCCGGCGGGGCACATCCGCTTCGACTTCAGTCGCACCGAAAACGGTTCCAGCGTCAGCCACGAGGCCGAATTCCGGGCCGAATGCGCCCGGCACTGGCCAGAGACCTTCAAATTGATCGGCTGCATTCCCTGGCGACGCGAACTGATCGCGCCGCGGGTGCGGGATATCATGCACATGATCGACGCCCAGGCGATCAACGAGGGTCAATTGGACCGGCGCGTCACCCACGTGGCGTTGGGCGCCCGCACCCTGGCCAATAGTTGTCAGGATCTGCGGCCCGGAGCGATGGTGATCGCCCCGGGCGACCGCGACGACCTGCTGCTGGCGGTCTGCATGGCGACGATCAGCGGCACCCGCCTCGCGGCCATCCTGCTGACCGGTGGCCTCAAGCCCGACCCGCGGGTTTGGAAGCTGTGCGGACCGGCGCTCGACGCCGGTCTGCCGGTGCTGACCATCCCCTACACCACCATGCAATCGGTGCTGTACCTGCCCTACATCAACCTGGAAGTGCCCATCGACGACCGCGATCGCATCCAGCGCGCCACCGAGGCGGTCGCCGCGCACATCAGCCTGGACTGGAAGGAACCGCTGTTGACCACCCTCGCCGAGCGCCGGCTCAGCCCGCCGGCGTTCCGGCACATGCTGGTGGAGCGCGCCCGCCGCGCCAACAAGCGGATCATTCTGCCCGAGGGCAACGAACCGCGCACCATCGAGGCGGCGATCATCTGCCACCAGCGCGGCATCGCTCGCTGCGTGCTGATGGGCGACGCCGGGCGCATGCGCCGGTTGTCGGCGCGGCGCGGCATGGCTATCCCGCCGGACATCGAAATCATCGACCCGACCCAGATCGACCGGCGCTACATCGACGCCATGGTGGAACTGCGCGGGCACAAGGGGTTGACGCCGGGGCTGGCCGAGGAGCAGTTGCACGACCCGGTGGTGCTGGGCACCCTGATGCTGCACTTGGGCGAGGTGGACGGGCTGGTGTCCGGCGCGGTGCATACCACCGCCAACACCATCCGCCCGGCCCTGCAATTGATCAAGACCGCGCCCGGCGCGCGGCTGGTGTCTTCCATCTTCTTCATGTGCTTGCCCGAACAGGTGCTGGTTTACGGCGACTGCGCCATCAATATCAACCCCAGCGCCGACGAGCTGGCCGACATCGCCATCCAGAGCGCCGATTCGGCCCAGGCCTTCGGGATCACGCCGCGGGTGGCGATGCTGAGCTACAGCACCGGCGCCTCGGGCAGCGGCAGCGACGTGGATAAGGTCAAGGAAGCCACCCATCTCGCCCGCGAGCGGCGGCCCGATCTGTTGGTCGACGGTCCCTTGCAGTACGACGCGGCGACCATCAAGGAGGTGGCGGAGAGCAAGGCCCCGGACAGCCGGGTAGCTGGCCGGGCCACGGTGTTTATCTTTCCGGATTTGAACACCGGCAACACCACCTACAAGGCGGTGCAGCGCAGCGCCGAGGTGATCAGCATCGGCCCGATGCTGCAAGGTTTGAACAAGCCGGTCAACGATCTGTCGCGTGGGGCGCTGGTGGAAGACATCGTGTTCACCATCGCTCTGACCGCGATTCAGGCCGAACAGGCCCGGGAACGGGAACGTGGCGCGCGTTGATCAGGCCCGCTCGAAAACTTCCACCCGAGCCGGCGGCAGGTTGCTCCAGACGATCTTGCTGGACAGCCGCCGGAAGCCGGGCAGCAGGCGGGCGCGGGTGCCGCGCAGGTCATAGGTGAATTGCACCAGCAGGCCGCCAGGTTCGAGCAGGGTTTCGAACTGTTGGGCCACGGCCCGGGTGGTGGCTGGGTGCAGGGAGCGCAGCGGCAGGCTGGATACGATGCTGTTCAGGCGCGGCCGCGGGTGGCCCAGCAGATGGCCCAGTTGGGCGGCGTCGCCCTGAATGACGCGCAGTTGCGGAAACCGCTGGCGCAGATGGTGGGCCAGCGTTGGCGAGCGCTCCACCACCATCAACTTCCAGGGCGGCACGCCGTGCTCGAGCAAGGCGGCGGTGACCGCGCCGGTTCCTCCCCCCAGTTCGACCACCAGCCCGTCCCGTTCCAGCGGAACGCGCGCCGCCATGCCGCTCGCCAGCGCGGGGGCGCTGGGACAGGCCGCGCCCATGGCCCGCGGATTGGCCCAGATTTCCCGGGTGAACAAGGCCAACGAGGCGGCGCCAGGACTTCGCAGAAAAACCTTGACCAAACGTTTCATATCCTACCTGATCGTGGAAGCCGTTGAACAGCGGCGACAGGATGACCACGGGCGGGCATTATAATTCATCTCGTCGCCCGACAGGCGACGGTTCGGGAAGCCGGCGGTGGGAGGAACCAAGGGGGTTGCGGAGAGAGCCCGCAGCGCGCGGCGACCGCCGCGCTTCAAGAAACTCAGGGAACGCGCAATCGTTCCTGCTCGGCCTCGAACAGCACCGAGGCGATTTGGTGCAGACCTTCCTCTTCGGCGATTTCGGAGATTTCTTCCCACGAAGCGTCGCGATCGATGGCGGCGGCGGTCTTGCTGCCCGCCGGCAGTTCCTTGCGGATCTCGTGAAGGTACGAGTCGGTCGCTTCGGCGGGGTCCTCGACCGCGCCCGGCCCTTCCCGCAACGCTTCCTGCTCGGCCTCGAACAGCACCGAAGCCAGCTTGTGCAGACCCTCTTCCTCGGCCAGTTCGGAGATCTCCTCCAAGCTGGCGCCCCGGTCGATGGCGGCGGCGGTCTTGCTGGAGCAAGGCAGATCGTCCCGGAAGGACTGAAGCATTTGCGCGATGTTCTTCATTTCCACTGAATGAACTCCTAGCGACTGATGGATCGGTTATCGAACGAGCGGGCCGGAAGTCTATTATGCCGGTGGCCAAAAGCCAATCGCGCGCGGAAAAGGGCGAGGCTCAATACGCCTCGAACTCAAATCGGGCCGCGCCGATCGTCAATACGTCGCCCGTCTCCAGAGCCAGCACCTCGTTGGTCGCCAGACCGTGGCAGCCGATCTGCACCGAACCCGGCCCCGCTAGGTTCTGAATCCAGTACATCCCTTCCCGGAACAGCAACTCGGCGTGCAACGGCGCCACCCCGGCGGCGGCGATCGGCAGGCCGGCCTGCGGGGAACTGCCCAGCGACAGCCACTTGGGCACATAATAATGAACGACCTGCCGGCTGGCCTCGTCGTCGCGCTCGAACCGCGCGTGCAGCAGGGTTCCCGGATTGCCGACGCCATTGATCTCGGCGATCCGATCCTGGATCGACATCAGGTTGGCGTAGCGGTTTCTGAGCGTGGCCCGCACGTCTTCGTTACCGGCTTGCTGGTCGCGCTGGCGCAAGACCTCGACCAGATCGAGCAAATAATGACCAAACTTGTCGCGCGGTTCCTGGGGATCCCAGTCCATGGCCGGGTCGCGCTCCCCATGGCGATCCCAGGCCAGGGTCAATTTGAGGCGGTACAAATCGCAGATATCCAGGCTGTCGTTCGCTTCCAGCAGGCGCCACTGACCGCGCGCCAGCCGCCGACCGTTCTGGCCGGTGTAGGTTCGGTCCTGGTCGCTGGCCGGCATCAGCGCCAACTGGTCGCCCAGGGCGCAAATTACGGCATGCAGTCGGGAAATTCGTGTGTATTCCGGTACGAAACCCAGGGCGAAATCACCAAAACCCGCGCCTGTGGCAGGGTTGTAGCGCCCCAGAATGATGAATGGACGCGACACCAGTTCGATCCGCGCCGGCGCCTGGGTGGAATCGGCGACCAGCAACAGCGCCCGGCTGAGCGCCGTGCCGCGACCGAGCATCTGACGGGTGGCGGCGACCGCAGCCCGCAGGCGGTGGGTGCGTTCCTCATCGATCGCCAATTCGAGCGGCAGCGTGAAGGTCAGATCGCTGGCCGATCCGACCAAGGCAACGGTATCGGTTCGCGGTGCCGGGATGTCCGGCCAGAACCGGTCGTGGCCCGGTGTGGGCGTGGTTTCCTCGTCCGCGCCCCAAGCGGTCTCGCCCCGGCGCGGCGGAGCCAGCCGGATTTCGTCGGGGCCGCGGTAGGCGTGCCAAGTTCCCCGATGGTCGAGCAGATCAAGTTCCAGTCGCAGCGCGGCCGGGCCCGGTTCGACCCGCGTCAGCCGGTAATCCAGATACGCCGGCTGGGCATCCCGACCGTCCAGCAAGCGCAGGGAGACGGCTTGGCCGCCGTTGGCGAATTCCAGGTCGGGGCTGCGCAGCCGCACGCGGATTTCCCGGTACAGCCACCAACTGGGGTTGATCAGCAGGGCGCACAGGAGGCCGCCGGGTTCCGGCCCGGCGTGCGAGGTGATCGCCAGCGCCGCCAGCACCGGCTGTTGGCTTTCGGCCAGCCGCGTCATCCGCTGCTCGTATCGGGTCAGCCAGGCGGGAGGAGCGCCGCGCGCCAGCCACTGATAGCGATGGCGAAATCCACGAAAGACTTCCCGATCCCGCGCATTCTTGCGATCCTGTTTGGCGGCGATTTCGTCGAGCAGTTGCAGGAAGGCGCGCAAGGGAGGCAAGAGGGTCGGTGCTGGCCCGGAGGCGGATTTCGGCAGTGCTGGCGCGGGACCGGCGTTCGCGGTCACTTCCGCCGGTTGCGGGGTCGGCGCCTCGACCGGGACGGTTTTCGCCGGCGTAGGTGCGACGGCGACGGTTTGTTCGGTGGCTGGCGTCTCGTCCAGAGCGAAATCGAAGCTAAAATCCAAATCCGCCCCGGCTAGATCGAATTCGTCGCCGACGCCGGGCGCGGCGGGCGGCTCGGCGTCCATCGGCGCGGGCGGCGCATCGGCGGAATCGCCGAGAAAACAGCTCCGCGCGGCTTCGTCCACCATCGCTGGCGTGATTTCGTGTTCGGTTTGCAAGCTGGCGAGCAGCAAAACCGTGTCGCATAATAGAACGATGGCTCGCGGCACGCCTTGGCCGTAGTGGGCGACCCGCTCGATCACGGCTGGCGCCAGCCGATCGTCGGCGTGACCGGCGGCCCTGAACTGGTGGGCCACGAACAGGCC
>WBUJ01000060.1 GCA_008933795.1 Candidatus Contendibacter sp. | reverse complement strand
ATTCCATCGTCACTCCCCTCCCCGCACCCGGAACAGCGCGCCCAGCGCGGCGAAATGCAGCATCTCCACCGGCAGTTGCGCGCCGCCTCCTTCCAACAACCGCCGTTCAGGATCGTAGCGCGCGTCCGCGAGCGGCGACAGGATCAGGATATAATCGCCGGCGCGCGCTTGGTCGGGGGGCGGCAACCGCGCGAATCCGGCATAGCCGTTTTGCGGCAGTAAATGATAGCGGGCGCGTCCGGCCCAAAAGCCGCCTGGGTCGGCGCTGACGATGAACAACCGGGCCGGTTTTTCCGGCAGGCGCTGGCGAACCTCTCGCAGGAACCGGTACAACTCGCCATCCAGCGCCGCCAGCCGCCGGTCCTCCTCGCTCTTGCCAGCAAAATCCCTTGCGGTTTGCGCCAAGCGCTGGCCCAAATCCCATTGCCAGCGTACATCCAGCGTCAGCCAGCCCAGCAGAAACAGGGCGGCGTAGGGTAGCAACGCGCCAGGCGCGCGGTGCGGCGGGTCGAACAGCGCGTACAGCACCGCGCTGAAGCCGATCCACAACGCCACCATCACCAGCGGCGGAAACAGCGCGTTCAACGGTGCGCCCGAGGTGTAATTGATCGAGCGCTGGCTCCAATCCTCGAAGGTGGTCCAATCCGCCGCCAGTTCGCGCAACAGTACACCTACAGTGGACGCCACCGGCCGCAGTTCCAGGCGGCGGACCACCAGCGGTTGCGCGAGTGGCCCACGCACCGCTAGGCCGATACCAGCAATCCGGCCTTGCCAGCGCGGCTCCGCGCTCAGGTCCAGTACGCTCCCCTCGGGTCCGGCGGGAGGCAATACCCGCTCGTGCAAGGTTCGGGGATCGGCGAGCGTTGCCCAGACCAGCCGCAGTTCGCTGCCGGGTTGGAGACCCTCGACCTGCCACGACAATTGGCGATACAGCGCCGCTTGCGCCATCCGAGCCGTTCCCTGCACGACCGCCGATCCTTGCGGACCGACTTGGCGGATTTCCAGCCCGGTGGGCGTTTGCCCACCCTGGCCACTGGCCAATTGCAGCTTGGCGCCTTGCAAGACCACCGGCGGCGCCACGGCCGCCAAGCCGCCGGTCCGGTAAAACAGCAGCAACGTCAGCACCGTCAGCACGGCCCCGCCCGTCGTCGCCAGCATCCAGAGCCAAAACGGCCGCATCGGGCGACAAAAATTTCGCGCCCCCATCGCTTGCATCATTGCCGTAATCCGGTTTCGCAATACCGCTGAAACGTCCAGTCCGGCCGATAGCCCAGTTCCCGTTCGATCCGCGCGGAGTCGTAACAGGCCCAACCCAGCAACTTGTCCAGCGCCGGCCCAACCCTTCGATCCCGGCGACCGGTCAGCCACAGCGCGCCATCCGCCAGCGCCGCCGCGCCGTAAAGCACGCCCGCTGGAACCGCCCGGCGCGGCGCGGAGTATCCCAGCGCCCGACGGATCACCAGGTACAATTCCCGCCCCGAATACGGCCGGCCATCGGTCACCAGATAGGTTTGGCCCCGCGCGGCGGGATGCGCGGCGGCCAGCAACGCTGCCTGAACCACATCGTCCACGTGAACCAGCGAGCGGCGATTGCCGGTTTCCGGCAGTGGCGGCAGCCAGCCGCGACGCACCGCATCGATTAATCGCGCCAGATTGGCCTGCATCCCCGATCCATAAACCAGCGCTGGCCGCAGATTGACAGCGTGCAATCCAGCTTCGCGGCCCGCCACCAGCACCCGCGTCTCGGCGGCGCGCTTGGCTCGCCCATAGGGCGTCTCCGGCGGCGCGTCCCAGCCCTCGTCCACGCAACGCGGCCCCGGATCGCCGACCGCCTTGACGCTGCTGAGATACACGAACCGTTCGACCTGGGCCGTCGTCGCCGCGTCGAGTAGGCGGAAGGTTCCTTCGGCGTTGACCGTCCAGTGCCGGGCCACGACCTCTGGCGTAGCCGCCGCATCGACATGGGCCAAGCCGGCGGCATGGATCACGGCGTCGATCCCGATGCAGGCGCGAGCCAGACTGGCGGCGTCCGCCAGATCGCCGATGGCGGTTTCCACGTCATTCGGGCTTCTGGCGTCAGGGTGCAAGGCGCGGGATGTTTTCTGTCCTCTGTCCTCTACCCCCCGTTCCCTGACCAGCACCCGCACCCGCGCGCCGCGTTCTCGCAACGCCGCCGTCAACCGGCGGCCGATAAAGCCGGTCCCGCCGGTCACCAGCACGGGCCGATCCTGGAAAAAATCCGCCGCTACCACCACCGCCAACCGTGCCGGTTGAAAAATATCATCGCCGCTCGCAGGAACAGCCCGATGTGGCGCAAGCCCTTGCGGGCGGCGTGCCCCCCCATATGGATGACGCGGACCTGTGGGGCGTATGCCAGTCGCGTCACTTTCCCCAGCCGCAAACTCAAATCAAAGTCCTCGAAATAAAGAAAATACTCCGGCCGGAATCCATCCACCCGGTCTAGCGCCACCCGCCGACAGAGCATGAAACAACCACTGACGATGGGCGGGCCCCAGAACACTTCGTCGCTGGTCTGGGCACGCAGTTCGTACCGATCCAGCCGGGCCTGGAACCGCCGCCGCAACCAGGCTGGGGCGAAGCCGCGCAGCGCTAGATCCAACACGGTCGGATAGCGCTTGCACAGATACTGTCGCTGGCCATCCTTACCCCAGGCCGCCGGCGTTACCAAGCCGGCCTCGGGATGCGCGGTCAGGAACGCCAGTCCCGCACCGAGCGCATCCTCTTCCAGCAACACGTCGGGATTGAGAATCAGGTGAACCTCGCCGCCGCAGGTTTGAAACGCCAGATTGTGACCGGCGCCATAGCCGACGTTGCCATGACCGCTCAGCAACTCGACGGTGGCCGGCAGCGCGGCGGCGTCCAGCACTCGTCGTAACGGCTCGCGCCAACCGCGGCCGGGACCGTTGTCCACCAACACCAATCGGGCCTCGGTCGAGTCGCCTCGCTGGCTGGCGTGGCGCAAGGCCCGACCGAGATGTTCCAGCACTCGCGCCAGCAGCGTCAGGTCCGGGGCGTGGGTGACGATGGAAATCGCCAGCGAGGTCACGTTCGGTCGCGCCAGCGCCGTAATTTGGCCCACAATCGTTGGCGCCAGGAGCGTCGCAACACGGCGCGCACGTCGGCCAGTTCGGCGCCCTGTTCGTTCAACTGCGCCCGCAGTGCGTCCACTTGGTGTTCCAACTCCGCCTTGCGCGTCGCCAGCATCGCCAACTCCCTTTCCAGATCGACCTCGCGCGCGCTCCGCGCCGCCAGCGCCGATTCCAATCCGGCATTCCGTTCCATCAACGCCGTCACGCTGGTCTTCAGTTCCCACTCTCGTCGCGCCAGATCGGCCCGCGCCGCTTCGGCGTCCCGGCGCGGGACGCAATCCTGAACCAGGGCCAGATAGTCCAGCGACATCGGCCAGGACAGTTCCAAGCGTAGCTCGCCGCCTTCCCGTAATTCGACCAACGCCGCGATGGAAATCGGCAATTCCAAGCACGGGTCTTCGCCGGCCAGTAGCACCGTTGCCCTGCCGGGCGATAAAACCGGTTCCGCGAAAGCCAACTGCTGGCCGGGTTGCATCGCCAAGCTGTCGCGTCGGCCATCCCATTCCCACAGCAACCGGTCGGCACGGTCGTACAGCTCCAGCGCGTACAGCCGGATCAATCCCGGTCGGTCGGCGAGATCGAGTCGCAATGCCTCGGGTGAAATTTGAAACGCGGGAAGCGGCAACGCCACGCTCTGTCGCGCTTCGCCCAATCGACCCCAGGCGACGCTGCTCGCGCGCTCCTGGTAAGGCTCTCCCGGCGATCGCCAGAACAGTTGGCAAGCAAACCGCAACTCGGGCGGGGGACAGGTCAGGGTCGGCGGGATGGTCTCGGCGACTTCGGACGCGGCGGCGGCGGTGACGATGAACTGATAGACCAAGGCTTCGGGCCGCCCCAATAACGTGCGCGTTAAAGCTGGCGGCAGCGCGTCCCAATACCGGTCGGTGAACTCGGATTCGCGCACATCCCGGAGCGCGGCATCCACCGCGATCACCCGCAAGCCGTGCTGTTCCAGCAATCGGCCCAGCGACGTCAGGGTAAAAAACCGCAGGTGGGTTTCGTCGAGCAAACCCTCGGGACGGTAGCGAAACTCCCCGGCCAGTAAATCTGCGATCAACCCGGCGTAAGCCACATTGGGAACGGACGCCAGCACCCGTCCGTTCGGGGCGAGCAGGTTGATCAATTGGGCGAGGAGATCGCCGGGCCGACGTAGATGTTCCAGGATGTCGGCGCAAAGGATGAAGTCGTAACGACAACCAGAAAAGCGCTCGGTCAGGTTGACGCGCTCGAGATCGGCGCATTCCATCCGGCGATACCAGGGCGCGGCCTCGGCGGCGGCGGCGGGATTACCTTCGACTCCATCCATCGTACAGCCGAGTTGCTCCACCAGATAGCGGCCCAAAACGCCGGGGCCGGCGCCCAGATCCAGCACCCGGCTGGCCGGCTGGACCAAGCGGGCGAGCTTGGCGAGGGAATCCAGGCTATCCGGATCCAGGGGACGGCGATAGACGTGGGACACGGATAACTCTTTACGCTCCTCGCCCGCCGGCGGGCGAGGAGCTGGGGGTGGGGGCAACAATCAGCCGCCGCCGCGCCGATAGAGCGCCAGCAGGCCACGACTCATCGCGCGCCGCAACGACCAGGAGGAGACGCAGCGTCGAGACTGAATCGCGTTGCGCCATCGCCAGCAACGCGGCAGGCCGCGCAAGGCGTCCCATTTGGCGCGCAGCAACGTAAGACCCTGGCCGTGCAAGGCGAACCATAACAAAGCACCCAGATTGAGCAGCAAATGCTGCGGCAGGTACAACCAGAACAGCGGACCGGGCATGTTCTTGCACCAAGTCCAGACCAGATTGCGGTGACCGTGATAGAGCGAAAACCGGCTACGCCGGCCAGTCACCGCCGAACCGACATGCCGGACCACCGCGGCTGGCGCGTACTGGCAGCCATAGCCAAGCAGCCGCAGCCGAAATCCCAAATCGACGTCCTCGAAATAACAAAAGTAGTCCTCGTCGAAACCGCCCGCTTCGAAAAACGCTTCGCGACGGTACAGCGCCGCCGCCGCACAGGGCGAAAAAATTTCCCCGGCTTCGCTCGCGCCCACCGCGACTGGCCGGCCATGGTCTCGCCGCCAAGCCAAGCCACTGACGTGATAGACATCGCCGGTTCCATCCAGGTGGTCGGGATCGCCGGCATCCAGCAACCGCGCGCCAAAGCTGGCGCAATCGGGATAAGTCGCCGCCGCCGCCAACAAGCGCTCCAGCCATTCCGGCTCCGGAAACGCATCGGGATTGAGCAGCGCCAGCCATTCCACCTCGTCCGCCCACCGCGCTGCCAGATTGTTGGCTGCGGCGAATCCCTGGTTGCGGTCCAACCGGATCACCTCTACCCCCGGATAGTCGCGCTCCAGCCGGTCAGCGGAACCGTCATGGCTGGCGTTGTCCACCACGATCACCCGCTCCGGGCATCGGGTTTGGGCGCGCAGGTGGCGCAGGCACTGGCCAAGCAATACCCCGCTGTTGAAATTCACGATGATCACCGCTACTCCGGCTGTCATCCGCGCTCCCTTGGCCAATCGCCGGTTATCCTCCCCTGGTTGACAAGAATAAAGAATCAACGTCGCTTTATGAAGATCAACGAACTGATTTTCTCTCCGGGAAGTTGCACAAAAGGCTAGCGCATGCGAAGCATTTTTGCCACGGCGCCAGCAAGCCTGAAACTTGATCCGATAGTCATGACAAGCAACTTTTTTTGCCTTGCACCGAAGCGCGGACTAGTAGATAGCTTTTGCAGCACATAGCGTCCAAATTGCCGCGCTACATCAAAAAATCGTGCTTTTGGATCAATTAAAAGCACAGGGCTTTTTTCATCCGCCACTACCGTAATATCAGTAATATCAGCATGTTTAAAAAAATCATGCCTCAAAAAATAATGTTGATATGAAAATTCTGGTAATGGCGTCAACATATGATATTCCTCAACCATTTCCCTCGCTGTACGATGCTTCAAACCAAAAAGCCTTTTTCTTACTTGATCGAGAATGATAATATTTCGAGATAGCCAGTTGATTTTATCCATAATGCTCGATTTGGTGGGTTGACAAATAAATCCATCAACTCCATCCGTAATCCTATCCACGAAACTGCCTAGATTGGTAGTAACAGGTGGAACTCCAAGCATCCATAACTCGCTTAGAGTATAACTATAGGTTTCTGGTACAATCGACAACAGCAAGCCAATATGGGGATCAATTTTAGCCACAATTTCGGAAAGTTGATCATATTCGTACCATGGCGTCACCTGAATTCCAGGTTTTCCTTCAAAAACTCTCCCATCTTCTCCACAGCCTACCAAATAGAAGTCCACCAACTCGCATAGCTCTGGATAGATTTCTTCCAGTAGTTTCTTGCCCTTGTGCGGCACCAAGCTGCCGAGCACTATTATTCGTAGCTTTTCAGAAAAGCGAATATCGTTTTTTATCGATGAAGTTATAAAGTTAATTCCATGACGAATGATTTTGAATTTTTTATTTCGGAGTTTCGGGATCAGGGTTTTCATATGACGGGGAACAGATTCCGATGGCGAAACCAAGTAAATGTTTGGGTTCGACAAAAGTTCCACAAAATGTTTACGAATGCCTGACCATTCTAATGCCGTCATATTGTTAAAATAACAATTTTTCTCATTCCCAAAAAAACACTGCTCTAGGCGTTCCTCGGCGCATTGATCGCATATGCTATCAAAATAGATGTTGATGGCTGGACAGAATGGATAATAGTCATGGGTGATAAAAATTGTTTGTATATCAGTATTGAGCACGTCCAATGAGTGCCCAATTAGCGACGAAACAAGAATAATTTCAATTCCAAACTGGTCGATAATCTCTTTTAGAATAGCTTTATATTGAAGATGAGTAATGGCCGTCGAACGAATTGGATAATAAATATCCCAAAAACGAAGCGGAGCTTCCATATTACAGGAACGGTATAAAGCAATACGTTTTCCAAAAACGCCCCAAGCGCCGCTTGACCTCAACACCAAGTTTGTTCGCTTTGTATCGCTATTACAATAATCTCTTAGCCAACGCTCCTGTCCACCACCCCAACTATGGACGACATGCATTTGCAAGGGTTGGTGGCCAGTAAAGTCAATCAATTTGCTGGCATCTCCTGTCAAAGCCTCCTTAACCGCTTGGCGAACGCCTGCGAGTGGATGCTCTTGCTCGACAAGCCGAACCTCTTCTTGCGCCGCGATTTCCCCCATCGCGCTTAGATGAACCGCGTTAGTATCCACCACATAAAGATGATCGCAGCAAACATTATGGAACCCGTTAAGACTAAATGCCTTTCCCAAGGCCCAACAGAATGCGCCAAGCCCTAGATCCTTGTTGGCAATCAGTGAGGACCATACCGTTTCCAAGGCGGGGCGCCTCAAATACACGCAACTGCATAGCAGCGTCGGTACTTCGATATTAACTCTTTGCCCTAATGCGTAAGCTAGCCTGTCCACCGTTATCAAGCTTGTCTGCGAACGCTCTTTATTCAATAGCGCAAACAAAGAAGATATATCGCAAAGCGGCGATACAGATGCAATATTTTTATCCTGAAACGCCGCCAAAGCAAGTCGAGAATCCCAACCATAGGGCACTTCCACTCCAGGCAAAATAAAGATTACGTCGTAACTATTATATTGTTCGGGTAAATAAAAAAGCGCTTGGCAAGGGAAATAGGGTTCCACGGCTTCTTCAGCTTTAATCCACTGAATTTTTTTTCCTAGTTTTATTATTTCTTGACAAATCGGAAGCGATTTCCAATCCACGCCAAGCGAGACTACCAGGATTTCTGTTTCCGCAAAAGTATTGGAGGCAACAGATTGTAAAGTATGGCTTAAAAGAGCTTGCTCGTCTCTGCAAGCAGGGATGCAAACGATGCGCGGAGTGCCGCCAGAACTGCAAATCCCATCACTCGGAAACATGAAAGACCCCGGAGACCATTCTTTGCTACGCCAGTTTCTAGATCGCTTTATGAAATAATTGCCAAAAAATCAGTCATTGGATACGACTACCTGAAAACATAATCATTGATGATGGAAAAAATTTGTCTTGCGCTTACTTCAACATCATATTGACTACGAACTTTATCTGAAATACGCTTGCCCATTGTCCTAGCTAGATCAGGCTCACGAAACAATCGGTAAAGAGCGCGCGCCGCCTCGCCCACATCGAGATAAGGCACAACAAACCCGCCATCATCCTCAACCAAATCGGGGGCGCCACCCGCTTTATCGAAACAGACGACTGGTTTTTCCAATGCTCCTGCTTCAAGACAAACCAGTGGAAAAGGATCTTCCCGGGAAGATAGCAAAAACACGTCAAATTGAGAAAAATAAGGAAACACCTGTTCCTTTATCCCCGTGAAAACTATGCGCTCTTTAAGCAACTTGGATTGATTAATTTCATGGTTTAGCCGCAACATATCTTGCGAATCAAAATCACCACCCACCCATACAAACTTCACTCGATGCCGATCTTCCAAAGTTAACATCTCTAAAAATGTCGTTGCTATTTCAATAAACAAGTCTGTTCCTTTCCTCCAATCCGTCGTACCACACCCACCCACAACAAACATACCCGTGTCAATATTTAACTCTTGACGGATAGAAGAAGAATCCATGGACACTTTTCTAGTTATCTCAGCAACAGGTACAAAAGAGTGAATAACTCTGATTTTCTCTCCAGAAATAGCATGATTAATCTCAAGATTAGCTTTAACCGCATTAGAAACAGCAATAAATAAATTCGTATGCTTTTTTACTAGGATAAATAATTCGCCTGGTGCAAAACGTTGAATGCTATGCTCCAGCTCATGTATGGTTGATATTACCGCCATATCTGGCTCATCGATAACCGATTTCAGGTCATCGATTACATCGCCGTTGACCGCCGTATTGGAGTAAATCAGTTTTATTTTAGAATCACTAATAAAATCACGCAGTTTCTCTTTCCACAAACCAGCATCAAACTCCGAGCGAGTTAAGGTTGGCCCCAGTGCCATGAATTCCCCGGAAAGTTCGCCTCCCCCTCTTAAGATTATTTTAAAATTCAAAGAAGTATGTTTTTTAATCCAGCGCAGCAAGTCAAGCAGTACGATCGGCGCGCCGGTTCTGCCCGCGTCATGGCTGATAAAAATAACCGATGCATTATTTTTTACACGCATGGAGATCAAATTGAAAAAACGGCGTTTCATTCCTTCTGACACAAAATAATGATACAGTTTCCATGCACTACGCATCGTGTTAACACAAATAGTGGATAAAAATGGATAGCGCTTCAGTTTTTCTCCAATTTTTATTACAGCAATCTGTCCGATCCGCTGAAATTCAGTTTCAGTAATTTTCTCTATAATTGTATGGGATTCCGGGGATTCCAGGTTTTGTTGAAGCATGGAATTTCTCTGGAGCCTGATAAAGGAATCTGGTGGATCTTTTTCGATTGAGTAAAAATCAGGATCCAGGAAATCCTTATCTAAAAGATAAGCATCAGTAGTTTTACACTGATTCCGCAAATAATAGAAAAAGTAATACAGAACAGTTTCCAACCTTCCCGCATTAACTAAACATCTAATAAGTTCAGCTAGATTTTCTTGCCTAAGATCGATCAATTCGTCATCCATGATTCTCGAATACATATGAAACGCCACAATAGCATCGCGTTCTAAAAAAACCTTACGGTGATTCTCGTTGATTGTATTAGAACCATGGATTCTATACATCAATAGCGGTTCGTCAAAAATAATTATATTTCTGTTATGAGTAATCAAGCGTAAAAAAAAATCCAAATCATGCGCATAGCGAAAACGAGCAAAGGTTCCTATTCTATCGAACACGCTTTTCTTAATAAAAATATTTGATGTCGTAAACAAAAAATTACCATCGACTAGCGCCAAGAACAGATCATTTTTTTCCTTATACCTCGATTTGTAATAATCGCACCAAACCAGTTCTATTGGTTTTCCTTCCTCATCGATGCCTTGGATAGCGGTTGCAATCATATCCACGCTCGGATCGGATAGGGCGCGTTCAAGGCAAACCTCCAGTCTTTTCGGGTGATACAGATCATCACTATTCAGGATTGCAACATACTCGCATGCCGATTTTGCGATTGCCGCGTTAATTGCCGCATGAGCACCCTGGTTGGTCTGGAAAAAATATTTTATTTGGGGATACCGCTGACATAAATGTCGCATTAGGGTATCGGAGCCATCGGTTGAACCATCATTAACAACTATGATTTCGCCAGCAGAAACAGTCTGACTAATGACGCTTTCAATGGCTGCTTCGATGAATTTCTCGTGATTGTAAAGAGGAATAATAACCGATACGAGGTTGTTCATTCGCATCACCCGATGTCTGGTTAGTCAGTGACGGCCCGGCCAGGACCGCCAACAATCGAACGCTGGGTCAGTCCAGCCGTAGGTTTCGGTCAGTGCGGCAAAGTCGCTCGTATCGGCCCGCAACATGGCGCGGAGTTGGTCGATCTCGGCCGGATCAACCAGCCGTGCCTCGGTGGCGCTCTCGCGTTCGACAATGGGACACGGACGCTGGATCATTTCCAACGACTCCAGACGATGCTGACCCACGGTGACCCACAGCCCACTCCCATCCAGACGTCGGCGCAGGCCCTCATAGATGACTTGCTCCGCGTCAATAAAGGAGTGATCGCTGGCGATGCCCAAAAATACGGTCACTCGCGCCAGTAATTTCCGGGGATCGGTGCTGCCGGGATCGGGAACGACCAACAATTGTTCGGCGGGAAAGGTGGCGAGCCAATGGCGCAAATGCCAGCCATACCGACTCAGCGCGATCAACCCTAGCTGGAGTGGCGCATCAAACACTGTACTGTTGGGGCTGAGGCTACCGTGGGCGATGTGGTGTAGATAGCCCGACAAGGTTCTGACGACCGGATCCTTGAGCAAGACGATCAGGCGACAATCGGTGCCCAGGGTATCGCGCACCGTCGCCGGAATGGTCGGATTGAAGTGCTCGGGTTGGCGATCATCGGGATGCGGCGACCACAGATAACTGGCGCAGCTATCGCCACAGATCACACCCTCCGGCGCCGCCGCGAATTTCTGCTCGTAATGCGCCAACGGCCCTACCGGTTGGTAGGAAAAGAACTCATCATCCTTGCCCGCCGGTAGAAAAAGCCTTGGATGAGTCGCCAAATGATGATGGAGCCAAGTGGTGCCGCATTTTTGCGCGCCGATAATCAGAAAGTTGGGTAACATGGGCTCTCTTTACAAAAAAAGCGAAATTCCAAAATCAAAAAGCCATTCATCGCTCGCCTTTTTCCACTGTATCGAGCAAAGCCGAAAAATCACTTTTTGTTTTCCAGTGTTCGCCACAGACAAAACGCGGAATATCCCATATCGGAGTATTGAGTCTTACCGATGTTCCACCCGTGCTAAAAGCCGCGCGAATGCCAAGCCGCGCGCCATGATCGGGGAAGTAAACATCGCGCAGGTAGGCCGAAACATGACCATAAGGATAGCCGAACAAGGACAATGCCCGGCCATGCGTTTTCTGATCGATGTAGCGCTGCGCATCCGCGATCTGCCCTTCAGCGTCCTCAAAAGAATCAATTTCGAAAAAGGAGCCTTTTTGGTTGGCGCGTTGGCGGACCACCGGCAAAGTGTCATGAACGTGGTCCCAGCTATGATTGGCGATACCCAGCACACCCTCAGCCGCGCACGGCGCCCACCAAGCATCACGCCAGTGGTCGAGCCCGGCTCCACAGGAGCGATCAAGCAGGGCGCGCGCTTCCGGCGAAGCGATCACGAACGAAACCCCCCTTGGCCCCTCGTCAAACTGGGGTAGCCATTGCCGGCTCTGCCTCAAGATGGAGTGAATACTGATCGCACGACCACCGCGCCCATCCTCGATATCGCAGTAGTCATAATCCCAGCCATCGTCAAAACTAAGTCCAACGAGCTTTTCTCCAGCGAGCGGGCTAGGCGATCTCTCTCCGCGCAATACCTCGACCAGGACGGGAAGCGAAATCACACGATAGCCCCGCTCGGCAAGCGTTTTCAAATCGCTTTCCAGCGCCAGATGATTATCCAACTCATAGTCGCCACCCACGGCCCAACTGTGATAGCACAATACGGGAACCGCGAACTGGCGAAGCCCGATGCGTCCATCCGATTTAATGTCGGCAATCATGAAATCTGCCCCTGGACAGGTTCCGGAGCACTATCAGAGGCGATGCTCAGTTCGATATTCAGCATCGGCATACCCACCAACCCTTGGTGCGCGCTGCTGGCATGAGATTTGAAAATTAGCGCATCGCTGCACCAGCAGTGGTGAAGGTGTTCCCGCTGGGTGCCCGAGGCTACCGCGATATCCACTGCGTAATCACCGACCGGAAGCACCGGCATACGAAAGTTAAATCGTGCAATTAAATGCTGGCCGGCTGCCACCGGCCGATGATCGGCGGCATAGGTCAGATAGGTATTATCGCCGAACAAATTCTGGCCAAGCCGGTCCTTGATGAAAAACCCGATAATCGGATTGTCGATACCCGACAACACCAAGGCATCCACGACCAAGGTGATCAATTCGCCACCGACCATCCAGCGCAAAAGCTGACCCTGCTCATCTTCAAAATAAACGTCCTCAACGCGGACCGCGCCAGTTACATGACCGGCCACCTTAAGACGAAACTCAAATAATTCCAGATCATTACGGAACCGGGTTTGGTTAAGAACCGCCAGCCGCTGATCCACTGGTCCGGCAGCGGCGCGCTGGCTGGGGGTGGGCAAGGCCGGCTGATCCATTATTGCTCGCGTCGAGGGCGATAGAGTGGCGGCTGCCCGACTTGCGCGCAGGGTCGCCAGGTAATGCTCGCAGATCTCCTTGGCGGGTCCGGCCGCGTGCAATCGACCATGATCCAGCCACAGCACCCGGTCGCACAAATTGATCACCGCGCCGGTATCATGGCTAACAAAGAACAGGGTGCCCCGTTCCTGGAATCCGCGGAGAAACCGCATGCACTTTTGCACGAAGAATGCGTCCCCCACCGCCAGCGCCTCGTCAATCACCAGAATATCGGCGCGGACGTGGGCGGCGACGGCGAAGGCCAGTCGCACCGCCATGCCGCTGGAATAAGTCTTGACCGGCTGATCGATGAATTCGCCGATGTCGGCGAACGCCAGAATCTCCGGCAGATAGTGTTCGATTTCCGCATCGTCGAGACCGAGGATCGCGGCGTTGAGATGGACGTTTTCGCGACCGGTGAATTCCGGGTTGAAGCCGGTGCCCAGTTCCAGCAACGCCGCCACCCGGCCCCGCACCGCCAGTGTTCCCATGGTCGGCGCCAGCGTGCCGCATAGCAATTTGAGCAGCGTGGACTTGCCGGAACCGTTGCGACCGATCACCCCCACCGTCTCGCCGCGCTGGACGGTGAAGGACACGTCCCGCAAGGCCCAGAATTCGCGGTAAAAGCGGCGACGGCCGCGCCACAGCATCTGTTTCAGGCGATCCTGCGGCCGTTCGTAGATGTGATAGCACTTGCCGATTTTCCCTGCCTCGATAACCGCACCCACTGGGGTTGGTGGAACAGCAACGGCTTTAGAGGACATCGGCGAACCCCTTGCGGGTGCGGGCAAACCACCCGGCGCCCAGCAGCGCCGTCGCCAACCCCAGGACGAGACACAACAGGTAGGGAATCCAGGCCGGCGGCTGGCCGAACAAAATGATTGCCCGGGTCTGTTCGATGACCACCGCCAGCGGATTGAGTTGCAGCCAGGGCCGCATGGATTCGGGCAATGCGCTGATCGGATAAAATACCGGACTGAGGAACATCATCAGTTGCACCAGCGGCACGATCAACTGCTGGATATCGCGGATGTACACACCCAGCGCCGCCAGGAACCAGCCCAGTCCCAGCACGAACAGTACCAGCGGTAACACGACCACCGGCAGAAACAACACCGTCCACGCCAAGCCCGATCCCCAAACCACTTGCAGCAGCAGGATCACCAGCAGCGTGGCAATCAGCGTCAGCAGGGCGGACGCCACCATCACCGCCGGTAACATCTCCAAGGGAAAAACGACGTTTTTGACGTAGTTCTGGTGCGCCAGAACAAGTCCGGGAGCGCGACCGAGGCACTCAGCAAAAAAGTTGTAGAGCGCCATGCCGATGAACAAAACCAGCGCCAGATCGCTTAACGAGTCGCTGGCAAGACCCGCCCAGCGCATCCTGAAGATCACGCCGAAGAAGAACGTGAACACCAGCAGCGACAACAATGGGAGCACGAAGGACCACAGCACGCCCAAATAGGAACCGCGGTAGCGCTCGGCGAAATCGCGCAGCAGCAACTTGAGAAACAGTGGGCGCTGCAACCAGGATTGGCGCAGAGCTTGGCACAGCAAACCACCTCTTCCGATATCCGCTTTGAAATCCACGAAAGGCATCGAATCAGGTTGTACTCGGCAGCGGCGCGACCCGCAGGGGCGCGGGTGGCAACCCTTGGACATGGCGCTCCCACATCATCTCATACGCACGCTCAAGATGCCGGGCGAAGCGCTCGGTATCGAACAGTGGCGTTCGGAGGCGATTGTAGGCCAGTTTTTCCCGCAGCGCCGCCAGTTCGTCCGGCTGGGTCGCCAGTCGCACCGCCAACTCCTCGTATTCTTCCAACGAGTGCGTAATCAGTTCTGGCATGCCGACCGCGTGCAGCAGGCTGGCGGCCACTCGGGCCGGGAAAGTCTCGCCGATACAGGTCAGCACCGGCAACCCGGCCCATAGGGCGTCGCTGGCGGTGGTGTGGGCATTGCAGAGGCGGGTGTCGAGAAACAGATCGGCCAGCCGGTGACGCCCCAAATGTCGGGGCTTGGGCAAGTACTCGGCGAAAATCAGCCGTTCACCGCTCATGCCGTGCGCGGCGGCGGCCGCGCGCAGCCGTTCCCGCGCTTCCCGATCATTGGCGTACAGCCACAGCGTCGAGCCTGGCGTCCGATCCAGAATACGCATCCAGACCGCAAACATGACCGGTTCGAGCTTCTGGATTTGGTTGAACCCGCAGAAGACGAAACCCTGCTCCGGTAAATCCTGATCGACTCGCCGAACGCCGGTTTCGGCGATCTCCTGCCCCCGATCATTGACCTGATAGCATTCCGGCAGATAGACCGGCTGCTCGGTGAAGCAGGGCCAAAGTTCCTCCGGCAAAACCACCGGATCGGCGATGATGTAAGGGATGAACGGCGCCCCCAGGCTGCCCGGATAACCCAAATAGCTGGCTTGCACGGGGGCAGGCCGCAGGGCGAAAATTTCCGGGCGGGCGCAAGCCGTGTATCCCATCAAATCGATCAACACATGAACGCCATCGGCGTTGATTCGGGTGGCGGCTTCGGCGTTGCTCATCCCGGCCAAATCCGTGAAACGATCCGCGTTGGCCCTGATTCGCTGGTAATAGGCGCTACCATCATCCTTGCCCAGGGCGTAAATGCAAATCTCGAAGCGCTGGCGATCATGCAGTTGGAACAAGCCGCCGATCAGATGCGCGGTCGGGTGATTGCGAAAATCCGCCGATACATACCCGATACGGAGCCGTTCCACGGCTGGCTTCGGATCAACCCATTCCAGTTTCTGCCGCGCCGCCGCCATGCCGGACGCGAGGAATTGGCCATGGCTGCGCGCGATAGCCGTCGTCAATTCGGGCGCGAACGGCAAAAAGATCGCTTTGAAAGGGGGTATCGGCGCCGGCTTTCCTTCGACGAGGCACTGCTGGATCAGCGCTATCGCGCGCTCGACGACGGCATCGTATTGTTCCCAGCCACAATGCTCCATCAACCGGCCCAGCGTGAACGCGAGGTATTCCGCTCGGGGATCCAACTCGGGCGTCAGGGCGTCCGGCGGCGCTCCATCCGCCTGGTGGCGCTGCCTGAACGCCAGAAATGCTTCTTCATCCAACGCGCGGGCGGTCGCAAACGCCTGCCGCGCCTCTTCAAAGCGTTCCAGTCCCGCCAGCGCCCCGCCCCGATTGGCTTCCACTTGCCAATCCCGCACGCCACGATCCAGCAGGCTATCCGCTATCGCCAGCGCCTCGGCGAAACGGTGCAACCCGTTGAGCGCCGCGATGCCGTTGATGGTCGCCTGGACGTGTTCCGGTTCCAGCGCCAAGGCGCGTTCGACCGCTGCCCATGCTTCGGCATAACGTTCCTTGGTCAGGAGAAGCGCTGCTTGCGCCGTCCATAATGGCGCCTGATCGGGGCCTGCGGCAAGGGCTCGCTCGATCCAGGCCCATGCGGCTTCCCATGGATGGCGACCCAGCAGAATCTCGGCCTTGAGCACTACCGCCTCGGGCAGGTTGGCGCTGGACGCCAGCACCGCGTCCACGCACGTTTCCGCTTCGGCAAGGCGTTTCAACCCGATCAAGGCTCTCGCCAAGCCGAGCTGTAACGCCGGGCGACCAGGATACTGGAGCAAAGCGGCCTGCCCTTCGGCTACCACGTCGGCGTAACGGCGCAGGCCCAGCAGGGCTTGCATCTTCAACTCCAAGGCGTCGGGATTGGCGGCATCACGGGCCAGCGCGTTCCGCGTGGTCGCGAGCGCTTCCGGAAAGTCTCCCAGCGTCAGCAAGGCCAAGGCTCTGTTAATCAATCCCTTGAGATGACCGGAATCGAGTTGCAGCAACCGATCCACAGTCGCCAGCGCCTCGCGCGGCCGCCGCAAGCGCAGCAACGCCGCCGTTCGATTCAACAGAGCCATCACCGAATCCGGCCGAACGCCTAACGCGGCATCGGCGGCTTGTAGAGCTTCCTCGGGGCGTTTGAGGGCGACCAACACCGAACTCCGATTGATCAGCGCATCGGAATGCCGGGGTTCGATCGCCAGCAGTTGATCGAAGGCATCCAGCGCCGCCCGAGGTTGGTCCAGGCGATATAGGACAATTCCCCGATTAAGACTCGCAAGCGAATTGGTTGGCTCGATTCGCAACGCCCGTTCCAACAACGGCAACGCCTCGGCGAAACGTCCCAGATTCAACAACACGCTCGCCTTGCTGTTGAGTGCTTTGGGATCGTCCGGCGTTAACGCCAGCGCGGCGTCGACCGCCCGCAAGGCGTTGTCATGCCGACCCATATGGGTCAACGCTGCGGCCGCGATCAGGTACGGGCGTGGTTGGGACGAATCCAAGGCCAACGCGCTCGCCGCCGCCTCGACACATTCCAGAAAGCGTTGTTGACGCAACAAGGCGACCGCCAACCCGATCCAGGCATCAATGTTCTCCGGATGGTTCCGACAGAGATCCGAATACAGTTCGGCGGCCTCGCCATGATGGCCTGCCTCGGTCAGTCCGCCAGCCCGCTCCAGCAGAGATTGCAGTTCGATGGAATCGCTATGGGCCATGACGGTTCAGCGACCGTTCAACGCTGGGGAGTCTGGTGGTACCACTCCCCCTCGATCAGCACCCAGTCCTCGGTGAGGGTTTGCGGCATCCAACCGAGCGTACCCACGGCCACCTGGCCCTGAAGCGTGACCGTAGCCTTGTCGCCATCGATCCGGGTTTCCACGACCTTGATTTCCCGCACCGGCAATCCCCCCAACTGTTGATGTTTATCGGGGGTCAACCACCCGCCGGGCCGGGCCGCGGATTCCAAACCGTAAACTGTATGCACGTCGTTGATGGAGCGCGCGGTCCAATAACGCTGGACCCGCTGTTCAAGCGACTCCCCAGCGATCACTGCGTCACTCAGCACGACCAGCGCCACGACCGACGCCATCAACGCCCGTTTTCCAAATCGGGCGATCCCCTTACTGCTTGGCTGGGTTCGCATTTTCCAACTCCTTCTCCGTCACCGTCACGCCAAATTGCTCGGCCAGCGTTTTTAGATAGCGGCTACGGGCCTGCTGCTGTTGCTCCGACCGCCATCGATCCGACACTTTGGCCCGAACCGCGTCGAACTCCGCAAATACCGGCGCCCGCCAGTCGCGTATCAACAGAATCTCGTAGCCCACGGGCGATTCCACGATGCCGGTTCGCTGGCCGGTTTGCAGGCCGCGCAGAGCGTCCCGCAGCCAGGGTTCAGCGTTGCGCGCCACGAATCCCCGTTCTGGCCCCGTACTGCGCGCGCGCGGGCTTTCGGACAATTCAGCGGCGACCTGATCGAATTTCTCGCCCGCATCCAACCGCCGCAGTGCCTGTTCGGCGCGCTGCCGGGCAGTGGGATCACCCGCCTGATCCCGATCATCGCGGAATTGGATCTGAACCAACTGGACCATTTCCGGAATGCCGTATTCCTCCCGATTGGTCTCGTAGTACGCGCGCAGCACCACCGCATCGGGCGCTTCTGGCAAGGGGAAATGCTTTTCCTCCAAACCTTTCAGGCCGGATGAAAACTGCTCAAACGTCAATGGCCCGGCGGCTCCAAGCTCTTGCTCCACCGCTTTTTTCAGCAGAGTCTCCTCGATGATCTTCCGCAAAATCTCAATCTGACCACTCAAGCTTTGCAGGGAGTGACCGGTCCCGGACTCCATGACAAACTGGCGCACCTCACCGACCGTGATGGCCTGATCACCGACCTTGGCGACCACTCGGGAGGGATCGTCCTGGATTTTGATCTCGCCTTTCAGCGCCGCGGCCGCCAATGCCGAATCGGCGACGACATGAAGCTTGTTCGCCAGTGCTTTCCAAAGCGGGCCATAAAGAATGCGCAGGGAATTCTCGACGACGTTCAGAACCATCACCACATCGAGCTCGCCATCGCCATCGATATCTCGAAGCATCAACTGACTCAGGCTGGCGTCATTGGGTAATTCGACCGTATCGTATCGGAACGGATTCCCTTTCCTGATTCGATAAAACATCAACGACTGTTCGGTATCGGCGACCAGCAACAAAGCGCCATCCCGATCCTCGGCGATGGCCAGTCGGGCCGGTCCCCATGCGGAACTGGGAACGGTCAATTCCGGACCCGACGTAAAATGGCCCTTACCATCGTTCAGCAAGGTTGCGATTCGGCGTTCCGATTCCAACGGCAACAGAATATCCGCGGCACTATCGCCGTTCAGATCGGCCACCGCCAAATGGCGGGGTGCACCGGTCGGCGCGGTCCACACGAGGGTCGGCTCGGGCAGCTTGCCATCTTTCGGGTAATCGACCCGCCAGAGCGCGCGCGAACGCCGGGTGGTGTACAGCAGTTCGGCGATACCATCACCGTCCACATCGGCGACGGTCACCACGCCGGGAACGCTCTGTCTTGGCACCGCCAAACCGTATGCCGTTTCCACCCGGGCGGTATCCGGCTGGAAATTCCGCAGCACGGTCAGGGTTTCGCCCTGATAGGGCGCCACGGCCAGCGATATCCCCCAATCCGGCCAGGAGAATGCCGTCACCGCGTAGGGTCCGTCGAAAGGGTAAGTCGCGCCTTCCTTCAAGCTTCCTTTCCCGTCCGGCAGCAACATTTTTAGCACGCCCTGGCCTTCGGCGCTCAGGACATAGCGAGGTTCCGCGCCAGGCAGGCGAGCGAATTCGTTGGCATGAAACCCCAGCACCTTGGCGGCGGGTCCCGCCTCGAATTGGCGCGGCGCCTTCTGATACAGGATTTGCGCGGTCGACCGACCCCGATTGGTTGTCACCAGATCGACACGGCCATCACGGTCCACATCGTCGGCGACCACCGCGAAGATACCCCCTTCGACCGGTAACGGCCGCGACGCGACGTTGACCGCGTCCTCAGCCAACGATGGCCGCGCCAGAAACATCATCCATCCCAATGCCACGGAACCGAGTACCGCGCCAACCCTGCGGTAGCCGAAATTGCTCGTCATCTCACTCTTCTCCAGCCAGCAGCGACCTTATCGCGTTTTCGGTCAGCCTTGACGCACGACGAATCTTTTCCTTTCGGGAATAAAAAGAAACGGCGCCTTGTCGCAAGGCGCCGTTTTTCAGGCAACAGCCCAGATCAACAGCTAACCATGGTTAGCAGCGAATCTTAGTAGGCGGGACCCTGAGTGGACATCTCGGTCTGCAACTGGACACTGTTGGCGCCGCTCGCGCCCAAGCCCAGCATGTTGAAGGACACGCCGGAAGAAACGAACGGAATGTTGGAGTTCACGCCCGCCGGGCTAGCCGAAATCGCCAACGCCTCGGGGATACCAAAACGGACGATACCGGTGTTGACCACCGTCCTCCCGGAATAAGCTTCCACCTCGCTGTGGAGCATGCCCGGGAACGCGGGGGCCGACGGCGTGCTGGTCACAATGTTCAACTCGTCGGGGAAATCCCACGAGAACGAGTTCTTGTAAACCTGCTCGCTGTCGTAGGTCTCGCCGGCGCTGAAGCGGCTTTGCGACAAGCTGGCGGTGTTGCTATAGCCGAGGGCCTGCGCCTGAGCCGCGTTATAAGTACCCGCGTTGAAGTTGAACCAGAACACCATCCGGTTTTCGGTGGCCAGCGCCGGGTCCAGGAAGTAGCGCATGTAAACATCGCGCCGCAGGGCGTTGGTATCCCGCAAATGGGTGAAATCGGTGCCGCTCAACAACCGGGTAAACGCGGGATAACCGGCGCGCTTGGCCAAGTTGTTCGCGTTGACGCTGAAATCGGGATTGATCGACCAGATCGGGTTTGGCAGGATCGGGATAAACGCCTGCGATTGCCAGTTGCCTTGGATCTGATAGGCATGGCCATACAGCGCGAAGGTTGGGACAGCGGACGAGGAGGTCAAATCTAGCGCGCGATCCACCTCGTCGGAGGTGAAGATCATATACCCGTTCACGCCATTGAGCGTCGTCTGCCCCGTCGCCCTGATGGTGCTGCACCAGTCGAACCGGACAAAGTCGTTGTCGGTGGCCGGAATCACGCCATCCAACCGGTGAACGCTCTTGGTGTCATAGAAGTACCAGTGGATGGATTTGGTGTAAGGGCCAGCCCCCGTCTTCCGCGCCGGCAGGGAAGCCGATCCGGGAGTCGAAGGAACCAAGCCGCCCACTGTGAACGTCGCCAAGCTCCAGGGAGCCGGATAATAAACGCCGTTCGCATACAAACCCAGCCGCTCCTTGGCGAAGGTGATCAGACCGACCAAGGTATTCTGGTTGTTGCTCGCCGGGTTGCAAACCACATACGGCACTAAAATCGCATCGCCAGGCTCCGACAACTGCACGGTCGCATAGCTGCTGCCCGAGGCCAGCAGGGCGCCCGCCACCGCGGCGGCGGCGCCAATCTTTTTGAATTCACGCACCATCTTGAGGCTCCTTAACAAGTAGCAAGGGAGTAGCATTATCCAAGAGAAGTCTCAACAACAGCATCAACTGTACGTTGAAAACCTCTGCAAGTCAACCAAACAACAGACGATGACAAAAATACAACAACTCCGTAGTCTTTGCCACCACAAACCCCTATTGGGCATAGACTATAAGTGTAGCAAACCATCTTGTCAACCATGCAACAACCGATACCAAAAAAACAACAAGACTCCTAATCGCTCGTCACCTCCCCAAAATCCGCCCCATCAACCGGCGGGCGTCACCAGTGGCGCGATCTGTTGCATCTTGCGCTTGATCTCCTCGGTCACTTGGCTGGCCTCCTCGCTGCCCTGCACCACCCGGGGGGTGATCAGCACGATCAGTTCGGTGCGGTCCACTTGTTCCTCGGTGTTGCCGAACAAGGCTCCCAGCACCGGAATCTTGTAGAGAATTGGGAAGCCGCTCTGCCCATCGGTGCGGTTGTCGCGGATCAGGCCGCCCAGCACCAGGGTCTGGCCGCTCTTGACCACCACCTTGCTGGTGACGTTGCGCTGCAGGAACGCCCGCTGCTTGTTGGCCACCGATCCCGTCTGGCTGACGTCGACCAACGCCCCTGGCTCAACGACCTCCTGCTTGATCTCCATATTCACCATGCCGCCGGAGTTGACCCGCGGCAATACCTCCAACAGCACGCCGGTGTCCTTGTAATCCGCGCCGCCGGTAGTGATGGTGCTGCCCCCATAGATGGTTTGCGGGGCGGGAACCGGCGTTTGGGTACCCACCCGAATCGAGGCCTGCTGGTTGTCCAATACCATCACCTGTGGCGAGGACAACACCTTGACCTTGGAATCGCTGGCCAGCGCGTTGAGCAGCGCCTTGACCACCCCGGCGCCATCGGTGATGGCGTAGGAGAACTGACCGGCCGGGATGTCGGAGAGCACGTCCGTCAGCGTCAGGTCGGTGGGAAGACCCAGCGAGCCGTTCCCGGTGTAGCCGTTGCCGACTCTATTGTTGAAAAACCACTGCACCCCATATTTCAGACTGCCGGTCAAGGACACCTCGGCGATGGTCGCCTCGATCAGCACCTGTCGGGGCGGGACGTCCATTTTTTCCAAGGTGCTGATGATCCGTTCGTAATTCTGGCTGGTGGCCCAGATCAACAGCGAATTGTTATCGGGATCGGCCACGATGCGGACCTCTTCCATGCCGACGCTGGGTCCACCGGAGCCCATGGTCCCGACCCCACCGCCGCCCGCGCCACCGGAACGGCCACCGGCGCGACCGCCCAGGGACGAAGCGGAGCCGCCGGAAAGCGTTCCGCGGGAAGACCCTAAGCCCGACCCCGTCGAACCGCCCGACAGGGAGGACGAGCCCGAACTGCTCCCACCC
>WBUJ01000250.1 GCA_008933795.1 Candidatus Contendibacter sp. | reverse complement strand
CCAGTTGTGACCTCCATGCCCTGGACGATGGCGCTACTTTGGTGGTCGCTACCTCGGCGCTCGCCCACGGCTTTCAACTGGGCTGGCTGGCCGCGGAGGCGGGGCCGGGAGAGCCGTTCCTGGGCTATGGCGAAGCGCTCGACTGGTTCGCCGGCGCCTGGCGGGGCGTCCACTTCAGTGCCGCCGGCGTGCTGTTGGTGGCGCGCACGGTCGAGCCGTTGGCGGTGCTGCTCCCCACCGACTGGCCCGCCGCCGTCGGGGCGCTGGCTCGCCGGGCGGCGCTGGCCAACGTACCCTGGTGTCATGTAACGCCGTTCGCCACCCGCTATCTGAATCGGCTGCGCGAGCGCCCCGTTGCTCGCCGGGCGGCCGTCGCCCGCCCCGGCGACTTGCAAACGACGCGAGGGGTTCCGATTCCCATCCTGGAGGAAGCCATATGGTTCACACGACTCCGAATACTCGCAGCCCACGCGTGATTGCCTTCCCGCTGGCCGGCCTCGCGCCGGGCGATCCCCGCCTGATTCCAGGGCTGGCCCTGGTCCTGCCGCCGTCGCAGCGCCGGGAACTGGCGGAAGCGCTCCAACGCGCGCCGCACCCTCAACAGGTCATCGAGCACCTGCGTCAGGCGCTGCAACGCCGGGAACCGCTGGCGCGCATCGTCGAACGACTGGCGCGCGAGCCGGCGCTCCTGCCGCAACCGCCTCGCGCCGATGATCCACCGGCTCTGACGCTCCGCGAGACGAGGCAGCCCCACCGTGAGGCGCGACCGGCATCCCCCTGGGCTGTCAAGCCGCATCCGTGATCCATCCGCCCAGCACGGAAGTTCCGATAGCACACCCGCGGTTAGAGGCCATGCGTGTGCATTGCGATGGCAATGCATCTGCATTATCATTGAGTTCTTCCACTGGAGAGTGTTGTCATGGCGTCCACGCTCGAAGTCGAATCCACGCTCACCGACCGCTATCAGACGACCGTGCCAGAAACCGTTCGCCGCGCCCTCAAGCTGGGCAAACGCGATAAGATCCATTATTCGATCCTGTCCGACAGCGCCGTGCTGATGACCCGCGCCGTCCGCGCCGAGGGTGAAGACCCGGTATTGAGACCGTTCCTGGACTTCCTGGCGCGCGACATCGCCAGTCACCCGGAACGGCTTCAGGCGGTCGCTACCGGACTGGTCCAGCGCCTCCAAACCCTGGTCGGCGGCGTGGAGGTGAATCTCGATGCCCCGCTGTCGGCCGATGACGAATGAGCCGGGGAGTCGGTCACCGCGGGTCGTCAACGGCTGGGCGCTTTTTGCCCACCCGTTGTTCCTCGACCAGCTTGAGACGCTGATCCAGCAGGTCGAAGCCCTCCAGCGGAAAGACCCGGTCGGTTACGTCAGGAAAAACGCCAGCAAGCGGCTGGCCGCCATTACCAAGCTGGCGTTCGAGGTCATTCCGCAAGACCCCACGCGCACCGAGTACCGGCAAGGCCATACCCTCGGCGAAGGGCGCCAGCACTGGTTTCGCGCCAAGTTCTTCCAGCAGTATCGCCTGTTCTTCCGCTACCACGCGCCGAGCCAGGTGATCGTCTATGCGTGGGTGAACGACCAGGACAGCCAACGCGCCTACGAGAGCGGCAACGACGCCTACCGGGTATTCCGCAAAATGCTGGCCAGCGGCCATCCGCCCGATGATTGGAACCTACTCCTGGCCGAGGCCCATATGGAAACGGCTCGCTGGCAGCAGGTCGGCGCACAGGCCAGCGCCACCCAGCCCTGAATCCCGGCCACACCCGTAACGACGCCCTCTCTTTGGTCCAAGCTGAACTCGGCGAGTTGGGTGGTCATGGTCCCCGCCAGAAGGCGTCCAGCCGCGCCCGCCTGTTCGGTGGCCGCCGCCAGCGCGCCCAGACGGTCGTTCAGGGCGTCCAGACGGGTCAGAGTTTCCGCATCCAGGTCGGTCAAAAAGCGGTCCGACACGCCATCGCACCGGCTGCGGTGTGGCTTTGGAGTGGTGACCGCCAGCGGCCGATCGCGCACCGGGCTGGGTCCCGCCGCTCCGCACCCGGCGGGGGCCATTAGGGGACGCGCCCCGGCGCGGGGCATGGTTCACTCCCTCGCTCGCCGACGGCCGGTTGCGGCGTGCGGGTTGGGTGTTTTTGACTCACCGACCTGTTGACTCATCGGCGTACTGACTCACTGACTTTCCAGATGGGATCTCCGTCACGCAGTGACGCAGACTTGCTGGAAGGGTTCGCCAGGGTGGCGCCGGCTAATCTGGATGGTGACTTTGAAGTTGAGCTTGTTGAGAAACCCGATCAACCGTTCTTGGCTAAAGCGGTGAAACCGGGCGCACATGAGCGCCGATACTTCGGGCTGCCTGATCCCCAAACAAGCGGCGGCTTCGGTTTGGGTGTAACCCCGAGCCTTGAGCATGGCCACCACCTGCGCGCCCAAGGCGGCGCGCGTGTACAGTTCGTCAGCGTCGTCCAAACCCAAATCCGCAAAGACATTACCACTACTATTCTCAAATTCGATTTCCGGGGTCATGTTGCGCCAACTCCTGAGCAGCCTGGTACCGTTGCTTGATCAAATCCACGTCCGGTTGCGGCGTGCTGATGCCCGTTTTGGATTTTTTCTGAAAAGCGTGCAGCACATACAGCTTGGCACCGAGCTGTACGGCGTAGACCAGCCGGTAAGCGTTTTTGTCTTGGCGCTCGGCAATCTCAAAAACACCGCTGCCCACGCCATGGAACGGCTTGGCGTGGTCCGCCAAACCGCCCAACTGCGCCAGCATGAGCGCGCCGCCCATCGCGCGTTGTGTTTCGCTGGGAAATTCCTTGAGTCGTTTTTTGGAATCACCCATCCACACGACTTCACGCAATCGACACCGCCTGGGAAAGGAATTATAACAAACTAATTATAAGCTGCTGGCCAGCGGAAACCCAGCAGCGATCATGCAGGCCGAGGCCCATGTGGAAACGGCTCGCTGGCAGCAGGTCGGCGCGCAGGCCAGCGCCACCCAGCCCTGAATCCCGGCTACACCCGTAACGACGCCCTCTTTCCGAACCCGTTTAGCGCACGAAGCGACCGTCGCTGAGCACCACCAGGCGGTGTTCCGCGTCCACCCGTTGCACCGTCCCCAAACCGCCCAGCCGGTCGCCGGCCACCACGCTCGCCGTTTGCCCGGTCGGTCCCTTGAGCCAGGCCCGGTCGCCGTTGAGGGCAATCACCCGCCAGCCCGCGACCGGCTGGGCGGTTTGGGGACGGTGCAACGGGTGGACGCGGAAC
>WBUJ01000059.1 GCA_008933795.1 Candidatus Contendibacter sp. | reverse complement strand
CCGGCGCAATTTAGCTGCTGGTGGGACGCGCAAGCGCCGCGCGTGCGGAGCCGCTCGGCGGAATCCCTCGCGGCATTCATCGAGGTGGCGCGCGGGGTGTTGGACGGAGTCACCCCCGATCCGACCGCCGGCGCGGATCATTACCACACCATCGCGCGCCCCGAATACGCGATGGTGTGGCCGCCAAAGTGGGCGCGAGGCCGCGAGGGCGTCACCGTGGGCCGGCATATCTTTTACCGGCTGGGTCTGTCAGGCGCGCGGGCGTGAACTGGCTGCTGCGACGCTTGCGGGAGCCCTCGACCTGGCGCGGTCTGGTCTGGCTGGCGACCGTCGCTGGCCTGTCGCTGCGGCCCGATCAGGCCGAGGCCATTGTGACCGTGGGCATGGCGCTGGCGGGTCTACTGGGAGTGTTTCTGCAAGATGAGGCCAAGCCCGAACTGCCGCCGATTGATCTGCAAGGCCGCCCTGAGTCTGGCCATGCTGGCGCTGGTGCTGACGTTGTTCAGCCTGTTGACTTCGTGCGCCCGCCCGTGTCACCCGTCCGTCGAGCCGAACCGGATACTCGCCCGAACCTGGGCGGATTCGGCGATCGGGATTGAATGTGCGTGGAGATATTGAGATGCCTATTTATCCTGATACCCATACCACGTTCCGACATGGAGACTACGTGCAAAAACACAGCGGCAGTTCTTGGCGCGGAAAAGTGGTCGGCTGGTATACCACAACGCTGACCCATGAGGGTTATGCGGTCGAATCCATTTGCGAGCCGGGGAGCGTGCAAATCTACCCGGCGGCGGCGCTGGTGCGGATGTCGGAGTAAGGGGAAAGTATGAACACATTTTGGACGGCTTTGTTGACGCAAGCGATCAAGGCGCTGGCCGGCGCGGTGGTGTGGGAGGCGGCGCTGGAGGCGGTGACCGCCCTGCTCGACGCCAGACTGCCGGGCGATGAGAAGCGGAAATTGGTTAAGGCCAAGCTGCGCGAAGCCTTCGCGACCGTGCCCAGCCGGCTGCTCAATCTGGTGATCGAGGTGGCTGTGCTCAAGGCCACGCCCCGCTGAGCGCCGCGCCATGAGCCATTCGGGCGCCTGGCTGGCGGGTTGTAGCACCTGTCGGCGCATTCGGGACGTGATGATGGCCGCGCCCTGGTCCAGTTTTGACCTCATGGCCAGTTTGATCGTGCTATGGATCGGCGTCTATCTGTGGCTGATGCCCGACATGTTCAGCCACATCGGCGGCGTGTACGCCACCTTTGCCCGGCTCGCGCCCGAATGGGTGTGGGGCGCGGGCTTTTTCTTGGCGGGCGGGATTGGGCTGATGACCGTGCTTTGGTGTGTCCAGCCCCGCTTTGTTTGGCGATTGCTGGCGCGGATGGGCGTGGCGTTTTGCCTGCTGCTGTTCGCGTTCAACAACCTGCGCCACTTCCCGCCGCCCTTGTCCGCGATCACCTACGTCTGGCTGAGTCTGTGGGCGTTGTGGGGCGTGGTCAGGACGCGCGCCAGTGACCGATGACCCGAGCCACTGGGCGGCGCTGTTGCAGTGGGCGCTGAGTAACCCCGAGAAAGGGGCGCTGTTTTTGGTGCTCGTCGCCGGCGCGTGGCGCTGGATTCGGGAACTGCGCAAGGAGGTGAAGGAGGACGGGCAGCACGAAACGTTCACCGAGATTTTGCTGCGCGAGAACAAGGAATTGCGGGCCGAACTGCGCGACTTGCGCAAGAAGAACGGCAACGGGAGCGGACCACCATGACCGGCCGCGCCATCGAGCGATAACGGAGACCCCCCATGCCCGGCTTCCCCAAAGGCACGCCCCGCAAACGCTACACCGCGGAACATCGCCGCCATGTCCGCTCGCTGTACATCTACCAGCGACTCAGCATCGAAATGATCGCCGACAAGCTGGACATCGGCCACGGCACGATTCGCAAATGGAAAGCCGAATCGGCCCGCGACGGCGACGACTGGGACATCGCTCGGACCGCCGGCGACATCGCCGACTGCGGCTACAAGTACACCATCGCGGTGTTGATGGAAGATTACTTGACCCAGCACAAACAGGCGTTAAAGGACATCCAAAACGACCCGGCGTTAACGGCGGAGAAACGGGTCAAGCTGCTGTCGTCGCTGGCCTTCTCCCTGCGCGAGATGCGCCAGTCCGTGTCGCAGCTCAACCCCGAACTGAACAAGCTGGCCGTCGCCATCGAAATCATCAACCGGCTGACCACCTTCGTCCGCGACGGCTATCCCCAGCATTCGGCGGCGATGCTGGAGATTCTCGAGCCGTTCGGCGAGGCGATGGCCAAACGCTATGGCTAAGCTGAGCGTCCGGGGCTTTCAGGCCGAACTTCAGGCGCTGGCCGCTGGCCTGCGCCGCCACATCGAAACCGATTGCGCCGCCTTTTCCGCCGAGGCCGACGCCACCGCCGTCCGCCAGGCGCGGGTGGCGGACCCGCAGACCGGGTTCCGCTTCTTCTGTCAGACCTACTTCCCGCACTACCTGACCGCCGCGCCCAGCGCGCTGCACGACTTCCTGTTTGACCTGTTGCCGACGCTGATCGCTGATCCGCAGGGGCGCAAGCTGGCGCTGGCCGCCCCGCGCGGCGAGGCCAAGAGCACCATCGCCACTCAGTTGTTTACCCTGTGGTGCGTCGTCACCGGCCGCAAGCATTACGTCGTCATCGTCATGGACGCCCTCGATCAAGCCCTGCCGATGCTGGAGGCGATCAAGGCCGAACTGGACAGCAACCCCCGGTTGCTCCAGGACTTTCCCGCCGCCTGCGGCGAAGGCCGGGTTTGGCAACAGCGCGTCATCCTGACCGCGAACGGCGCTAAGATCGAAGTGTTTGGCTCGGGCAAGCGGATGCGCGGCTTGCGCCACGGCCCGCACCGGCCCGATCTGGTCATCCTGGATGACCTGGAAAACGACGACAACGTGCGCAGTCCGGTCCAGCGCGACAAGCTGGAAAACTGGCTGAAGAAGACCGTGCTCAAGCTGGGCGCGGCCGACGACTCGCTCGACCTGCTCTACGTCGGCACCTTGCTGCACTACGACAGCGTGCTGGCCCGCACCCTGCGCAACCCCTGGTGGGAAACCTTCACCTTCCGCGCCCTGATCCAATGGCCGGCGCGAATGGACCTGTGGGACCAGTGGGAAGAGCAGTTTCGCAACCAGGGTGAGGAAGTCGCCGACCGGTTTTACGCCCAATTCCGGGCCGAGATGGACGCCGGGGCGCGGGTGAGCTGGCCGGCGCAACGGCCGCTGCTGGCGCTGATGAAGCTGCGGGCGCGCGACGGCCATGCCGCGTTTGACGCTGAACTGCAAAACGACCCGGTCGACCACGCCACGGCTCTGTTCCCCGCCTTCACCTACTGGGTAGACGAGCGCCCCGACTGGCTGTATTTCGGCGCGTGTGACCCGAGCCTGGGCAAAGCCGGCGCTGGGCGCGACCCCAGCGCCCTCCTGGTCGGCGGGCTGGACCGCGCCACCGGCGTGCTGCACGTGGTCGAGGCCCAGATTCGCCGCCGCCTGCCCGACGCCATCATCGAAGACATCATCGCGTTGCAAAGCCGCTACCACTGCCTGCGCTGGAGCATTGAGGCGGTGCAGTTTCAGGAGTTCTTTCGGGCCGAGCTGGTCAAGCGCAGCGCCGCGCGCGGGATTCCCGTCCCGGCGCTGGGCGTCATCCCGCACACCGACAAGGCGCTGCGGATCGAAAGTCTGCAACCGCACGTCGCCAATGGCCTGATCCGGTTTCACCCCCGCCAAGCGACGCTGCTCGAACAGTTGCGCCACTACCCCGCCGCCGACCACGACGACGGCCCCGACGCCCTGCACATGCTGTGGGAGTTGGCGACCCGTCGCCATGCCCCGCCGGGGTGGCTAACAGCGATGGTTCCGGCGCTGTGATCGGGCGACTGCCCGCCGCTCGTCATGATCTCCTACGCCCGCTATCAGGCCATCCTCGCCCAGTCCGACGCCGCCACCCGGCAAGCGGCGGAACGGGCGTTCGCGGCGCTGCTGGGCAAGATTCGGGCCGGGGCGAAACCTCGGGCGGCGCTGGATGCGGTCCTCAAGGAGTTCAATGCCGACGCCATCGCCGGGTTCCGTGAGGCGCTGAATAGCATCCTCCAATCGTCGCTGGGCGTCGCGGAGGTCAAAGCCTATCGGGTGGGCCGGGTCAAGCTGGCGGATGCCCTGTACGCCAACGCCAAGGCCGTGGCGGGCATTTCGGAGCAAATCATCGAGCGGCATCTGCAAGGCGTTCACAACGCCCGCGAACTGCGGAAGGCGCTCTACGAGGGCTACAACTTCCAGGATGATCCGCTCGACATCATCAAACCGTTGCCGAAATATCTACAGGTTGAGTTTGACCGGTTTAAATCCGCCGCGCTGAAGACGCCGGCATTGCGCGCCGCTTATTTAGACGCTATCCGCAAGAAGGAAGCGGGCGCGGGAATGGAGGCATTGGAAAAGGCGCTGAAGGTGGCGTTCTACGAGCGCAACCGCTACTACGCGAACCGCATCGCCCGCACGGAACTGCATCGCAACTACACCGATCAGGTAGCGCGCGAACTCATGGAGGAAGAGCAGATTGAGTATGTTCAGATTCGGATGAGCAGCAAACACCCCAAGACCGACATCTGCGACCGGCACGCCAAGCTGGACGCCTATGGCTTGGGGCCGGGGGTGTACCCCAAGGCCGACGCGCCCAAGCCGCCCTTTCACCCGCACTGCTACTGCGTTGTCTCGCCGAAGATCGATATTTTCGACGCCAAGCCCCGCTTCAACCCCAAGGCCGAGCGGGCGTTTCTGGCCAAGCTGGCCCCCAAGGAAGCGCGGGACATCGCCGGGAGTTGGGAGAAACTGGCACTGGCGAAAAAAGGGGAGACGCTGGAAGCGATTTACAACGCGGGGAAAGACCCGCTGTATCGGTGGAAGCGGTTGGGGGAGGTGGGGCAAGATGCGCGGATGAGCAACGGCGACAACGATTTTCTGGAAGGCCGTTCGCGAGCGCGCGGCGAACAGCCGAAGCAGGCCAAGCCGGCTGCGCCTGGAACGATCACGCTAGATCAACTTTCCAAACTGGAAGGCGACGCGAAAGCCTATGTCCTCAAAAACGGGCAAAAAACCGGAAACGAACATATGGCGGCGATTGACTTGCAGACCGGGAAGCGACTGGCTCAAGGGACGAGCAACGAACCAGGAAGAGTTTATATCCCTGCTGAATTAACCCAAATGGCCGATGATCCGACCCGCAAAATCGCTTATCATCACAACCATCCTGATAGTTACTCGTTAAGCCCCGGCGATTTGGCAGTTATGGGCAAACGCCCCGGACTGTTTCAGATCTTGGTTTACGGTCATGATGGGTCGTGGTTCCGTGCGGAGCGGCACGATTTTCGAGAATTTGAGATGGTGCTTGACGCGGCCAAGCATGAAATCTGGCAACAAACCGGCTTGGCGCGAAGACGCGGCTTGTTCTTGGAAAGTCTTGAGGCGCACTTAATCAACTTGGCGTTGGCGCGCGCCGGGGTTATTGATTATCAGTTTCAGCTCGATGAGGATCGACAGCGGTTTTACGCGAACGAACGGACGGCATTGGAGAATATGGTTGATGCGGCGGTATTGAAGATCAAGCGGATAAGGGGATTCTGATGAAAGACATCGACGTATTGATTGACCCCCCCGCGTTTTGCGCGGGCAAGGCGGCTTGGGTGCGCTGGCTGGAGGGCTTGCGGAAGGATGACCCGGAGATTCCTGCGATTGCCGACGCGATCCGGGAAGCCGAGGAGGTTGTTCGATATTACGAGGCGGAGGAAAAACAGGCCGCTTGACCCCTCCCCCCAGGGGGCTATGCTGGAATCTCCTAACATCCTACGCAGTCCCCCGCCCTGTTAGGCGGTTTTTTGTGCCTGCCTTGCCCTCCATGGGGCGGGCGTCGGGTATCCGTAAGGACCCGGACGGTCGTAGGCCGTTAGGAGCGCCTGCCCCACCACGCTTGAAGTGTGGGGGAATCCTGAAATCCTACGGAGTTCATCATGGCTACTGATTTGATCCCCTTCTCGTTTGACTCTCTGGCTGTTCGCACCTTCGCCGACGATGCGGGCGAACCCTGGTTTTGCGCCAAGGATGTTTGCGACGTGCTGGGATACGTCAACGACAGCGATGCTATCAAGAAGCATTGCCGTACAAAGGGGGTAGCGAAACGCGACTCCCCCACCAGCAGCGGCGTTCAAGCCCTGTCGTTCATCAACGAAGGCAACCTGTACCGGCTGATCATCAAGAGCCGGAAACCGGAAGCTGAGCGGTTTGAATCCTGGGTGTGCGATGAGTCCGGGTAGGTCGGGCAAAAGCGCAGCGTTGCCCGACGGTTCAGCCCGACGGTTCAGGCCATGGCGGGGAGTGCAAGTCGGGCACGTCCTGTGCCCGACCTACTATGCTCATATCGCCGAGGCGCTCCGCGAAGCCACCCGGCAAACACTGATTGAAGCGGAAAAGTATCATTGGAACGCCGTGCAAGCGGATCAGGCGCGACAACATGCTTTCATGCGCATATTGTCAAAACGATGCGGATTCCGTTATCACCAGGAGAGCGAATAATGCCTTTCGTGTTGAATGATGGCCCTGATTTTCCCGGCGCACCGGCCATGACGGCCTCTTGCAATCATTGCCGACATTTGGATTGGGCGAGCTGGGATCAAGCGGCCATGCGCTGCGCGGCGTTCCCGGCAGGGATTCCCGTCGCCATTCTGCAAGGACAACACGATCATCAAACGCCTTATCCCGGTGATCGGGGCATCCAGTTTGAGCGCGTTGCTGAACCGGTCGCCGCTTGACTCGTCCACCCCTACTCTCTCAAATCCATTTCCTGCGTCGTGTCATCGAGGCTGCGGAGCAGCAGGGCTTTCATTCGCTCCAACTGGCCGAGGGTGGAATAGACATCCTCGATGTCGGTATAGCCGGCTTGGACGTGGCCGCCGGCGATTTCCGCCGAATAGATCAGGCTGACGATCTCGCCCGCTTCCGCCTGGCGCAACAGGGATTTTAGCAACGCCATCACGGCGGCGTTCGACTGGAACAAAGGCACGACGCGCATCACCCCTCCACTTCAGGCCGGGAATTCATCGACCGTACCGCCCTTGTCGGACTGGTAATGCAGATCGAATTCAAACAGCCGCGCCGCACCGTTGTCGGCGTCGGTGTCGCCCAGCCGGCGGATCTGCCAAGACAGGCAGGTGGATTCCTTCTGCCCGGTCAGGTCGATAGGATCGAAGCGGGTCAACAACATCTGATCGGCGGTCGTCATGTCGCCGGCGACCAGCGTGCCCGCCAGCGGTCCGATCAACGCGCCGTGCGCGTCGCCGGGCGAGCCGAGAATCCGGTAATACAACACCCATGAAACCGCGCTGGCGCTGCCGACCGGCTTGCTCCAATGGATATGGGGCTTGATGGCCGAACCGGCTTTCCAAGCGTGCGGCAACTGGGCGATGCCCGCGATGACGTTCTCCTGACTGCCTGAAAACAGCAGCGTCCCCGGATAGTCCGTCAGGGTGTCATCCACCGCCGGCGCGTTCGCTGCCCCCGCCGGATTGATGCCTTGGGCCGGAAAGCGCAAGTCATCCCACCCTTCCACCCAAAGCGGCGCGACAATAGCGCTTTGCACGACCGTGCAACCGCCGTTCAGCGCGGTCACCTGGAACGCGACCGGGCGGGAGTACGGCCCATAGCGTTTCGCCGCGCTGAGACTTTCCTTGCTGGGCATCCCGCCCACGGGATGCACGACGACCAGGGCGACGCCGTCGGGCGTCACCGTCATGGCGTCGCCCGTCTCCAACAACTCGGTATACGGCGCAAAGCCGGGTTCAATCCGCATGGCTCACCCCTCCACTTCAAACCGGCTGGCCAGCATCTTGTAGTGCGGCAAGCGATCCTCGTCGGTAACCGTGTCGATGAAGCGCGCGGTCATCCGGGTTCCCGTCTGCCACGCTTCCCGCTGGGCCGTGAACAGCACCGCCTCTCGAATCGCCGCTTCCAGCGCCAGCAACTCTTCATAGACCGCCTCCAGGCCGTCGCTGGCTTCCAGCAACGCCGCGCCGAAGTACACGGTCACCGCCAACAAGGCGCGGTCTCCGACATCATCGTAGGGCGTCAGCCGGGTCGGTACGATCCGCACCAGCGGATAGTCGCTGGGCGTGATGTTCGCCTCAATCCCAATGGCGCAACTGGCGACGCCGGGCAGCTCCGTCAGCGTGGCTTTGATCTGCGTCAAGATTTCCCAGGGCGTCATGTCAGCCGCGCTCAATGGTGAGAGTCAAGGGGCCGGGCGTGGTGACGCTCGCGGCGGCCAGCGCCAGCCGGGCGGCTTGCAAGGTGGCCGCGTACTCGCTCTTGTAGTGTTTGAGCTTGGCGCTGAACACGTCCTGCTCGTCGGCCAGACTTTCGATGCAGCACAGGATATAGGCGCGCAACACCGCCAGCTTGTCCGGCCAGGGCGCGGGGAATTCGCCCAGTTCCGCCACGTCGGCGATCGCGCGGGTTTCCCACGCCTCGTTGTTCGTGATCAGCGGGGCCAGATAGGCGTCGTGATAGTCGAGGGTCAGAGCCATTCAAACCTCCAAGCGGCGCACAATGGCGTCAAATTGCCGAACCGCCTCGTCTGCCGCTTCAATCAAATAGGCATCGCCTTTGTATCCGGGATGGTGGACAAAGCGGGCGAAGATGAAGCTGGCCTTCCCGCCCTGGCCGGATGGCCAGCGCAACACCTTCTTGTTACGCGGGCGAATGTCATGTGGCGGCGTGCCCCAGTGGACAAACGGGGCATAAGGCGCGTGTTGCTGGTCGTGGCCGATGAGCCACCCGCCGTCGCCGTCTGACCGCAGTCGGAGTGACCGCGCCAGCGCGCCGGTTTGGGTGTGGGTATCGACTTGGCGCTGGGCGGTATCGAACGCCACTTGCGCCAGCCCGCGCAACGCCTGGGCTTTGATTTCGGGCGCCAGCCGGGCAAAGGCGGCGCGCACCTCGGCCAGGCCAGCCAGGTTGAGTTCGATCACGCGGGCGGCTCCGTTTCGCGGGCGGTTTCCTGCTGCATTTCATCCACCCCGGCCAGGATGGCGGCGAGGTCGTCGCCGGGCAGCGCGCCCAAATCCAACTGAATCAGTTGCCGCAGCTTGGCTTGCTGATAGGCCGGCGGCGCATTCAAGGCCGCCAGGTTCTGGGCAATCTCAATCTCGGTCTTGAGATCGGCGATGCTGTAGTCCTTGCCCCAACTGACGCTGACGTTCGGTTCCAGCCCCAGCCACAAGCCGACCAGTTCCCACACCCGCCGCTCGAAATCTTCCATCCGCCGCGCGAAATGCACCAGCGAGGCGTTCAGGGCTTGAAACCGCAGTTGCAGCGCCACGCCGGATTCTTCGCGGCTTGTAGCGGGGATATCCACGATCAGCGCCGTCTGCCGAACCAGCGCTTCAAGCTGGGCGATCACGTCCAGGTAGACCCGCGCTGGCCCTTCCGGCGGCGCGATGAATTCGGCCCCGCCATCGAAGGTTTGCAGCAAATTGTGAGTCCCGATGGTTTGCGCCACCTCGCCCATGTCGAGCGGAAAGCGGTCAGTTGGCACCTTGTAGGTCAGCAAACTGAAGGTTTGCGCCCGCAGGATTTCATCCAGTTCCGACCGCAGGTTGTACAGCCGCTTGCCCAAATCGGCGATGGTGGCGAATTCGCCCTCGGCGGGAAACAGCCCGCTCTCGGCGAAGGCCACCACCGGGCACACGCCCAAGCCGTGCTGGCCCTGTTCCAGGATTTTATCGCCGGCCGTGATCCGCCAGCCAGTTTCGTCATAGGTGCGGCTTACCGCCGTTTCCTCACCGGCCAGAGTCAGCGTGTCGGTAAAGGTCACGCGGGCCAGCGCGCCGACCGCGTTGACGGCATAGGCGGTAACCCCTTCCGGCGCAATGGCGCTGAGAGCGGGCCAGGTGCGGTCGGTCTCCATCCCCTCGGCGGGCATATCCACCAGCAGCAGCATGGAACCGCGCGCCTTGGCGTCGATCATGAACTGGCTAAAAAACACGTCCAGACTGTCGTTTTGCCAGTTACAGGCATCGAGGAAGGCAGCAAGGATCGGCTGGGTGACTTCACGTTGCGGCGGGCGTTTGGTTAAGTAACCGGTAAATCGTTGACAGGCGGGCCGCAGGGCATTGGCGTACCAGGCGATGGCTTTGCGGCGGGTGAACTTCTCGCTGGATTCGCGCGGGTATTGCACCAGATAGCCGCCGTCGCGAAAGCCGTTGACGCCGGCCAGGGCGTCGGCGATGAACTGGAAGCGGGACGGATCGAACGTAGGCATGGATCCTCTTGACAATAGCTTTTATCTATGATTATCGAGTAATCTATAGCAAATACAGCGTGAGGTACAGAATGAATCTGGAATCCCTAAAGGAGCCGCTGGGCGAGCGATTCGCCGAGGTGGAACAGTACGTCAACGACCTGATCGGGCAGCGCGATGCGGCCCGCAAGGAAAGCCAGACCGGCCGGCAAGCCCTCAAAGCCAAGGCGGAAGAGGCGACGGCCACGGTGGCGCGGTTGATGGAGAAGTTAGGGATTGAAACCCTGGAAGAGCTGGAGTCGCTGCCGCCCGCCAAGGGTCAGGCCGAGGCGCTCAAGCAGTTGGAAACCCGGCTCAAGGCGCTCGACGCGGCGGCGAAGGCCAAGGATGCGGCGCTGACCGAGTTAACCGCCAAGCATCGCGCCACCCGGCTGGATGCGGAACTGAGTAAGGCGCTGGGCGCGCATGAATTCATTGATCGCGAAGTCGTGGAGGATTACCTACGCCGCCGCGTGGATTGGAACGAGGATCAAGCGATGTATCGCACCGAGAAGGGCGATTTGATCCCGCTGACCGAGGGCGTGGCGAACCTGACTGCAACCCGCCCGCATTTACTGAAGACGCCAGGGGCGCGAGGCTCCGGTTACAACCCCAACCCGCAGCAGGGCCAGGGCCGATCCGCGCTGAAGCGGACCGCGTTCGATGCCCTGTCGCCCGCCGCCAAGGCCGAGCACTTCAAGGCCGGCGGAACCTTGATCGATTAACCCGGAGTTTGCCTCATGGCCAATACCCTGACGAGTCTCATCCCCGACCTGTACGCAGCGCTGAACGTGGTGTCGCGCGAACTGGTCGGCTTCATCCCCGCCGTGGCGCGCGATGCCAGCGCCGACCGGGTGGCCGTCAATCAAACCTTGCGCGTCCCGATCAGCCCGATCAACGCCGCCGGGGCGCGCTCGTTGCCACGAGCCTAGAAGACCCGAACCGCGCCGGCAGGGAAGGTTTCACGTGAAACCAAGGGGAATGCGGCGGCGGTGAAGGTTTCACGTGAAACCTGTCATCCTCTCGCTCAGGGCCGCGAACGCTTCCAGGCCCAGGGTTTCCGGCCGGGCGCCGGGGTCGATGCCGGCCGCTTCGATTTGCTCCGCGTCCAGTAACTCGCGCAGGGAATTGCGCAGGGTCTTGCGGCGCTGGGCAAACGCCCGTCGCACGATCTCGGCAAAACGGCTTTCGTCCCGAACCGCAACGGCGCATGTTTCACGTGGAACCAAACGGACCACCGCCGACCACACCTTGGGCGGCGGCCGGAACGCCTCTGGCCCGACCGCGAACAGCGGCTCGACCCGACAGCGGTATTGCAACATTACCGAGAGTCGGCCGTAGGCATCCTCGCCCGGCCCGGCCGCCATCCGCGCCACCACATCCTGTTGCAGCATGAAATGCAGGTCGCGCAGATGCTCGGCCTGGGCCAGCAGATGAAACAGCAGGGGGGTAGAGATGTTGTAGGGCAGGTTGCCGGCCACCCGCAACGGCGGTCCAGGGCCGCGCAAGGTGGCGAAATCGAAGTCCAGCGCGTCGGCGTGATGAATCCGCAGGGTGCCGACCCCGGCGCAGCGCGCCCGCAACGGCTCCAGCAGATCGCGGTCCAGTTCCACCACGTCCAGTTCGCCCGCCGCCGCCAGCAGCGGAATCGTCAGTGCCCCCAGACCGGGGCCGATTTCCACCAAGCGCTCGCCAGCGGCCGGCCGGATCGCCGCCGCGATGCGCTCGATGACGCTGGCATCCCGCAAAAAGTGTTGCCCAAACCGCTTGCGAGGCCGATGAGGCGGGGCTGCCCCCCCCATCATGGCGTATTCGCGGCTCCGGCCGGGGGCGTGAACGACGGTCCGGTGGGCGTTTCGGCAGTGGGCAGGCGAACCTCCACGTAGGCCTCGTCGCGCAACCGGCGCAGCGTCAACTCCCATTCCTCGTCGGAGCGCCGCCGCAACAGCGCCTCGCGCGTCCGGGCGCGCGCCGCCTCGGGCGTAGCCTGAGCTTGGCGACGTTCGAGCACCTGAACAAGATGCCAGCCAAATTGGGTTTTGACCGGCGCGCTGATTTCGTTTGGCTTGAGCGCGTTCATCGCCTGCTCGAACGGAGGCACCAGCATCCCCGGCGATACCCAATTCAAGTCGCCGCCACGCTCCCCCGATTCCTTATCGTTGGAGTAGGTGCGGGCCAGTTCCGCGAAATCCTCGCCACCGCGAATGCGCTGGCGCAGTTGCTCCAACTGTTGGCGAGCCTCGTCGTCGGATCGCTGCGGCGAGGTATTGAGCAGGATATGGCGGACGCGAGTCTGGTTCACCAACCCCTGCTGGGTTGGAGTCGGCGCCGTGGGAGATGGCCGGGCTTCGCCGCCGCCCCGGACTTCCAGCAACTTGACGATGTGAAACCCGCTGGGGCTGCGAACCAGATCGCTGATCTGGCCGGGTTTCATGCGGGGCACCACCGCACTGAACACGGTGGGCAACTGCTCGGCCGACCGCCAACCGATTTCACCGCCTTCCAGCGCCTGCTGACTGGCGGATACGCCGATCACCATCCGCCCGAAATCGGCGCCCTGGCGCAGTTGCGCCAGCACGTCCTCAGCCTTGCGCTTCGCCTCCTCGACTTGTCGAGGCGACGCGCCTTCCGGCAGCGCGATCAGAATCTGGGCCACGCGATATTCGCGCACGCCGCCGCCTGCGGGGCTATCATTGCTCGCGTCGCCGCTGGCCATCGGCGAGCCCGCCAGTTGCGCTTGCAGGCTGTCCACGTCCTGCTCGGGCACCTGGATCTGGCTGTCCACCAGCTTCTGCCGTAACCGTCCGCCCATGATTTCCCGGCGCACGTCATCGCGGAACTGGGCAAAACTGACCCCGTCCTTCTCGACGGTTTGCCGCATTTGCGTCAGGTTCATGTTGTTGCGCTGGGCCAGGGTTTCGATGGCGGCGTTCAGGGTGGCGTCGTCCACGGTGATGCCGCTGCGCTCGGCGGCGCGAAATTGCAACTGGTTCAGGATCAGCCGATCCAGCACCTGCTTTTCCAACACCGGCCGGGGTGGAACCGGCGCATTGCGTTGCCGCATCTGCGCTTCGATCCGCGCGGTGGCCGCATCCAGTTCCCGGCGGGTGATGACATCGTCGTCCACCACCGCCACGATGGCGTCCAGCGCGCTGCCCGCCGCCTCGGGACCGGGGCCGAACGCCAGGTCTGCGCGGCTGGCGGTGGGTAGGAGGGAGAGCAACAGGCACAGCATCGGAAGAGAAAGCAGCTTGTTCATGCGAGCCATGGCAAAGTTGGGAGCTAATAACGGGTCGGTTGGTAGCCGAGAATGGAATTCTGGAGCACGATCTCCAGACCGGAACCCAGCCGGGACAAACCCTTGAGCTCCAATTCCAGATAAAAAGCGTTCTGCGCGTCGGCGTCCGCGGGACTGTCGCGATACTGGCGAACGACCGCGCGCAGCGCCCAGCAACAGTCTTCGTATTCCAAGCCAGCCAGCGTTTCCAGATTCCGGTCGGTATTGAGCGCCTGGTTCCAGCGCCCCAGCGCCCGCCATTGCGCGTTCAGTGGCCAGAAGAAAGCGATATCCACCGAGTGAATCTGATCGTTCAGGCTTAAGTCGGGTTGGTCGCGATCCAGCAGGTAAGACACGTTCACCAGTTGGCGCGGATTGGCGTAGTAACGCAGGTCGAAGGCGGTGCGCAGCAGGTCGCTGTTGTCGGGTTCCAGTTGCACGCCGCCCTGCACCGCCCAGCGGGATGACAGACTCACCTGACCCTGAGCGATCAGACCCGAATTGGCCGAGGTTTGAGGCGGCTCGACCGGATACAGATTCACCTGGCGGTCCTCGAAGTACTGGATTTGGCCGATGCTGGCGCGCAATCGTTCGCGCCCGCTGGGGCCGTCGATCAGACGGGTGGTGAGCGCGGCGGTCAACTGGTTGGCGTCGCCCAGCCGGTCGGCGCCGGTGAAGCGGTTGTTGCGGAACAGCCAGTCGATATCCCGATCCATCACGCTGCTGTCGAACAACGGAATGTCGTCCTGATCACGGTAGGGTACGTACAGATAGAACAAGCGCGGCTCCAGGGTCTGCGTGCCAGTGGATACGCCGAGCCAGTCAGCCTGCAAGGATCGGTCGAAGATCAAACCGCTGTCCAAACTGAGCACCGGCGCGGCGCGCGAGGGGGCGTCGTTGGCGCTTGGCGCGGCGTCATCGAGCTGATAGCTGGTGTAACGGAAACCCGCGCGCGGTTTGAGATAACCCCAGGGCAGTTCATAGGTCCAGCCCACGGTCGGCCACAAATCCAGCCGGATGCCGGTTACCATGTCGGACTGCTGGAAATTCACCATCTCGCCGTACATCTGATAGCTCAAGCCGCCGGCGCTCGGTGGCCAAGCGCCGTTGAAGAGCAGTTGCGGCAGACGTTGGTAGGGGTTGCCGGTGAGGGAAAACAGCGCGGGGTTCAGGATCTGAAAACTCTGCACCCGCGCCAGCGCCCGCCAGTTGTCTCCGTAATAGCGGGCGTCCAGATGCCGCTCCAGATAATTGTCGGTGAGAAAATCCAGGTTGTTGCTCAGATCCCGCAGGTAGTTGTCGTCAGAGACATATTCGTAGCGCAGATCGGTATACGCATTCGGCAGCGGCGCGGCGCGGTCGCTGACGTTGAACGATCCCCGCGCGCCCTCGTAGCGCCGGTCGTCCGGGATGTACTCGAAGCCAAGCCGCCCCTGATGCCAGGATTCGAGAAACCGGTACTCCACGCCCAGCAACAGGCCGCGTTCGGTCATCAGGCGCGGGGTAATGGTCATGTCGTGGTTGGGCGCGATATTCCAATAATAGGGCGCTTGCAGGTCCATGCCGGTATCGCTGTCGTAGCCCTGGCGCGGGAACAGAAAACCTGATTGCCGCTCGTCGGTGATGGGAAACGACAGATACGGGAAATAGAACACCGGCGTGTCCTTGAACGCGAGGATCATGTCGCGGGCCGATCCGCGGCCGGTCTTTTCATTCAGGCGAATGTCGCGGGCGCGCAATTCCCAGGCTTCCTGGCCGCGCCGGCAGGTGGAATAGGTGGCGTCTTCCAGCCAGCTTTTCCGCTGGCGCCGATCCACCCGCGCTTCCTCGGCATAACCCTGGGCGTTCCGAGCCGGCAGATAATAATCCACGTCCTTAAATCGGCCGGTTTCGGCGTTCAGGTCAACCTCCGCCTGCTTGCCGCGCAGGACTTGGCGCGGATCGCCGTAGACGAAGCCGTTGTCGGCCCGGACGCGATTGGCCGGCCGTTCCAGGGTGAGTTTTTCCGCGCGCAAGCGCTGGTCGCCCCGGGACAGTCTGGCGTTGCCTTCGAGCAACGACTCGGTGGGGGAGGCGTCGAGCCGGCCGGCTTCCGCCTGGATCGGCAGATCATCCGGCGGCGGCAAGTTCGGGGTGGCTGGGACGAGGTCCCCGGCCAGTTCGTCGATTTCGCACTGGACCCAGGGATTAAGCGCGTCGGTGGATTGCGCTCGACCCCCCGCCAGCGGCAGCAGGGTCAGCGCGGCCCCCGTCACAAGCATTCGGCAATACGGCGTCACGGAACGGGATTTTACGCGTGAATGAAAGTGCCCTAACATCGCATAGATTGATTATTGCTGCAATCCAGACGCGCGGCGTCCGCCAAGGCGCGGGATTGCCTCAACCGGATGGAGCAAAGTGCGTGATCGAGCGCGAGCAACTACTGCGGGACTGGCTGAACGAGGTGTTGCCGGCGCGGCTGGACCGGATCGCTCCGGCGTCCAGCGACGCCAGTTTCCGCCGCTATTTCCGGGTTTGGTGCGACGGCCAGACCCGCATCGTCATGGATGCCCCGCCGGACAAGGAGGATTGCCGGCCGTTCGTCGCCATCGCCCAAGCCCTGCGCGGGTTGGGACTGAACGCGCCCGAAGTGCTGGCCGGCGATCTCGATCAGGGTTTGCTGCTGCTGACCGATCTCGGTTCCCGGCAATATCTGGCCGAACTCGACGCGCGCAGCGTCCCCGGCCTGTACGGCGACGCTTTGGAGGCGCTGGCGCGCTTGCAGATCGGCGGCGATCCTGGTTCGCCGCTGCTGCCGCCCTACGATTCGGCGCTGCTGCACCGGGAGATGGAACTGTTCCGCGAGTGGTTTCTGGGGAAACTGCTGGGCCTGAATCTGCGCGACGAAGAACACCACACACTCGATCACGTCTTCGCCCTGCTGGCCGACAACGCGCTGGAACAGCCGCGCGTCTGGGTGCACCGCGATTACCACTCGCGCAATCTGATGGTCACCGATCCCGACAATCCCGGCGTGCTGGATTTTCAGGATGCGGTGGTGGGCGCGGTGACCTACGATCTGGTTTCGCTGCTGCGCGACTGCTACATCGCCTGGCCGCGCCAGCAGATCGAAGCCTGGGCGCTGGAGCACCGGGCGCGGCTACGGGCGCTGGGCATGAGCGGACTGGACGACGCCGAGCAATTCCTGCGCGGATTCGATCTGATGGGCGTGCAACGTCATCTCAAGGCCATCGGCATCTTCGCCCGCCTCAACCTGCGCGACGGCAAACCGGGCTACCTGCGCGACATTCCCCGCACCCTGGGCTACGTATTGGAGGCAGCGAGCCGTTATCCCGAACTGGCCGGATTGGGTGATCTCTTGCGGGCGCGAGGCGCGAACCGCTGGCGACCGGCGCCATGAAGGCGATGATCCTCGCCGCCGGGCGCGGCGAACGGATGCGCCCGCTGACCGACCACACGCCCAAGCCGCTGCTGCCGGTCGCCGGCAAGCCGCTGATCGTGCATCACCTCGAAGCCCTGCAAGCGGCGGGCATTCGCGAGCTGGTGATCAACACCGGCCATCTGGGCGAACGGTTGCCGGCGGCGCTGGGCGACGGTCGAGACTGGGGGGTACGCATCGCTTGGTCTCCGGAACCACCGGAAGCGCTGGAAACTGGCGGCGGCATTTTCCAGGCGCTGCCGCTGCTCGGTTTGGAACCCTTTCTGGTGGTCAATGGCGATATATGGACCGACTATCCTTTCGCGGGCCTGCCGATTTCGCCGGTGGGGCTGGCTCATCTGGTGCTGGTCAGTAATCCGCCATACCATCCCGATGGCGATTTTGCGCTGGCGGCGGACGGGACGATGGGGGAAAGCGGCGGACCAAGGCTGACCTTCAGCGGGATCAGCGTGCTGCGACCCGAGCTGTTCGCCGGTTGCGCGCCGGGCCGGTTTCCCCTGGGGCCGCTGCTGCGGCGGGCCATGGCGGCGGGGCGGGTGAGGGGTGAGCACTATGCCGGCGACTGGCGGGACATCGGTACGCCACAACGGCTGGCGGAACTGGATCGGGAACTGGGCGCGGGATAGATAGGGAGAACTCAAGTCGCGTGCCGGACGTCCTGACCCTCGACCACGAAGATCACGTATTCGGCCAGATTCTGGGCGCGGTCGGCGACTCGTTTCAGGGCCTTGAGCGCCAGCGCCACGTCGATCACCGTCGCCACCGTCAATTCGCCATCGACCGCGTAGGCGCCGAGTTCGCGCAGGGTATTCTGGAACGCGTCCTCCGCTTCGTCGGTGCGCGCCAGCGTCCAGGCCTGGTTCACGTCGAGCCGACCCAGACTGTCCAGCGCGCTCTGGATCCGCTGGTTGGCGATCGCGGTCAACCGGTCCATCGCCGATGGCAGTCCCTGCGGCGGAAGACCACCTCGGGCGTGAATAGCCAGTGTTTTCTCGGCGATGGCCTTGGCCTCGTCGCCGATCCGTTCCAAATCGTTGACCGCCTTGTTCAGCGCCATCACCAGCCGCAAATCGGTGCTCATCGGTTGCCGACGGCTGAGCAGGCGCACGCAGCCCCGGTCAATTTCCATGTCCCAGCGATTGACCGCCGCGTCGCCGGCGATGACCGCCTGGGCCGCAGCAGCGTCGCCTTCCCGAAACGCGGCGACGGCGCGCCTCACTTGTAGCGCCACCTCCCGCCCCATCTCCAGCACCAAGTTGACTAGTTGCTGAATTTCGACATCGAAGCGCTTGACGGTGTGTCTGCTGTTGCTAAAAGTCATGAACTGCTTCCTCCTGCCCAGTGGTCGCGATGATCGGTTCGTCGCGGGCGCACGCCAGCGGTTTAGGCTCCTACGGCGCCGAATCCGCGCCGAGGCGTTTCATCGCGCCCTCGATCCATTCCTCCACCTGCCGGTTCAACTCCTGCGGCGAGCGACCCTCGCTGGCGATCAGGGGACCGAACGCCACCCGAATGGTGCCCGGTCGCTTGAGGAATACGCCCCGCGGCCAACATTCGCCGGCATTGTGCGCAACCGGCAGAATCGGATAACCACTGTGCGCCGCCAGCATCGCTCCGCCCATCCCGTACCGCCTGCGTGCGCCGGGCGCGACGCGGGTGCCCTCGGGAAAGATCAGCACCCACTGTCCCTGCCGCAAATGCTCGATGCCTTGCCGAAGAACCTGTTTGACCGCCGATGCGCCCGATTGGCGGTTGATCGCGATCGGTCGCACCAAAGCCAAGGCCCAGCCGAAGAACGGCAACCACAGCAATTCGCGTTTGACCACCCAGGCTGTCGGCGGCAAGTACTGGTTGAGGAACAGCGTTTCCCAGGTGGATTGGTGTTTAGCCATGACGATGACCGTCCGGTCGGGAATATGCTCGGCGCCGCTCAACCGATAGTCGATCCGACAGGTGGCGCGCAGCCACCAGAGGTTGAAGCGGCTCCAGCACTGGGTTAGCCGGTAGCGCTGATGAAAGGGCAGGAAAAAACAAAGCACCACCAACGACGCCACGATCCCGGTCGAGGCGAGCATGCCGAGCGAAAAGAGCAGGGAACGCAACAATAGATTCGGCATGGGCAGCCTGCTGGGGGTGGTTCGAGCGGACGAGCGGTCGGTTGGAACAGTCATTCGGTCGGCTTGATCAGATGGTTGGCGAGGGTGGCCAGATTGTCGAACGCCAGAACGCTGGCGCAGCTTTCCGCTTCCCGTTCCAGCGTGCGGGCGCCCTTGCCGGTTCGCACCAACAGCGGCCAAGCGTTCGCCGCCCGCGCCGCTCGAATGTCACGCACGCAGTCACCGACCACCGGCACCCCTTGCAGGCTTTGTTTGAGCCGTCGGCCGATTTCCAGCAACATGCCCGGATTGGGCTTGCGGTAGGGATTGGCCTCGTCCACGTCCGGACAGAAAAACACCGCGTCGATCAGACCGCCGGCTTCCTGCGCCATCCGATGCATTTTTTTGTGAATCCGGTTGAGGGTTTCCAGATCGAACAAACCGCGGCCAACGCCGGACTGATTGGTGGCGACCACCACTCGATAGCCGACATGATTGAGGCGGGCGATGGCTTCCAGACTGCCGGGAATCGGCGTCCATTCGTCCGGGGATTTGATGTAGGCGTCGGAATCTTCGTTGATAACGCCGTCGCGGTCCAGAATAATCAATTTCATCGGGGTTGGGCTTACTCGCGTTCCGCCGCGCGGACAGGGCCAGGTCGGTTGGTTTCACGTGAAACATCGTGCGGAAGACGCACGAGACACGGAAGACACGGAAGGGAGATCGGTTAGTTTCACGTGAAACACGACGGTCGGCGACGGGACGATGTTTCACGTGAAACCGGTTTCCGCTCAATCCTGCAAGCGCGAGAAATCCGCCACCCGCAGGAACAGACTGCCAAGTTCGTTGAGCAGGGCCAAGCGGTTATCGCGCAACATCGGGGCCTCGGCCATTACCAGCACCTGGTCGAAAAAGGCGTCCACCGGTTCGCGCAGACCGGCCAGCCGGCTCAGGGCATCGGGGTACAGACCGGCCTCCATCAACGGGATGACTTCGGAGGATAGCTCCACCAGTCGTCCGGCCAGCGCCTGCTCCGCCTCCTCGACCAGCAGATCGGGCCGGACCTCGAACGGCAGCACGGTCTCGACTTTCTTGAGAATGTTGCGGATGCGTTTGTTGGCGGCGGCCAAGCTGGCGGCTTCGGGCAACTCCCGGAAAGCGCCGACCGCGCGCACCCGCCGGTCGAAGTCGAGCGGTCGGGTCGGGCGGCAGTCGAGCACCGCCTCGAACGCATCCGGACGCACGTCCTGTTCCAGATAGTAGCCGCGCAGGCGATCCATCACGAATTCGAACACGGTCTCGACCGCGTGGTCGGCGCGGATGGCGGGTTCGAAACCGGCGGCGGCGCGTTCCAGCAGGCCCAGTAAATCCAGGTCGAGTTGACCCTCGATCAGAATGCGCAGCACGCCCAGGGCCGCGCGGCGCAGCGCAAAGGGATCCTTGGCTCCGGATGGCCCTTGGCCGATGGCGAAAATGCCGGTCAGGGTATCCAGCCGCTCGGCCAGCGCCAGAGCGCGGCCGGTGGCGGTTTGCGGCAGCCGGTCGCCGGCGAAGCGCGGCAGGTACTGCTCTTCCAGCGCCTGGGCGACTTCCGGCGCTTCCCGGTCGTGCAGGGCGTAGTAACGGCCCATGACGCCTTGCAGTTCCGGAAACTCCTGCACCATCTGAGTCAGCAGATCGCACTTGGCCAGTCGCGCCGCCCGGTCGGCCCAGTCCGCGTTGGCGTGGCTGTGATCAGCGATAAAGCGGGCCAGCGCCGCCACCCGCCCGCTCTTGTCGGCCATCGTTCCCAGCCGTTGCTGGAACACCACCTGCTTCAGGCTCTCCATGCGCGCCGCCAGCGGTTGCTTGCGATCCTGGTTCCAAAAGAATTCGGCGTCGCTGAACCGGGGGCGGATCACTCGTTCGTTGCCGGCCCGCACCTGGGCGGGATCGCAGCTTTCCAGATTGGCGATGGTAATGAAGTGCGGCAACAGTTGGCCCCGCGCGTCCACCACTGGGAAGTAGCGTTGATTATCCTGCATGGTGCTGATCAGCGCCTCGGCAGGCACGGCTAGAAAGCGCCGCTCGAAATCGCCGGCCAGCGCGACGGGCCATTCCACCAGCGCCGTCACTTCGTCCAGCAACTCCGGCTTGATGACCGCCACGCCGCGCAAGTCGGCGGCGACCGCCTCGGCCTGGACGCGAATCGCGGTGCGGCGCTCGGCGAAGTCGGCGATGACCTGGCCTTCGTTGACCAGTTGCCGGGCGTAGTCGGCGGGGGAAGTCAGGCGGATCGGTTGCGGACGGTGGAAGCGGTGACCGCGGGTTTCCCGTCCGGCCGCGACCCCGAGAATCGTGGCGGGGATCACCTCATCGCCGAACAGCAGCACGACCCAATGCACCGGACGCACGAATTCGTCGTCGCGGTCGCCCCAACGCATCCGCTTGGGAATCGGCAGGCCGGCCAGGGCGGCGAGGACGATGCCGGGGATCAGGTTGGCGGTCGGGGCACCGGGCTCGACGCTGAGGTGAACCAGCCAAGCGCCCTTGTCGGTTTCCTGCCGGTGCAAATCGGCGACGGCGACGCCGCAGGACCGGGCGAACCCCTCGGCGGCCTTGGTCGGTTGGCCATCCGGGCCGAAGGCGGCGCTCAGCGCCGGGCCGCGCCGTTCGATCGGGCGGTCGGGCTGGCGCGCGGGCGCCTGCTCGATCAGCACCGCCAGTCGGCGGGGAGTGGCGAAGCGCTGGATGGCGCCGCTGGCCAAACCCGCTTTTTCCAGCCCGGCGCGGATGCCCTGTTCGAAGGCCGCCGCCAGCGCGGACAGCGCCTTGGGCGGCAATTCCTCGGTGCCAATTTCGATCAGCAGATCGCGGGGAGCGATATCAGCCATGGGCCGCCTCCACGCTGGCCGCCGCCGTTTGCCGAGCGCGCATGGGGAAGCCGCGCGCGGCGCGGGCGTCGTAATAGGCCTGCGCCACCGCCCGCGCCAGGGTGCGGACCCGCAGGATGAAGCGCTGGCGCTCGGTCACAGAGATGGCCTTGCGGGCGTCCAGCAGATTGAAGGTGTGAGAGGCTTTCAAGGTCATTTCGTAGGCGGGCAGAGGCAGTCCAAGGTCGATCAAGCGCTGGCTTTCGGCTTCGCAGGTGTCGAACGCGAGGAACAGCGCGGTTGTATCGGCGTGTTCGAAATTGTAGGTGGACATTTCCACTTCGTTCTGGTGGAACACGTCGCCGTAGGTCACGCGGCCCAGCGGTCCGTCGGTCCACAGCAGATCGAACACGCTTTCCACGCCCTGCAGGTACATGGCGATGCGTTCCAGGCCGTAGGTGATTTCGCCGGTGACCGGCTTGCAGTCCAGCCCCCCGACCTGCTGGAAGTAGGTGAACTGGGTGATTTCCATGCCGTTCAGCCACACCTCCCAGCCCAGGCCCCAGGCCCCGAGCGTCGGCGATTCCCAGTTGTCCTCGACGAAGCGCACATCGTGAATGAGGGGATCGAGGCCGAGTTCCTTCAACGAGCCGAGGTAAAGGTCTTGCAGGTCCAGCGGCGAGGGCTTGATGACCACCTGATATTGATAGTAGTGCTGCAAGCGATTGGGATTCTCGCCGTAGCGGCCGTCGGTGGGGCGGCGGGACGGCTGCACGTAGGCGGCGCTCCACGGTTCGGGGCCGATGGCGCGCAGAAAGGTGGCGGGATGGAAGGTGCCCGCGCCCACTTCCATGTCGTAGGGTTGCAGCAGCACGCAGCCCTGGCGGGCCCAATAGTCCTGAAGGGCCAGGATCAGCCCCTGAAAAGTCGAAACATCGCGCACGAGCGCCTCCAAAAGCCGAAGGGGACGATGGGAACGTCTCCGGGTTTTCTTGTCATGATCGAAGGTTAAGTATACCAGCAGAGGGGCAACGC
>WBUJ01000058.1 GCA_008933795.1 Candidatus Contendibacter sp. | reverse complement strand
GGGCATCGCTGGAAGTGATGGAGCGCGACGCCCGTAAAATGCGCGGCGAGCGGCCGTTCGTGTTCACCAATCTCAAGACCCGGCAGGGTCTGGAACCGGTGATCGAGTTCATCGTCGGGCGGGGAAGGCTTGGGGAGGGGCGGGACGGATGAACGCCCGTCCGTGGGAATAGCATCATCACGCCGATCCAGTGCTGGCATCGGTGGTTGGCCGGCGGAAAGATGTGTCTGTCCTGCCGCCAAAGCACCTTCCTATCAATTCAGGAGAAAACTCTTATGCTGATCCGGGTCGGTTACGACATCATCTTCGAGCATCCGGCGCCGACGCCGATCATCGCGATGCTCTACCTCCATCCCTCGCGCGGACCCTCGATCCGTCGGGGCGACTATCTACTGGTCGAACCCCCGGCACCGGTCAGCGACTACATCGATAATTATGGCAATCGTTGTGGCCGCTTGCTCGCCCCCGCCGGTCCGATCCGATTTTGGAACGATGCGGTGGTCGAGGACAGCGGCCAGCCAGACGACCAGAATCCCACCGCCGAACAGCACGAAATCTATGCTTTGCCGGACGCGACGCTCACGTTTCTGATGCCGAGCCGCTATTGTGAAGTGGATCGGATGGTGGATCTAGCTTGGCAGCTTTTCAGCACGGTGCCGAAAGGCTGGGCGCGCGTGCAGGCAATCTGCGACTTCGTGCATAGCCACATTACGTTCGATTACCTGCAGGCCCGGAAGACGCGCACCGCTTACGAAGCTTACCAGGAGCGGATCGGTGTCTGTCGCGACTTCACCCACCTGGCGGTCACATTCTGCCGCTGCCTGAACATCCCCGCCCGGTACTGCACCGGCTATCTCGGCGACATCGGGGTGCCGGTGACGGGTCCGATGGATTTCAGCGCGTGGTTCGAGGCGTACCTGGGGGGGCGCTGGTACACCTTCGACCCGCGCAACAACACGCCTCGCGTCGGCCGGGTGCTGATGGCGTATGGCCACGACGCCGCCGATGTGGCGCTCCTAACCTCCTTCGGCCCGAGCCGGCTGGATCGATTCACGATCTGGACCGACGAAGTGGGCGAGGATGCCTTGTTGTAGGCCGCAAGAGAACATCAGCGCTTCGCCGCGACCGCATCGTCCCTTGCTTGCGTGGACGACTCGACATTTCCAGCGCGTAGCGCCCCTTTTCCGCGCAAGGTCCGCGAACCTGCCCCATCTTGCGCCGTTTATCCCCGATGCCTGCACCATCGCAAGGCATATTGGGCTCGCTCCATCGAATCCATTCAACTCCGCCATCGGCAACTCACTCATCAGCATCAATATTATTGTTTGGCACGGTCTTTGATAAACCACCCTCCAGGTTCGCATTCAGGCGGACTCGTCAACCACAACACGAGGGCTGCGCATGATAAAGACCATGTTGAAGATTCCCCACTGGCTGCTAGCCGGCGCACTGGCGCTGGGCGCCACTTTGGCCCAAGCCGCGGACACCATCAAGGTCGGGGTCCTGCACTCGCTGTCCGGCACCATGGCGATCAGCGAGACCACGCTGAAGGACACTGTGCTGATGCTGATCGACGAGCAGAACAAGAAAGGCGGCCTGCTCGGCAAGAAGCTGGAAGCGGTGGTCGTGGACCCGGCCTCCAACTGGCCGCTGTTCGCCGAGAAAGCGCGCGAACTGCTGCAAAAAGAGAAAGTGGCGGTGGTATTCGGCTGTTGGACCTCGGTCTCGCGCAAGTCGGTGCTGCCGGTATTTGAGGAACTGAACGGCATCCTGTTTTATCCGGTGCAGTACGAAGGCGAGGAATCCTCCAGGAACGTGTTCTACACCGGCGCCGCGCCCAACCAGCAGGCCATTCCGGCGGTGGACTATCTGATGAAGGATTTGGGTGTGAAACGCTGGGTGCTGGCCGGCACCGACTATGTCTATCCCCGCACCACCAACAAGATTCTGGAAGCCTATCTCAAGGCCAAGGGGGTCAAGGACGACGACATCCTGATCAACTACACGCCATTCGGCCATTCCGACTGGCAGTCCATCGTCTCCGACATCAAGAAGTTTGGCTCCGCCGGCAAGAAAACCGCCGTGGTGTCCACGGTCAACGGCGACGCCAACGTGCCGTTCTACAAGGAACTGGGCAATCAGGGCGTTTCCGCCAAAGACATTCCGGTCGTCGCGTTCTCGGTCGGCGAGGAAGAACTGTCCGGCATCGACACCAAGCCGCTGGTCGGTCACCTCGCCGCCTGGAACTATTTCATGAGCATCAAGAACAAGGCCAATGACGCCTTCATCAAGGATTGGCACGCCTTCATCAAAAATCCGAAGCGGGTGACCAACGACCCGATGGAAGCGCACTACATCGGCTTCAACATGTGGGTGAAGGCGGTGGAGAAAGCCAAGACCACCGACCCGGACAAGGTCATCGACGCCATGATCGGCATCGAGGCCCCGAACCTGACCGGCGGCGTCGCCAAGATGCTGCCCAACCATCACCTCACCAAGCCGGTGTTCATCGGCGAAATTCAGGCCGACGGCCAATTCGACGTGGTGTGGAAAACCAAGGGTTTGGTGGAAGGTGACGCTTGGTCCGACTTCCTGCCCGGCAGCAAGGACATCATCGCCGACTGGGCCGATCCGAAAATCAAGTGCGGCAACTACAACACGGTCACCAAGACCTGTTCCGGCCAGAACTACAAGTAAGCTGACTCTCCGCCCTCCCCTGTTTTCTCGCCCTCTCCCGATGGGCGAGGGTCGGGGTGAGGGTGCGCCGGCATCCCTCCACGCTCTTCACGCGAGACTTTACCCATGCCTTCCCGCACGTTGATTCGCGCTGGGTTTCTCACGCTCGCGCTCGCACTACTGGCGCTGTTCGGCGCTTCGCTCGCCCGCGCCGCCGCTGATGACGAGGAGGTGCGCGCTACCCTGGCCCAGTTGCGCGACGCCGACTTCGACGGCAAGACCGAACTGATCGAAAAGCTGGTAACGCTCAACCATTCCCGGGTCGCCGCGATCCTGCAAGCCCTGTCCGACAGCCGCTTGTACTTTCAGGAAGACCCCGAGCGCATCGTCATCGGCTCGGGCGATGGCGCGGAAATCGCCATCGAGGACGCGGTCAGCGGCGAGGCGCTCGGTCAAGCCGGCAAACGCGGCCTGGATCGGATTACGGCCAACAACCGCCTGCGCAGCCTGATCGAGAATCGGCTGGCCGGTTTGGGACTCGCCAGCGCCGATCCCCAGCAGCGCAAGGCGGCGGTCGAAGCCTTCCTGCGCAACCCCGATCCGGTGGGCGCGGCGCCATTACGGGCGCGGTTGGAGGTCGAAACGGATACCGGAATCAAGGAACTGTTGGCGCTGGCATTGGCATTGGCCGATCTGGCCAGCGACGACGCGACCGTCCGCGCCAAGGCGGCGACCGCGCTCGGCGGTCAGATGCAAACCGAGATTCGTGGCCCGCTCACCCGGATGGCGGCCGAGGATAGCGATCCCGCCGCGCGGGAGGCCGCCCGCATCGCTCTGACCCGCACCGAGTTCCGCCTGCAAATGCTGGGCTGGGCCGAAACCCTGTTCTTCGGTCTGTCGCTGGGGTCGGTGCTGATTCTGGCGGCCATCGGCTTGGCGGTGACCTTCGGGGTGATGGGCGTGATCAACATGGCGCACGGCGAGCTGATGATGCTGGGCGCGTACACCACCTGGCTGGTGCAGCAATGGCTGCCGGTCAACTGGTCCCTGCCAGTGGCGGTGCCGCTGGCCTTCCTGGTCGCGGCGCTGGTGGGCATCGCGATCGAACGCGGCATCATCCGCTTTCTGTACGGCCGGCCGCTGGAAACATTGCTGGCGACGTTCGGCGTCAGCCTGATCCTGCAACAGGCGGTGCGCTCGATCTTCTCGCCGCTCAACCGCTCGGTGGCGAGCCCGGACTGGATGAGCGGCACGATCCTGCTGGGACCGCTGGAGGTCACGCTCAACCGACTGGTCATCGTCGGATTCTGCATTGCGGTGTTCGCGGTGCTGTGGCTGGCGCTGCAACGCACCCGACTGGGGTTGGAAGTGCGCGCGGTAGCGCAAAATCGGGCCATGGCGCGGGCGATGGGCGTGCGGTCGGCGCGGGTGGACGCGCTGACCTTCGGCCTGGGCAGCGGCATCGCCGGCGTGGCCGGGGTCGCTCTATCGCAATTGACCAACGTCGGCCCCAACCTCGGCCAGAGCTACATCGTGGATTCGTTCATGGTGGTGGTGTTCGGCGGGGTCGGTAACCTGTGGGGCACGCTGGTGGCCGGCTTGTCGCTGGGCGTCGCCAACAAATTGCTGGAACCCTGGTCCGGCGCGGTGCTGGCCAAGATTCTGGTGCTGGTATTTCTGATCCTGTTCATCCAGAAGCGCCCGCGCGGGTTGTTCCCGCAGCGCGGCCGGGCGGCGGAGGTTTAGACGATGCGCTTACCCCCTTGGCTACTCTCCGACCGCGCCGGACTGGTGTTGCTCGCCGTGCTGGCGCTCATCGGCGTCGGCGTCCCGATTCTCAATCTATGGGTCCCGCCCGACCATCCGCTGCACCTGACCGCCTATACCGTCACCCTGCTGGGCAAGTATCTGTGCTACGCCCTGCTGGCGGTGGCGGTGGATTTGGTGTGGGGCTACATGGGCATCCTCAGCCTGGGTCATGCCGCCTTCTTCGGGCTCGGCGGCTACTGCTTCGGCATGTATCTGATGCGCCAGATCGGCACGCGCGGGGTCTACGGCGATCCGATGCTGCCCGATTTCATGGTGTTCCTGAACTGGCAGGAACTACCCTGGTACTGGCACGGTTTCGATCTGTTTTGGTTCGCAGCGCTGATGGTGTTAGTCGTGCCCGGCCTGCTGGCCTTCGTGTTCGGCTGGTTCGCCTTCCGCTCGCGGGTGTCGGGCGTCTATCTCTCGATCATCACCCAAGCGCTGACCTACGCGCTGATGCTGGCCTTTTTCCGCAATGAAATGGGCTTCGGCGGCAACAACGGCCTGACTGATTTCAAGGATGTGCTGGGCTATCCGATCCACGCCGACGGCACTCGCGTCGTACTGTTCGTGTTGTCCGCGCTGGCCTTGGCGGGAGGCTATCTGGCTTGCCGCTGGCTGGTCTCCACCCGGATGGGCCGGGTGCTGGTGGCGATTCGTGATTCGGAAGATCGCGCCCGTTTCCTCGGCTACCGGGTGGAACGGGTGAAAGCCCTGGTGTTCACTTTCTCGGCGATGCTGGCCGGAGTGGCCGGCGCACTGTACGTCCCGCAGGTCGGCATCATCAATCCAGGCGAATTCGCGCCGCTCAACTCGATCGAGGCGGTGATCTGGGTGGCGGTCGGTGGTCGGGGCACCCTGGTCGGTGCGGTGGTCGGCGCGGTGCTGGTCAACTACGCCAAGTCCTGGCTGACCGGCGCGCTGCCGGAGGTGTGGCTGTTCGCCCTGGGCGGGCTGTTCGTGGCGGTGACTCTGTTGCTGCCGCATGGCTTGATCGGACTGTTGCGACGGCGGCGGGAGGCGACGGCATGAGCGAACTGATTTCCGAACTCGACGCGGCGGGCATGCATCCGCCGGTCGGGCCGGTCGATGCGACCCACGGCATCCTCCTCTATCTGGAGGGCGTCAGCGTCAGCTTCGATGGCTTCAAGGCGATTGATAATCTGTCGCTGTACATCGGTGACGGCGAACTGCGCTGCATCATCGGCCCCAACGGCGCCGGCAAGACCACGATGATGGACATCATCACCGGCAAGACCAAACCCGACACCGGCCGGGTGTTCTTCGGCCAGACCATCGACCTGCTCAAGCTGGACGAGCCCGCCATCGCCCGCGCCGGCATCGGTCGCAAATTCCAGCGCCCGACCGTGATCGAGCCGCTGACCGTGCTGGAAAACCTGGAGCTGGCAATGTCCGGCGCCAAACGGCTGCGCGGGCTGATGACCACTCGGCTCTCGGGCGAGGAATGCGACCGCATCGCCGCCGTGCTGGATCGGATCGGCCTGACCGAGCACGGCGGGCGCTTGGCCGGGATTCTGGCCCACGGCCAGAAACAATGGCTGGAAATCGGCATGTTGCTGATGCAGGAGCCGCGTCTGCTGCTGGTGGACGAGCCGGTGGCGGGCATGACTCCGGCGGAGATGGATCGCACCGCCGAACTGCTCCGGTCGCTGGCCGGCAGCCATTCGGTGGTGGTGGTCGAGCACGACATGGGTTTCGTGCGCTCCATCGCCGATCAGGTCACGGTGTTGCATCAGGGGCGGGTACTGGCGGAAGGCCGGCTGGACGAGTTGCAGGAAGACCCAACGGTCATCGAAGTCTACCTGGGAGCCGGCGATGCTTACCATTGAAGATCTGAACCAGTATTACGGCGAATCCCACACCTTGTGGGATCTCGGGCTGGAGGCGCCGGAAGGGGTCGTCACCTGTCTGATGGGCCGCAACGGCGTCGGCAAGACCACTCTGCTGAAATGCATCATGGGATTGCTGCCGATCCGCTCTGGCCGGATCGCCTTCGCCGCCGCGGAACTGAATCGCCTGCCGGCGGAACGGCGCGCGCCGCTGGGCATCGGCTACGTGCCGCAGGGCCGGCAGATTTTTCCGCTGCTGACGGTCGAGGAAAACCTGAAAATCGGCCTGGTGGCCAATCCACGACGACCGCGACAGGTACCGGAATTCATCTTCGAGTTGTTCCCGGTGCTGAAGACCATGCTCAAGCGACGGGGCGGCGATCTGTCCGGCGGACAGCAGCAGCAGTTGGCCATTGGCCGCGCCCTGGTGCTGGAGCCGCGCCTGCTGATCCTAGACGAACCGACCGAGGGTATTCAGCCCAACGTCGTCCGGGAAATCGGCCGGGTCATCCGCCGGTTGAACCAGGAGCAGATCGACTGGGTCCGCGAGCAGACCGCCATCGTCCGGGAAATCGGTGTCGCGGTCCAGCGATTGAACCGGGAACGGGGGATGACCGTGCTGTTGGTGGAGCAGAAACTGCCATTCGCCCGCTGGGTCGCGCAACGATTTTGCATCGTGGACAAGGGCCGGGCAGTGGCGACCGGGGTGATGGGAGAGTTGAACGATGGCTTGGTCAGGCAATACTTGACGGTGTGAGCGGCCAACAGGGGAGTGCCGCGATAGCCTCCGGCTGATGGCGCTCATCCCGTCGGCGTCAGCCGATCACCACCTCGGTAGTGAATTTGTAACCTTCCCCGCGGATGGCCTTGATCAGCGTCGGTTGCGCGGGGTTGGGCTCAATTTTCTTGCGCAGTTTAGCGACCAGCACATCGATGCTGCGATCCAGGGGATTCCAGTCGCGGCCGGCAACCCGATCCATCAACGCATCGCGGGACAGGACGTGATGGGGATGCAAAACGAACATTTCCAGCAAGCGAAATTCGTGGCTGGTCAGATACACGTTCTCACCGGTCGAGGAGAACAGTTCGTGCCGGGTCAGATCGAGCCGCCAGTCCGCGAAACGGGCGACGCCACCGGTTTTCGAAGAGGCGGAGGGAGATACCCGATAGCGCCGCAGGAGACTGCGTATCCTGGCCAGCAACTCCCGTTCCTCGAAGGGTTTGGTGATGTAATCATCCGCGCCCAGCTCCAACCCCACCACCTTGTCAACCGTTTCGGACCGGCCCGTCAGCATGATGATGGGAATATCGGATTGGGATCTTATCTCGCGGGCGAAGGTAAAACCGTCCTCGCCGGGCAATCCAACATCGAGGATGACCAAGCTCGGTGGCAGGGCGGATAGCTGTTCCCGCGCTTCGTCCACGGAGGTGGCCATACGGACCGAGTAGCCCTCGCGTTGCAGGTAGTGGCCAACCAGCCGCAGTATGCGCGGGTCGTCATCGACAACCAGGATGGAGTCGGTATCGCTCATGTTTGCTTCTCGGCTTATCCTGCAATCTTTCCGCCCGTGAATTCCTCTGTGATAGCGATGGCCCACGGCGTGGGCTGGATCGTTAAACATGGTTTAACCAATTGTTCTTAATTAGTTATTATCCCAAGCTTACCCGACCCATGATTCGGATCACGGAAACACGCATAGAAACTTAAATCCAACCCATGAATCACAATTGCGACGATCCATAGCCTATATGGCCGAGTGAGACATGGATATCAGGAAAACCCTGATTCCGGGGGTGGCGAAACCTGATTTTAATCTGGAACAATTGGGCCTTTTTTGGGAGTTATAGTTAGGAAGACATGGCTATCGAATTCCGCCACGACCCGATCAGGAGGGAAACAGATGTCAATCCGACGATTCCGGCCCTGGCGACCATCGTCCGGCGGCATTTCTCCGCGCCTCGTCCTGATCGCGCCTTTCTTACTGCTCGTTCTTGGTATCGCCGGTTGGGTGGGCTATATCGTGGCCATGCCGGAAATCGACGTCATGGAGCAAATTCGCGCCGATGCGGCCAAAATCATCGCGTTGCACGGCGCGACCCTGGCTCTGGCGCTGTTGCTGGGACTGTTGACCGCCAACGCGCTCTACGCCGTGGCTCGGGCGCGGAACATCGCCGAATGCAAGCGGGCGGAGAAGATGCTGCGCGAGGTGAACCAGCAGCTCGAACAGCGGGTGATGGAACGCACGGCGGAATTAACGCGAACCGTGGCGTTGCTGGAGCAGGAAACGCAGGTGCGCCGGCGGAGCGAAGAACGCCTGACGCTGGCCCTGCGCGCCGCTCGCGCCGGCGCGTGGGAGTGGAATGCCACGACCAACCAAGCGATCTGGTCCGACGACAATTTCCAGGTTCTGGGCTTAGCGCCGGGTAGCGTCGAGGCGTGCCACGAAAACTGGCTGCGCTGCCTGCATCCCGACGACCGCGCGGAAGCGGATCGGCAGGTAGCCCGGGCCATGGCGCAGGGCCGCGAGCTGAACATCGAGTTTCGCGTGGCGTGGCCGGACGGCAGCGTTCGCTGGCTGAACGATATCGGCCAGATGCGCTACGACTCGGCGGGCCAACCGATCGGCATGTACGGTATTCAGCTTGACATCACCGAGCGCAAGCAGGTCGAGGCCGCGTTAAGGGCGAGCGAGGAGAGATACCGCCTTCTGATCGAACATCAGACCGACCTGGTCGCCAAGGTCGATCCCGAGAACCGCTTCCTGTTCGTCAGTCCGTCTTACTGCCAGGTCTTTGGCAAAACCGAAGCGGACCTGCTGGGCAACACCTTCATGCCCCTGGTGCATGAGGAAGACCGGGAGTCGACAGCCCAGGCCATCGCGGATCTGGTCCGGCCTCCCCACCGGACTTATATCGAGCAACGCGCCCTGACCGCGGTGGGTTGGCGCTGGTTCGGGTGGGCCGACAGCGCAGTGCTGAACGAACAGGGTCAAGTCGTCGCCATCGTCGGCGTGGGGAGGGACATCACCGAGCGCAAGGAAGCCGAGCGCGCGTTGTTGGAAATCAAAACGCTTTTGGAGCGGGAAATGAAAACCCGGCGCGAGCAGGAGGCGCAATTGGCGCAGGCGCGCAAGCTGGAAGCGATCGGGCAACTCACCGGCGGGATCGCCCACGACTTCAACAACCTGTTGACCGTCATCAAAGGCAATCTCGAAATCCTTCGGGAGCAAGGCGACGATCGATCCGATTCGGATCGGACCTTGCTTATCGAGGACGCCTTGTCAGCGGCGCGACAAGGCGCCGAATTGACGGCCGGCCTGCTAGCGTTTTCCCGCCAGCAACCCCTGCGGCTCCAACGCGTTCGGGTAAACCGGATCGTTCAGAGTCTCGAACGCTTGTTGGATCGCGTGCTGGGGCCGGCCATCCTTCTGCGCGTGGAGACTGACCCCGCGCTCCCCGACGTCATGACCGATCCAGGACAATTGCAGGCGGCGCTTTTGAACCTGATGCTCAACGCGCAGGACGCCATGGCCGAAGGAGGAATCCTCGACGTGCGCACCACCACCATCGACATCCGAAGTGGAACGGCGTCACCGGTCACCGACTTGGTTCCGGGCCGGTACGTGGTGGTGACGGTGGCCGATTCGGGCATCGGCATGGACGCCGACACCCTGGCGCGGGCCTGCGAACCCTTCTTCACCACCAAACCCTTCGGCAAGGGCACCGGCTTGGGCTTGTCCACCGTGTATGGGCTCGCCACCCAATCCCAGGGGGGAATCGCCATCGAAAGCCAACCGAACCAGGGAACCACCGTCCGTCTGTTCCTGCCCGCCCTGGAGCCGGCCAGCACACGGACGGTGGGGGAAGCGCCATCGTCACCCCCATCGTTACGCCTCCTCGCCCCGGCGGAGGACGCGGAGACGATCCTGGTAGTGGAGGACGAAGCCCGCGTGCGGCGGCTGGCCTGCCGTTACCTGCGCGATCTCGGCCATCCGGTGCTGGAGGCCGCCGACGTTGAGGAAGCCATCGCGATTTTGGAAACCGAACCCGACATCCGGATGGTCTTCAGCGATATCGTCATGCCGGGCGACCTCAATGGCTACGATTTGGCGAACTGGATCGCCGCCCACCGTCCCGCCGTAAAGTGCCTGCTGACGACCGGCCGCCACGAGTGGGCGCGCGCCGCATCCGCCGACCACTCGCCACCCCTGCCAGTATTGGCCAAGCCGTACTCCAAGAAGCAGTTGGCGCGTCAGATCCGCCAGCGGTTCGACGGCGGATTCCACTGATCGCCCATCCCCGAAGCGACGCGAACCCGTGGCTTGATCCGCGCCGACGTGACGCCTCAAGGTTCCGCCGCCACAACGCCGACCCTTCCCCATCGGTCGCAAGGCAAATCACAAAAACCAGGTGGAAAAAATGTTTGGACCGCTCTACAAAAAAATAATCTGAATTGGTCCATGCGCGATGGCAAGCATTCGCCCCTTCCCATCTAACTCGATGAACTTCTACCAAATGCCACTAAAATGATATATTATATTTTTTAACGAAAAGTGAGGACTTAGCCATGTGACGTGTGTTTAAGCTGGAAATTATCGAATCTAAAGAAGAACTGGAAGAGCAGTTAAAAAAGGAGAAGGATGTACGCAAACGGGAACGTTTGCAGTTTCTGTATTGGTATAAGATAGGCCAGGCGAAGACGCGCAAAGCACTAGCAAAATTATTGTGTCGAAGCCAATTTACTATCGGCCAATGGAGCGAGATCTATCGTGAGAAAGGACTTCCTGGCTTGCTGAACCTTAACTATCGTTGTGGCAATTTGGCTCCATCCATACCGGTAGAAATTTAATGGCAACTGAAAGAGAAATTAGCCCAACCCGATGGGTTTCCCAGTTACAAAGCGATCCAAATTTGGCTCAAGGAAACGTATGGTTTAGAAGTCCCCTATTCCACCGTGGTTGGGACGGTCAAAGATCGGCTCGAGGCCAGCCTTAAAGTCCCTCGGCCCCAAGCAGTGGATTATGATCCTGTGGCGGCAGAAGCGTTCAAAGAAGCGGTTCCAACCGAGATGAATAAGATACTAGCGCCTTGTTTATCAAGATATTCCAGCATAAGGTATTGGACTCAGGATGAAAGTCGCTTTGGTTTAAAAACGATCACGCGCCGGCGGTTAACCCTGAAAAAGGTCAAGGCGGTGGTAAAAACGCAATGGCAATTTAAAGCCTGTTATCTGTATGGGGTGGTTGAGCCGCTGACCGGTGAATTGATGATTCAAGATTACGACCGGGTGAATACCGAAAACTATCAACAGTTTCTCAATGACTTTTCGCAGAATTATCCCAACGATTTTCATGTGATTCAAACGGATAATGCGACATTTCATCGCTCTACCGATTTGGTAATGCCCGATAATGTGATGCTGCTTTATCAACCGCCATACAGCCCTCAAGCCAATTCTTCTGAGCGGCTATGGCAATGGTCAAAAGGCGAGATCGCCAATCAGGTTTTTGCGAATTTGGATCATTTAAAAGCCACGGTAAAAGAACTTTTTTTATCCAAGCCAAAAGCATTCTTTGCCTCGCTCACTCATAGGAATTTTATCATAGATGCCCTACAAAAAATTGGTATGGTACCGGCTGTCTTATAAAGTAGATTTTTAGTAGTATTTGGTATTAAAAAACAAGCCCGGCTATTCCGAACTCTTGCCGGTCCTGCGCGAAGGCTCGTAACCGCGCCAGCAATTCTCGCTGCGGTCGAGTTTCGATACCCACTCCGATCGGGAATTGGACCCGTGACCGTATCGCGCGGACGAGATGCCCGATCTGGCCATCGGCACGCTGGCGGACACGATTCGGTCGATTCCCACTTCAGCGCGAACGCCCGCCTCGGTTGGCGCCCGCGCCGGGATTTGGCGCTGGCGCTGGCGGGAACCAACCTGCTGGAGCCCCTACAGGTGGAGTACGCCCAGAAAATCTATCCGTTCTTCGAGCAAGTGGAGCGCGGCGTCCGCACCCGACTGAAAGGGTCGTTCCAAGCCGCGCCAAAACTCCCTTCCTTCGGGGAAGGGAACATGGCGATGGAGAAATTCGCCAGCATTGCCATAGCGTTAGCTTTTATACGGGCATCAATCGGGGAGTCCTTGGCGGTTACAATAGTTTACATTCAGCCGATCACCGCTTTACAAACCCGCATTAGGATTAGTCGTTAATCGCAACTTGCGTTTAACGGCGAGCGTGAACGGATCATGAATAATGGAACCGCGCGGATTTTGGTGGTCGATGACGATTCGACGATCCGCATGCTTGCCAGAGAAACCTTGGAACAGAACGGATTCGTCGTGACGGAGGCGGACGACGGCGAAGACGCTCTTCATCGCTTTGCCGCGACCGGCGGCGATTTGGTTTTGCTGGATGTGATGATGCCAAGGTTGGATGGTTTCGCCACCTGCCAGCGATTGCGCCAGACGCCGGCGGGATCGCAAGTACCCATCGTCATGATGACCGGACTGGAGGACCCGGCCTCCATCCAACGCGCCTACGACGCCGGCGCCACCGACTTCATCATCAAACCGATCATCTGGTCCATTCTGGCCCACCGGGTGCGCTATATCCTGCGCGCCAGCGCCGCCCTGCGAGAAGTGGCGGCGCGAGCCGAGTTCCAACGGGCGCTGATCGAAACCATGCCGCTGCCGATCCTGGTGGAAGACGTCTGGGGGCATCCCCTGACCTACAACCCGGCTTTTGCAACCTTGTTTGGCGGGCAGAGCCTGCCCAAGCCGACGGAGCCGGTCTCTTGCGACCGGCCGAACTTGCAAGTTTACGAAGCCGATATGCTGAGCGCCCGCCAGGAACGCCGGACGATCATCGTCCACCGGGCGGCGTTTACCCCGCCCGGCTCGAGCGAGGCTGGCTTCATCAGCGCCATTCTGGACATCACCGAGTGCAAGCAAAACGAGGAGCGTCAACGGCTCGCCGAAACGGTTTTCCAGACCGCCGCGAGCGCGATCATGGTCACCGACCCCGCGGGAACCATCCAATCCGTGAATCCCGCCTTTACCACGATCACGGGCTACTCTCGCGACGAGGCGATCGGCAAAACGCCGAGTCTGCTGAAATCAGACCGTCATGACGCGCATTTCTACGCCAGTTTCTCGCGGACCCTGGCTGAGACCGGCCAGTGGTCGGGCGAGATGTGGCAGCGCCGCAAGAACGGTCAGATTTATCCGGCGTGGGAGTCCATCGAGGCGGTTCGGGATGCGAACCGCCAGATTGTCCAGTACATCGCCTTCTTTAGCGACATCACCGAACGCAAGCGGGCGGAGCAGGAAATCTTTTTTCGCGCCAACTACGATCCCCTGACGGGTCTGCCCAACCGCAGTCTGTTGCACGAGCGCATCGACCAAGCGCTCAGGCGGGCGCGTCGTCACGGCGACGGATTGGCGTTGATGTTTCTGGACCTGGATCGCTTCAAGCAGGTCAACGATACGCTGGGACACGCCTGGGGCGACGAACTGTTGTGTCAGACCGCCGAGCGGCTGGAAGCCTGCGTGCGCGAAACCGATACCGTGGCCCGCTATAGCGGCGATGAATTCGTCCTGCTGCTGCCGGGCGTCACTCATCCCCCCAATGTTTGCGCAATCGCCGAGAAGATCATCCGGCGGATTTCACAACCCTTTGACCTGAACAATACCGTCATCCAGATCGGGTGCAGCATCGGGATCGTGCTGTACCCAGACCATGGTTCGGACGCGGGCGTCCTGCTGCGCCACGCCGACTTGGCGATGTACCAGGCCAAGGCAGCCGGGCGCAACACCTACCGGCGGTACGAGGCGGTCATGGCCGACCGGATGTTGCGGCAACTGTCGCTGGAAACCGACCTGCGACTGGCCATTCCGCATCGTGAACTTCTGGTGTACTACCAGCCGATCCTCGATTTGAAAAACAATCGTCTGGCCGGCGCCGAGGCGCTGGTTCGTTGGCGACATCCGCGCCGCGGGTTGGTGGCGCCGGACGATTTTATCCCACTGGCCGAGGAAACCGGCCTCATCCACGAAATTGGTGCCTGGGTGCTTGAACACGTGTGCCAAACGCTCGGACGATGGCGCCGGATCGGTTGGCGCACGCCGATCTCGGTCAATCTGTCCAGCGTCCAGATCCGGCACGGCCTGTCGGTGGAAACCGTGCGAACGCTGCTCCAACGCTACGATCTGCGCCCGGAATGGCTGGCCTTCGAAATCACGGAAAGCGTGCTGATCCACGATACGCGCCAAGCCCACCAGTGGCTCGAAGCCATCCGGAATCTGGGCGTTCGCGTGGACATCGACGATTTTGGCACCGGCTACTCGTCGCTGGCCTATCTGAAGCGATTTCCCATCGACCGGCTCAAGATCGATCACTCCTTCGTGCGCGATATCGTTGTCGATACCAACGACCGCACCCTGGTGGAAGCCATTCTGGCGATGGCCGGCAGTCTGGGCATCCCGGTGGTGGCGGAGGGCGTCGAGAATCGAGAGCAACTGGATTTGCTGCGGCGCCTGGGTTGCGAATACGCGCAGGGTTTTTATTTCTCCCAACCGGTGCCGGACGAGGAATTTGTCAAGTTCGCCGGACGGCTGGGGGCCATCCATGCGTAACCGGGGCGTCCAACTTCAAGCGGCGTTTTTTTACGGCCTCTGGCAACCCAATCCATCGAAAAACCGCCCTTGCCCCCGCCACTCTTCCGCCTTTCGAAGAGGGGTTTTCGTGCAGCCCCCGAGAGCCATTGTGGCGCGGCCTTCAAGCCCCGAAGGCGCAATGACCGAATCCATGATGGGGCGCACGGACTTTGAGAGAGACCTTCGATGAAATCGCCACGCGAGCAGCCATTGATTTTGGTGGTGGATGGCGATGCTGGACAGCGATGGCTGACGAGCGCCGCCCTGCGCGGTGCAGGATTCATCCTCCTGGAAGCGGAAGATGGCGAACAGGCACTGGCTCTAGCCCAAAGCGAACAGCCGGATCTGGTGCTGCTGGACGTGCTCGTGCCGGGGCTGGGCGGTTTTGCCGTTTGTAAAACGCTGCGGCGACAACATGGCGGTCGCGATCTGCCCATCATCATGGTCGCGACCATGGATGACCTCGCTTCCATCGAGCGGGCTTACGAGGCGGGGGCCACCGATTTCATTACCAAGCCTGTCCTGTGGCTGGCGCTGCGCCACCGAATACGCCATATCCTGCGCGTCAGCCAGACCCTGCGAGGCTTGCGAGAAAGCGAAGAGCGGTTTCGCGCCTTGGCGCGGGCATCGGACAGCGCAATTCTGGTGTTGGACCGCCAAAGACGGGTGCTGGCGGTTAACCCGGCAGCGGAAAAGCTTTACTCCTTCCGGCGGGGCGAACGGGTGGGGTTGGATTTTATGGAGTTGTTGCCGCCCATCGACGACTGGAACGGGCCATCGGAATCGCCGGGTTGCGAAAGCACGATCCAGGCGTTGGATGGCAACGAACGCGCGCTGCTTTATTCGGACTGGATGCATGCCACCGCGACCCAGGACATCGAAATAGAAAGCTTATTGCGCGAGGCGCTGGCCCATCAGGAGCTGACGCTGCATTACCAGCCGCAAGTGGATTTGGACAGTGGACGGATCGTGGGGGTCGAGGCCCTGCCGCGCTGGCGGAATCCGCTCCTGGGGAACGTGACGCCCGCCGAGTTCATTCCGCTAGCCGAGGAAACCGGTCTGATCGTCCCCATTGGAGAGTGGATGCTTCGAACCGCTTGCACCCAGGCCCGGATCTGGCGGGAGATCGGCTTGCCGTCGTTGCGCATGGCGGTCAACGTGTCGCCGCGCCAATTCACCGACACCGAACTCACCCAGGTGATCGCCCGGATTCTTCGGGAAACCGGCTTGCGGCCGGACTATCTCGAACTGGAGATCACCGAAAGCCTGCTCGCCAAGGATAGCGTCGCCGACACCTTGCGCGCGTTGAAACGGCTGGGCGTCCGCCTGGCGATCGATGATTTTGGCGCCGGCTATTCCAGCCTCGGCCATTTGCGACGGCTTCCCATCGACCGCATCAAAATCGCCAAATCCTTCGTGCAAGATATCAGCGGCGAGGACGACGATCAGGCGATGGCGGCGGCGATCATCGCCATGGCTCGCAGTCTGCGGCTGGGCGCGATCGCCGAGGGCGTCGAAACCGAGGCCCAATTAGCCTTCCTGCGGGCGCTGAACTGCGATGAAATACAAGGTTCTTTGTTTAGCCAACCGCATCCCGCCGAGCGCGCCGCCACTCTGATTCGCAACTATTCCAAATTCCCCGATCTGGGATTGCTTTGGACCAATCGGGCACCCTCGAGACCTGAAGAGCGAATTTAACTTGTTGATTTATCGAGCGCCTTGTTATAATTACCCACCTCGCCCATTCTGTCCATGGCGATCCCATACGGTCGAGGTTTTGCTCGTTTTTTGTAACTCATTGAATTTCATGAGCGTGATTTCGCCTCGGTCGAAAATGCGTCTGCATCATTTTCAATACGAAAGATTTTTTGAATAAGCGGACGGAGGTTCCAATGGAAACCGTCAAACAACGACAGACCTGTTACGGAGCCATTCATTCTCATAAAACAAAGCCCCTGCTCGCCCCGTGCGAGCAGGGAAAGAGGGAAAGCGCGGCATTCTTTACAAAATATTTACAAGCGATTTATTGGGGAAGAAAAAAGGCGAGAGATTACCGTGGTTTTACGCTGGTCGAACTGCTATTGACGCTTGTTATCGTTGGAACTTTAACGACCATGGCGGCAAACTCATACAATGAATACAAAGATCGCTCGAAAGCTGCTCAAGCAAAAAGCGATATTCTTTTTATCGAATCAAAAATTGAGTTTTTTTATAACGAAAATCTTAAATATCCAGAATCCATTGATGAATTGAAGGGGCAAATTCCTTTTTTGGACCCTTGGGGAAATCCCTATCAATATTTGAACATCACCACCACCAATGGCAAAGGCAAGGTACGCAAGGATCACAACTTGGTTCCTTTAAATTCGGATTACGATCTATATAGTATGGGTAAAGATGGAAAAAGTGTGTCTCCACTAACGGCTAAAGCCAGCCGGGATGATATTGTCCGAGCGAATAATGGAGCATTTGTTGGACTGGCGTCGGAATATTGATGGACGGCACGGACAGAATCGTTTAGCTCACCATGAAAATCGAAATAACTTTTCTTCGTGGCAAAGTAGCACGAAGAGTATTCGTGCTGTTCGTTATTTCATCCTTGCTTCCTGTCATATTGTTAGCAATCCTGTCCTTTAGCCAAGTAAATAACTTGCTTATTAACCAGCAATACGATCAACTCAGGCAGACAAGTAAAAATTACGGCATGGCGCTGTTGGATCGCTTATTATTGCTGAAAATGCAAATTAGCTGGATCGCCAGGAATTTTCGCCAAACGAATTTACCGATGGATCGGACGGGAAATAATGGATTTGACCTGAACATAAGCCAGGGATTTAAACGAATAGTATTGATTAATGATAATGATCAGCTTATGCCCTCCTTGGGGAATATCGATAAATTAGCGGTACTGATTCAGGAAGAAAAAAACTATCTCAAAGCAGGCCACAGCATCCTTGTAAGCGAGTATCAACCTCATTTCGCATCAAGAATTCTGCTGCTCCAGATGCTTGATCCACAAAATCCAGGGCAGGGCGTATTGGCTGGAGAAATTGACCAGTCTTATCTGTGGGGCGACACCGATTCTTTTGGCCCAGAAATGCAAATATGTGCTCTCGATGAATTAAATAGAGCATTATTTTGCTCCCACCAGGAATATGAACCAAGCCTCGGGAAGCTGATCAAACTGAATAAATCCTCCTCGGGGCAATTTATGTGGCGCGATCATGATCACGAAGAGTTTTTAATAAGCTACTGGTCTATTTTTCTTAAGCCAAACTTCCTCGTGCCAAAGTGGACGATAATTACCAGCCAGTCGAGAGCGGATATACTGGCGACCATGGCTGATTTTAGAAGCATCTTTGCGTTTGTCATCACGCTAACGCTTGCCATCGTGGCGTTGCTTAGCGTTCTCCAAATTCGGAGGAACCTGATTCCACTCGAGAAAATCATGGAGGGGATTCAGTATATCGCCAACAAGAATTTCAACAGGCCCGTAGAGGTAAGCAGTGGCGATGAATTCGAGGAACTGGCCGCCTCGGTTAATCATATGGCCGCTCGAATAAATCAGCAGTTTCATACCCTATCCACGATGGCGGATATCGATCAGCTTATTTTATCAACCTTAAAAATCCAGGATATTATTAAAATAGTTCTAACCCGCATGCATGAAATTATTCCTCACGATTATATAAGCATGACAGTCATTGGCCGCAATCATGACAAGGCATGTCGTACTTATACCCGGAACGATCTGTTTAGGGAAAAGATAACCGTGGATATGCTGGAACTAACCCCAGCGGAACATCAATCGCTTTTGCGAAGCCAAGGTCATATAATTATAACTCATCAAGAAAATCTGCCAAGTTATCTTTCGTCCCTGCAAAAACTCGGTGCTCTTTCATTCTTGATGCTTCCCATTGTGCTGAAGGAAGACGTGTCTGCAATAATCTGTCTTGGATACCGAGCGACATTAACTCTCGCCGAAGAAGATATCTTGCTGGCTCGCGATTTTACGAATCGCGTGGCCGTTGCCTTATCCAAGGCAAGTTGGGAAGAACAGCTATACTATATGGCTCATTACGACGCCTTGACAAGGCTACCTAATCGACTGCTACTCAACGACCGACTGCAGCAAGCCTTGGCCAGCGCCGAACGGCATGGCTCCCTGGTAGCCGTTTTATTCATTGACTTGGATCGCTTCAAATATGTCAATGATTCCCTTGGGCACATGGCTGGCGATTTATTATTGTGCGAAGTGGCGCAACGACTCAGTAGGAGCTTACGGAGCGAGGATACCATTTCGAGACTTGGAGGCGACGAATTCGTTGTCATCATCCCACACTTTGATAACATTCAGGAATCGTTGCTAGTAACGACTATAATTGCCAAGAAAATCATGGCCGAGATGTCAAAACCATTCAATATTAGCGATCATGAAATTTATTCAACGGCTAGCATCGGCATTGCTTGTTATCCAACCGATGGGCAAACGATTAACGACCTTCTAAAGAATGCGGATTCCGCCATGTACCACGCCAAATCGATTGGCAGGAATAGCTATCAATTCTATTCGAAGATATTGAACGACGCGGCCCTGGAAAGGTTGGATATGGAAAACAGTCTTCGCCGCGCATTGGAACGAAATGAATTCGAATTATATTATCAGCCAAAAGTCGAAACCCGAACCAGACGAATTTGTGGAGCCGAAGCTCTCTTACGTTGGAACCATCCACAAAAAGGGCGGGTCTCGCCAGCGCAGTTTATTCCTCTCTGCGAAGAGATTGGTCTGATCATTCCCATTGGGGAATGGATTATTCATACGGTGTGCCAGCAGATTAAGCGCTGGCAGGATCAAGGTTTTTCATCATTACGCATTGCTGTCAACCTTTCTCCCCTACAGTTTCGGCAGCCTGATTTGATCAAGCAGGTCGGCAATGCGCTAGATGTGGCTGAAATCAGCTCTAACAACCTGGAGTTCGAAATCACGGAAAGCGCCGCGATGGAAGACATCGATAAAACCATTGCAACGCTGGGCGTATTTAAGAATATGGGATTCCATCTCAGCATTGATGACTTTGGGACGGGCTACTCTTCGTTAAGCTATTTAAAGCGCTTTCCTATTCACACGCTCAAGATCGATCAATCATTCATTCGTAATCTCAACATCAGCTTCGAAGATGCGGCCATTGTAAAATCGATTATAACCTTGGCGCACAGCTTGAAATTTGGCGTCGTCGCCGAAGGGGTCGAGACCAAGGAACAATTTGATTACCTTTACAATCTTGACTGTGATCAAATCCAAGGTTATTTATTTAGTCCCCCAGTCTCGGCGGATGAATTCACCCACTTGCTTGGCTCACAACCAGTCTTTCGCACGGCATGATGCGTTTCGTTGCTCGACTCGGCCCGGCGACTGGCGGACGAAGGGTCGGCGGCGCGGTCGTGGGCCACGATCGCCGCTTGGGTCGCGGAGGACGGGCGGTCATGGGGCGGCGATCCGTCCGGCGGCCGGCAACGGTAACCCCTTGGTTGCCCCCTTTCCCTCCTTCCCTGACAATAGATTCCCATTCCTAAAGCAGACCCGAGGGAAATTCGTCGTGGCTTACCAGCATCGTTATCTGGAGGGCGATCCGTTGGACCTGCCCGTCGGCAAGGTCGTGTGCATCGGCCGCAACTATCTCGACCACATCCGCGAACTGAACAACGCCGTCCCGGAAACCCCGATCCTGTTCATGAAACCGGCTACCGCACTGCTCGGCTTGGACGAACCGATCCGTCTGCCGGTGGGTCAGGGCGAATGCCATCACGAAGTGGAGCTGGCGGTGCTGGTGGGCCGGGCGCTACGCGACGCTGATGCCGCGACCGCCCAAAATGCCGTGGTTGGGTACGGCATCGCCCTGGACCTGACCCTGCGCGACTTGCAGAACGAACTGAAGAAGAAGGGCCACCCCTGGGAAACCGCCAAGGCGTTCGACGGCTCCTGTCCGCTGTCGCCGTTCGTCAAACCCGGAGCGCTGGCCGATCCCCAGGCCACCGATCTAACGCTGCGGATCAACGGCGAACCACGCCAACAGGGCAACACCCGGCTGATGATGATCGGCATTTTCGAGCTCGTGGCCTACATCTCCACGCACTTCACCCTGCAACCGGGCGACGTGGTGTTGACCGGCACCCCGGCCGGGGTTGGACCGTTGCAATCCGGCGACCAACTGGTCCTCGGTCTCGCCGATCGCGAGTTCGTCGCGCGGGTGGCTTGAACGGCATGAACGTTTTGCTCGTTTACGCCCACCCCAACCCGCGCAGCTTCAACCGAGCCATTTTGGAGGCAGCGGACGCCACCTTGCGCGAGCGCGGCCACGCCACCCGCATCCATGACTTGTACCAGATGCACTTTCGGGCGGCGCTGGACGGCGAGGATCTCTTGCGCAACTGGCGCGGCGATTTGCCGGTGGATACCCGCCGGGAACAGGACGCCATCCGCTGGGCGCGGGGACTGGTGTTCGTCTACCCGATCTGGTGGTTCGGCCCACCGGCCATTCTCAAGGGCTGGATCGATCGAGTGTTCACCCGCAAGTTCGCCTTCGACTTTGGTCCCGAGGGGATGCGGGGCCTGCTGACCCACGAGCGGGCGCTGATCGTCAATACCCTGGGCGGCGACGAAGCGACCTATCAGCGCGAACGTTGGCGCGAACTGTTGGCGCGGCCGATAGTCGAGGGCGTGCTCGGAGCCTGCGGAATTGGCAACGTCGCCTATCGGGCGTTCTACCAGGTCACCACCGTCGCCCCCGCCGAGCGGCGGGCGATGCTGGATCAGGTTCGCGAATTGGCGGCGGCGTTCTGAGCAAAGCGCCCCGCCCTTCCAAAAACCGCGCGCCGCTTGGCATAATGCTTCGTCCCAGGTTCTTCCGACTGGACGCCCCATCGGAATCCGTTCACCTCACTGCCGCTGACCCGGCCAAGGGAGCACAACAACAATGCGCGTCCTGCTCACCACCAACGAATATCCTCCTTACGTCTACGGCGGCGCGGGAGTTCACGTCGAATATCTGTCGCGCGAACTGGCCAAACTGACCCCGGTCGAGGTACGCAGCTTCCACGATCAGACGATCGACGATGGCCAGTTGCACGTGCGCGGCATCAAAATGGACACCACCCATTTCGCCGGCTGCCCGCAATCCTTCGTCTCGCCGCTCAAGGCTCTCAGCACCTGTCTGGCCTTCGTCGGCCAGGGCATCAGCGATCTGGAAGGCAACGCCGAAATCATCCACTGCCATACTTGGTACGCCCATTTCAGCGGCATCCTCGCCAAGATTCTCTACAACATCCCGATGGTGATCACCGTCCATTCGCTGGAACCGCTGCGCCCCTGGAAGCGCGATCAGCTCGGCCCGGGCTACGACCTGTCCCGCTGGATCGAAAAGACCGCCCTGGAGACGGCCGACGCCATCATCGCCGTCTCGCGCAGCACCCGCGACGACATTTTGCGGCTGTTCGACGTCGAACCCACGCGGGTGATGGTCATCCCCAACGGCATCGATACCGAGGAGTACCATCCGGTCCAAGATCCCGACGCCATCGCCCAGTTTGGCATCGACCCCAAGCGCCCCTACGTGCTGTTCGTCGGCCGGATGACCCGACAGAAAGGGCTGTATTACCTGCTGCAAGCCATCCCGCATCTGGACCCGGAGCTGCAAGTCGTGCTGTGCGCCGGCGACGCCGACACGCTGATGATGCAGCGCGAGATGGAAGACATGGTGCAGGAACTGCAAACTCACCGGTCTGGCATCATCTGGATTCCCAAGATGGTATCGCGTCAGACCACCATCGCCTTGTACTCGCACGCCGCCATTTTCTGCTGCCCCTCGATCTACGAACCGTTCGGCATCATCAACCTGGAGGCGATGGCCTGCGGCACACCGGTGGTGGGCAGCGCGGTCGGTGGCATCTGCGAGGTGGTGGTGGACGGCGAAACTGGCTTTCTGGTGGACCCGCACTTGTCGCTGGAACCGCCGCACGATCCCGTTGCTCCCGCCCGGTTCGAGCACGGGTTGGCCGACGCGATCAACCGCCTCGCCGCCGACCCCGCGCTGTGCGAGCGGATGGGCCAGGCTGGCCGCGACCGAGTCGAGCGCCACTACAGTTGGCGGAGCATCGCCCAGCAGACCTATGATCTCTACCGCCGGCTGCGCCCGCCGCGCGGCTGAGCGCGACGCATCCCCCGGCCGCCGCCGAATCCGCCGCAACCGTTTCATCCC
>WBUJ01000057.1 GCA_008933795.1 Candidatus Contendibacter sp. | reverse complement strand
TCGCCGGTGGCGTTGACCACGATGATCCGGTTGCCGACCGGGGGAATCAACCCGCTTTCGACCTCGGCCTGGGTCTGCCGGAGACCTTCCCGCAGCGAGGTTGCCTCCATGGTGCTGGCGGTGGGCCGCGTCAGCCGGGTAGCGGTTTTGGGCGTAGTCACCAGATGGACGCGGATCGCGTGGCCAGCCGGATCATCCTCGACCGTGTAGGCGACAAAGCCGCGCGCCAGAATGCCGAGCGCCTGCTCGTGGCGCTCCTGGTCGTTGGCGGCCAGATTGATCAGCGCCAGCCGGAGGGCGTCGTTTTGCTCCAAATTCCCGGTCACGCGCCGCCGGGCTTCCGGCGAAAGCGCCCGCAAGCATCCCGTCAACCGGGTTCGCGCATCCACGAACGCCTTGAAGCGCGTCTCGAATGAAGTCCGTTGGGCTGCGCTCGAAGGGGTGGCGGTCGCGTGTTCGGCCGTCCCGGTCGCTACCCAACCGAAGCCAGCGCCGCCGAAGCGGATCAGCCAGCAACCGGCGGCGCGCTGCCCGACCGCAGCGGCAATGGCGTCCTGAGCGGTTTTGGCGTGGAGCGCCGTTTCCCCGGTCATCACGTCCCTGGCCGCGCGCACCCGACCGGGATTGCGCCGTGGCAGGCTGGGCGCGGCGGTTACCTGCAACGGCACGGCGAATTCCTCGGCATCGAGCTTGGCCGCGGGCGCCGGCATGGGCGCCAGTCCTAACAGGCCGCCGAGCAGCAGGCGCGCGTGGAAGAAGCGGCGCGTGGCTTTACCCATCAAGGCGACTCCAGGGGGTAGCGTCGAATGGCGCGGGCATCTTGGGATGCCACGGGCCGATCGCCGTCGACCACGGGCCGTTAGGAGACATAACCCGGGATCCGGCTCACGTCCACCTCATCGATCTGCTCGGGCCGCAAATGCCGTCGCGCATAATCGAGCCAGATGCCGTCGCGGACGAAGATATCGAACAGATCGGGATCGATCCGATGATCCCGAACCATCTGGCCGAGAATATTCATCACTTCGCTCAGCGACTTGCCGGCCTTGTAGGGCCGGTCGCTGGCGGTTAGGGCCTCGAACACGTCGGCCAGGCAGATAATGCGGGCGGGCGTGGGCAATTCCGCTTCGCTCAGGCCGCGATGGTAGCCGCGACCGTCGAGTTGTTCGTGATGACAGCCGGCGTATTCGGGTACGTTGCGCAGCGTGTTAGGCCAGGGCAGGGTGTTCAGCATCCGCAGGGTCAGCGCGACGTGTTCTTCGATGACGATGCGTTCGTCCGGATTCAGGGTACCCTTGGCGATACAGAGGTTGCGCGCCTCGTCTTCGGATAGAAAATCGCTTTCCTGGCCATCCGCCCCGATCCAGCGGTAGGCGGCGATGCGCCGGACCCGTTCCTGAGCCTCGGGCCGCATGAACTCGCCGCCGGCGTTGCAGTGGCGCAGGTGTTCCCGGTCACTGTCCAGTTCGGCCAGTCGCTGGCGAAACCGCTGCTCCAGCGCCGGAATCGCCGCCGCGTCGCCGCGCTCCAGCGCCGCCAGCTTGTCGGTCAGCAAGGCGATCTCAGCGTCGCGCTTGAGCACCTCGAAACGGGTGTCCACCAGGGCGATACGGTCGAACAGGGTTTCCAGCTTGGTCGCCTTGTCCACCACATGCACCGGTGTGGTGATCTTGCCGCAGTCGTGTAACAGGCCAGCAATCTTGATTTCGTACAGTTCCTCGGGCGTGGGGCGAAAATCCTTGAGCCGTCCCCGGTCGGAGCGGCGGGCCGCCTCGGCGATCATCATGGTCAGAATCGGCACCCGCTGGCAGTGGGCGCCGGTGTAGGGGGATTTATGGTCGATGGCGGTGTTGATCAGTTCGATCAGCGACTCGAACAGGCTTTGGAGCTGGGCGATCAACTGATGGTTGGTCAGGGTGATGGCCGCCTGAGAAGCCAGCGATTCCGCCAGTTGCCGGTCCGCCGACGAGAACGTGCGCACCTGTCCGGTTTCCGGATCGAGGGCGTTGATCAGTTGGAACACGCCGATGATCCGGCCTTCGTGATTCTTCATCGGCACGGTCAGGAAGGAGCGGGAGCGGTAACCGGTCTTTTGGTCGAAACGGCGCGTGCCGGAGAAATCGAAATCCTGGTCTGCGTAAGCGTCATCGATTACGACCGTCGTATCGTTCAGCACGGCATAGGTGACCACCATGTTGTTGTTGGGCTGGCCGGTCGTGTCGTACAGGGGAATCGGCGGGAAGGGGATGGGTGCGTCGGAGGTTCCGCCCCGATGAAGCTGTAGCGAGTCGTTGCGCAGCACCTCAAAGTGAAGTTGCCGATGCTCTTCGTCCAGCCGGTACAGGGTGCCGCCGTCGGCGTTCAGCAGACTTTTGGCCGCAGTCAGGATGGTTTCCAGCAGCTTCGGGGTATCCCGTTCCCGGGACAGCGCGATGCCGATCCGGTTGAGCTGGTCCAGGCATTGCCAGGGATCTCTGGAGTGAGCGGGATGCATGAGCAATCCTTTCTTCCCGGACGGGAAGGATGGAACGGGTTTTCGGTATTATAGCCACGCGCCGGGCTGGGGGGCGTCGTTTGTGGCGTAGTGATCCCTATGACAGCATGACGGCGCCTTAATCCGTCCGGGTCCGTTTCCATAGCTATAATCGCAGGGCCTTATGAACGAGTGGGTGATCGAACTGCGGAATGTTTCCAAGGCCTACGCGGCCCATGCGGTGCTGCGCAACATCAATTTGCAGGTGCGAGCGGGGGAGTTCCTGACCCTGCTGGGGCCTTCCGGGTGCGGCAAGACCACGATCCTGCGGCTGCTGGCGGGGTTCGAACCCGCGGATGGCGGCGAGATTTTGATCGGCGGCCAGGACATGCGAACCCTGCCGCCCGAGCAGCGCCACGTCAACACCGTCTTTCAAAGCTACGCGCTGTTTCCGCATTTGACCGTATTTGAGAACGTGGCGTTCGGTCCCCGGCTGAAGCGGATTCGGGGCGAGGCGCTGCGGGAACGAGTCATGGATACGCTGCGGATGGTCAAGCTGGAAGACTTCGCCGGGCGCAAACCGGGACAACTGTCCGGCGGCCAGCAGCAGCGGGTGGCGATTGCCCGGGCGGTGGTCAACCAACCGCGGGTGTTGTTGCTGGACGAGCCGCTGAGCGCCCTGGATTACAAGCTGCGCAAGGCGATGCAACTCGAACTCAAGCAGTTGCAACGCCGATTGGGGATCACCTTCATCTTCGTGACCCACGACCAGGAAGAAGCGCTGTCGATGTCCGATCGGGTGGCGGTGATGAACGCTGGCCGAATCGAGCAATTCGGCGCGCCCCGCCAGATTTACGAAGCGCCCGAAAATTTGTTCGTCGCCCGCTTCGTCGGCGAAATCAACAACCTGCCCGGTCGGGTGGTGGCCGCCGCGCCGCCGCGCTACGACATCCGCCTGCACGACCGGGTGGTTAATCTCAAGTCTCCCTATGTCTTTGGCGTCGGCGACCGGGTCAACGTGTTGATTCGCCCGGAAGATGTGCGTATCTGGCGCGAATGCGAGGGCAGCGCCGAGGAACGCGCCGCCTTGTTCCCGGCGGTGGTGGAGGGCGTGGTCTACAAGGGCAGCACGGTGGATTTGGTCATTCGTCTGGACAGCGGCGACGTGCTGTCCACCACCCAGTTTTTCAATGAGGATGACCAGGCCATCGTGAATCTGGATTTCCGCGAAGGCGAACGGGTGTTCGTGGACTGGGTGCATGACTGGGAGACGATCCTGCCCCATGAAGAATGAGGCGCAAGGCGCAAGGCCATCCTGTCCCAATGAGAATCAGGGAACCGTTTAAACTCCTCGCCGTCGGCGCGATTTATTTCTGGCTAACGGCCTTCGCGCTGTTGCCGAACCTGCTGGTGGTCATCGCCAGCGTGCTGGAGCGGGGCAGCGACGAGTTCGTTGCTTTCGCCTTTACCCTGGACAGCTATCGGCGACTGCTGGACCCGCTGTATCTGGGCGTGCTGCTGGATTCGCTGGGGCTGGCGGCGGCGACCACGGCGCTATGTCTGCTGCTGGGCTATCCGTTCGCCTACCTGCTGACTCGGATGCCGGTGCGCTGGCGGCCCGTGCTGTTACTGCTGGTCATCATCCCGTTCTGGACCAGCTCGCTGGTGCGGACCTACGCCATGGTCATCCTCCTTCAGACCAACGGCTGGTTGAATCAAATCCTGCTGGGGCTGGGGCTGATCGCCGAGCCGCTCGAATTGCTCTACACCGAACCGGCAGTGATCGCGGGGATGCTCTACGCGCTGCTGCCGTTCATGATCCTGCCGCTGTACGCCGCGCTGGAGAAGCTGGATCGCCGATTGATCGAAGCCGCCCGCGATCTTGGCGCCGGTTGGATCACCATCTTCCGGCGGATCATCCTGCCGCTGACGCTGCCGGGGGTCGTCGCTGGTTGCATGTTGACCTTCCTGCCGGGACTGGGGATGTTCTATGTCGCCGATCTGCTGGGCGGAGCCAAGACGATGCTGGTTGGCAACCTGATCCGCGACCAGTTTCTGTCCGCCCGCGACTGGCCGTTCGGCGCGGCGGCCAGCGTCCTGTTGACCGGGCTGATGGGCCTGCTGCTGTGGGCCTATTATCTCAGTTCCCGCCGCGCCGGTCGGGGAGCGTTGCCGTGAGCCCGCGCAACGCCGCCCGAATCGCTTACCTGATCCTGATTTACGGCTTTCTGTACCTGCCGATTCTGGTGCTGATCGTCTATTCCTTCAACGACGCCAAATACTCGTTGGAATGGCGGGGCATGACTTGGGCGTGGTACCGGAACCTGTTCGACGATCCCGATCTGTTACGGGCGGCGCTGAACTCGGTCCTGATCGCCGCGCTGTCGGCGACCGTGGCGACTGGGATCGGCGCGCTGGCGGCGGTGGCGTTATATCGCTACGAATTCTTCGGTAAGCCGTTGCTTCAGAGCCTGATTTTCGTGTTGATGATGACGCCGGACATCGTCATGGGCATCGCGCTGTTGATCCTGTTCGCCAGCCTGAGCCTGCCCCTGGGATTCTGGACCCTGCTGCTGGCGCACATCACCTTCAATATCCCGTTCGTGGTGGTGACGGTGTCGAGCCGGATCAGCGGCTTCGACCGGCATTTGCTCGAGGCCGCCCAGGATCTGGGCGCCACCGAGTTTCAGACCGTGCGCCGCATCGTCCTGCCGCTGTTGATGCCGGCGGTGGCGGCCGGCTGGCTGCTGAGCTTCACGTTATCCATGGATGATGTGATGGTCAGCTTCTTCGTCACCGGCCCCACCTTTGAAATCCTGCCGCTGAGGATCTATTCGATGGTGCGGCTGGGCGTGACGCCGGAAATCAACGCCCTATGCACGATCATGCTGGGCGTGACCTTGATCCTGATTCTGATCGCCCAGTTGCTGCTGCGCGAGAAAACCTGACAGCCCGCCCTGCGCGGCGCTGGCGGTTGGAGTAAAATTGCATTCGCAGGTTGCCGCAAAAGCGTTGATCGGGTCTCGTTCCCACGCTCCAGCGTGGGAACGAGACCACGACCTGTCAAAATTAATGCGGCAATCCCCCAGGTCATTTCACTCTCGCCCCGCTGCCCTCGAGATCACGAACATGTTCCGTCGCTGCTTTTCGACGACCGCCGCTATCGCTTTGCTGGTCGGTTGCGCGTCGACCCACGAACTCCCCGGCGACGATACCGATTCGCTGGAAAGCTATAACCGCGCTATGTTTGCGTTCAACGACGCGGTGGATAAAGCCCTCTTCAAACCGGTCGCCAAGGTTTATCGCCGCGTGCTGCCCGAACCGGTGACGACCAGCATCGGCAACTTTTTCAGCAACCTGAACGACGTGGTGGTTCTGGTTAACGACTTGCTGCAATTCAAGCTGCATCTGGCGGCGATGGACAGCAGCCGCATCGTGTTTAACACCACCTTCGGCGTGGCGGGCTTGTTCGATGTCGCCAGCCGCATGGAACTGCCCAAGCATGACGAGGATTTTGGCCAGACCCTGGGCTACTGGGGAATCGGCGAGGGCTATTACCTGGTGCTGCCCCTGCTGGGGCCGAGTACGGTGCGCGACAGTTTCGGTCTGGCGGGTAATTTCTTCACCAATCCCATCACCTGGGCGACGGATTCCGATGCGGTCGCCTGGGGCTTGTGGGGGCTGGATCTGATCAACCGGCGGTCCAGCCTGTTGCGAATCGAGCGCGCGCTGGCCGACGAGCAGATCGATCCTTATTCCTTCCAGCGCGGCGCCTATTTGCAACAGCGGCGCAATCTGGTCTACGACGGCAATCCGCCCAAGCCCGACTTCGATTTCGACGCCGAACCGGATCAGCCCAAGCCATGAGCGGGTCCTGGGTCACGCTGGCCGTGTTCGACGCGCTGTCGGCGGCGGAGATCGCCAGTGGCCGCCTGCTGGCCGAAGGCGTTTCCTGCCGGCTGGCCGATCATTCGCTGCTGGCGCTGGGCATTGTCGCCGACGGCATCGAACTCCAGGTTCCCGCCGCGCAACTGGAACCGGCGCGGGCCGTGCTGGCCCGTGATTATTCCGGGGAGCTCGAGTTCGACCCATGAACCGGCAGGCGTTGCTGACCGGTTTGTTGCGCCTGACCGCCCGGTTGTCGCTGCCGGTCGCGCACGCCAGCGGCGCGGCGCTGGGCTGGCTGCTGGGGCGGATTCCCAACCCGGCGCGGCGCGTCGCCGCCCGCAATCTGGCCCTGGCGTTTCCCGAAATGACGGCCGTCGCCCGCGACCGATTGCTCCGCGATAACCTGATGGAAACCGGCAAACTGTTGCTGGAGCTGGGACCACTGTGGCTGTGGCGCGGGGAGCGGGTGCTGGCGCTGGCGCAAGGTTCGGCGGCGGGCGAGGAGGCGTTGGCCGAGGCCGCGCGGCGCAAGCGGGGGGCGATCCTGCTCACGCCGCACCTGGGGGCTTGGGAAATGGCGGGCCTGTACTATTCCAGCCGTTATCCGCTGACCATCCTCTACCGCCCCAGCCGGCTGGGACTGGACGAACTCAGCGTTCGGGGGCGTGGTCGGCTCGGCGGCCAGGTGGTCGCCACCGACGCCCGCGGCGTGCGCGCCCTGTTGACCTCCCTGCGCCACGGCGAAATTCTCGGCATCCTCCCCGATCAGGATCCTGGCGACGAGGGCGGCGTGTTCGCGCCGTTCTTCGGCATCGCCGCCAGCACCATGACCCTGGTGTCGCGGCTGGCGCTGAAAACCGGGGTTCCGGTGTTCCTGACCTGGGCCGAGCGCCTGCCCCGTGGTCGGGGTTATGCGCTGCATCTGCGGGCCTTGCCGGAAGTAACCACCGCCGCGTCGCTGGACGCCTCGGCGGCGGCCCTGAACCGGGGCGTGGAAGCGGCGGTTCGGACCTTGCCGGCCCAATACCTGTGGGCCTACAAACGCTTCAAGACGCGACCGCCGGGCGCGGCTAAACTGTATTGAATCGCCATCACCAGGGGAAATTGACATGAATCTCAAATTGGCAGGGTCCTGCGCACTCCTGCTCGCCGTCGGTCTGGCGCAAGCCGCCGACCCACCCATCGCCATCAGCACCGGCAAGAGTGGCGGCGGTTACCACACCATCGGCGAGCGGCTGAAGAGCGTGCTGGCCGAGCAGGATCAACCCGCGCAGGTGCTGACCAGTGCCGGCTCGGTCGAGAACCTCGCCCGCCTCGACGATCCCCAAAACCCGGTCAGCGTGGGGCTGACCCAGGCCGACGCCTTGCGGTATTACCTCAGAAATCACCCCGGCTTCGCCGACCGGTTCATCAGTCTGGGCGAGATCGGCAAGGAATGCGTGTTCATCGTCACCGGCAAGGACAGCGACATTCGCAGCGACAGCGATTTGCAGGACGCCAAGGGCCGCCTCATCGCGGTGCAGTCGCCCAACAGCGGGGTGGCGGTGACCTGGGAATATATGACCGCGCTGGAGCCGGCGTTCAAGAATACCGCCCCGGCCTTCGTGGACGGCGCCGAGGCGCTGTTGCAGATCAAGAGCGGCGGCAAGGCCAGCAAGATTCAGGCGGCGATGGTGGTGCAGAAGCCGATGGCCAAGTCCACCGAGATGCAGGTGGTGCTGGAGAATCCCAAGGATTTCCGGCTGGTTCCGGTCAAGGACTGGGATCTGAACGACAAGCTGCCGGATGGCAGCGCGGTATACACTTTCGAGAACGTGACCGTGGCTGAGAAGAAGTGGGGCTTCGACACCACGGTGGCCACCATCTGCACCCGTGGGCTGATGGTGGCCAACAAGACCAAGCTGACCGCCGATCAGCGCACCCGCCTGTCCAAGGTGATGCTGCTGGCCGCCAGTCGGGTCGTGGGGGAAACCGGCAAGTAGCTATCCCGATTCCCGGTGAATTTCGTGGGGCGGAATAGGGGCGTGCGCTGTATAGGTAGGGTCTGGCTCCCATGCTCCAGCGTGGGAGCCCCGTTCCAGCGCTGCTCCGGCGTGGCGGGCCGCTGGAGCGGTTCCGGACGCATTCCCACGCTGGAGCGTGGGAACGAGAATACGGCAGTGACGCTGGAGCGTGGGAACGAGAATAACGAGAATAACCCGTCAAAACTTTTGCGGTGGTCCGCTAGGGCGCAGTCTTGGGCGGCGAGCCGGTCCAGGGCATGATCGGCACCGCCGTGATCGAGTTTTTCGGCGAGCCTTCGATCAGCTTGTCGCTGTAGACCAGATACACCAGGGTGTTGCGCGGCGGGTCCAGGAAGCGCGCCACCCGCATTTTTTTGAACAGCAGGGAGCGGCGCTCGGTGAATACCTCCTCGCCGTCCTTAAACTTCTCCTTGATCGTGATCGGTCCCACCTGACGGCAGGCGATGGACGCATCGGAGGTGTCCTCGGCCAGTCCCAGCCCGCCCTTGATGCCGCCGGTCTGGGAACGGCTGACGTAGCAGGTCACCCCGGCGATCTTGGGATCGTCGAAAGCCTCGATCACGATCTTGTGATTGGGACCCAGCCATTGAAACCCGGTATCCACGCTACCGATTTCCTGCGCGACACCAGCGCCGGCCAGCGCCCACAGCACGCCGCCGCGCAGTCCGGATAGCAAAATGCGATGCATGACGGTCTCTCCATCGGTTGAGGATACCAAACGAGAATAGCGCAACTCGCATGAAAAAAGGCGGCCCGCGGGCCGCCTTCGGTTTTTGCCGGCTGGGGCGGGTTCTAGCCGAGATCCTTGATGCCCTGGATCAGCCCCGCCGCGACCTTCTGCGCGTCGCCGTACACCATCCGGGTGTTGTCGGCGAAGAACAGCGCGTTCTCGATGCCGGCGAAGCCGACGCCCTTGCCGCGCTTGATCACCTGCACGTTCTTGGCATGATCGACGTTCAGGATCGGCATGCCGTAGATCGGGCTGGACTTGTCGTTGCGCGCCGCCGGGTTGACCACGTCGTTGGCCCCGATCACCAGCGCCACGTCGGCGGTCGGAAACTCTTCGTTGATCTCCTCCATGTCGAAGATCAGATCGTAAGGCACGCCGGCCTCGGCCAGCAACACGTTCATGTGGCCGGGCATCCGACCCGCGACCGGGTGAATGGCGAACTTGACGGTCGCGCCCCGCTCGATCAGCAGCTTGCACATTTCCCAGATCTTGTGCTGGGCTTGCGCCACCGCCATGCCGTAGCCGGGCACGATGATCACCTTGGCGGCGTAGGCCATCTGAATCGCCGCGTCCGGCGGTTCCATCGGCTTGAGGCTGCCGGTGACGGCCTGCGCCTCGCCGCTGCCCAGCGCCGCCCAGTTGCTGAACAGCACGTTCGACACCGAGCGGTTCATCGCCTTGGCCATCATCAGGGTGAGCAGCGTACCCGACGACCCGACGATGATGCCGGCGATGATCATCGCCGAGTTGCCCAGCACATAGCCTTCCAGCGCCACCGCCAGTCCGGTGAAGGCGTTGAACAGCGAGATCACCACCGGCATGTCGGCGCCGCCGATGGGCAAGGCCATCATCGCGCCGAAGGCCAGCCCCAGCAGGAAGAACAGCGTGATCAGCAGGCCGCTGGTGCTGTGGTTCAGGGCGATGATCAGGCCCAGCACCACCGCCGCGCCGAAGATCGCCGCGTTGATTTTCTGCTGGCCGGCGAAGCGGAACTTGGCGTCATCCTTGAAGAATTTGAGTTCCTGCAACTTGCCGAACGCGACCACTGAGCCGGAGAAGGCCACCGCGCCGATCAGGGCGCCGGCCACCGCCATCAGCAGGATGTCCAGGGTCAGCGGATGCGCGCTGTGATCCTTGAGCAATTCCACCGCCGCGATGGCCGCCGCCGCGCCGCCGCCCATGCCGTTGTAGATGGCGATCATCTGCGGCATCGCGGTCATCGGCACCCGTTTGGCGCCCGCCCAGGCAATGACGCCGCCGATGGCGATGGCGATCAGCATCAGCACGTAGTTGGCGACGCTGACGTGGGCGGTGATTTGCGGATGGGCGAAACTCACCAGCGTCGCCAGCACCATGCCGTAGCCGGCCCAGACGATGCCGCTGCGGGCGGTGGTCGGGTGCGACATCCGCTTGAGGCCGAGGATGAACAGGATCGCCGTCAGGAAATAGACCGTTTCGATCAGGTAGCCCATGGCTTAATTCCCCTTTGCCTTGCTGCTCTTGAACATTTCCAGCATTCGCTCGGTGACGAAATAGCCGCCCACCGCGTTGCCGGCCCCCAGCAGCACGCCGAGGAAACCGATGGCCTGTTCCAGCGGGGTGCTGGCTTGGCCCAGGGCCACCATCGCGCCGACCAGCACGATGCCGTGGACGAAGTTGGTGCCGGACATCAGCGGCGTGTGCAGGATGACGGGAACCCGGCTGATGATTTCGTAGCCGAGAATGGCGGCCAGCATCAGGATGTAAATGGGGGAGAAAAAGGCAACCACTGCTTCCATAACGCTTCTCCGGTCTTGTGGTTATACCAGCTTGCTGGTGGGTTCGTGGACGATTTGGCCGTCGCGGGTCAGCGCGCTCTTGGCGATCACCTCGTCGTTCCAGTCCAGGTTCAGGTTGCCGTCCTTGATCATCGGCGACAGGAAGTTGAACAGATTTTTGGCGTACATCTCGCTGGCCGGAACCGGGAAGCTGCTGGGAATGTTGAGCGGGCCGGCGACGACCACGCCGTTGTGCTCGTAGGTCTCGCCGGGGCGAGTCAGCTCGCAGTTGCCGCCGGACTCCGCCGCCAGGTCCACGATCACCGCGCCGCGCTTCATGCCCTCGACCATGGCGGCGGTGACGATCTTCGGCGCGGCCCGGCCCGGAATGGCGGCGGTGGTGATGACCGCGTTGGCGGCGGCGATGTGCTTGGCCAGCACGTCGGCCTGCTTCTGCTTCTCTTCCGCCGTCAACTCGCGGGCGTAGCCGCCTTCGCTGGCGGCGCTGACCCCGGTGTCGATCATCTTGGCCCCGAGCGATTCGATTTCCTGCCGGGCGGCTGGGCGGACATCGTAGGCTTCCACCATCGCGCCCAGCCGGCGGCAGGTGGCGATGGCCTGCAAGCCGGCCACGCCCGCGCCGACGATGACCACCTTGGAGGGACGGATGGTGCCGGCGGCGGTGGTCAGCATCGGGAAAAAGCCACTGCACAGATTCGCTGCCAGCAGCGCCACCTTGTAGCCGGCGACCGCCGCCTGCGAGGACAGCACGTCCATGGACTGAGCGCGAGAGATGCGCGGGATCAGTTCCATCGCAAAGCTGGTGATCTTCTTGTCGCGCAACCGCTTGACCATTTCCAGGTTGCGATGCGGCTGCAAAACGGCCAGCAGGGTCGAGCCCTCCCGAAGCAGCTCCACTTCTTCCAGGGTCGGCGCCTGGACCTTGAAGACCACGTCCGCCTCGGCGTAGAGCGCCTTGGCGTCGTCGATCAGCCGGCTGCCTTTACTGTACGTTTCATCGGGAAAAAAGGCGCTGAGCCCGGCGCCTTTTTCCACCAGCATTTCCACGCCGAGCTTGACGAAACGCTCGGCCATGGTCGGGTCCAGGGCGACCCGGCGTTCGCCCGAAACGATTTCCTTCGGGACGGCCATACGAGCAGGCATGTTGTTGTCCTCCTGATTGTGATTCCACCGGGTCCCGCCGACCCGGAAATGGGCGCGAAAAAAGGCTTTTATCAAGCCTGTGGGGGGTAACGCCAGCTTTTTTTAGGGGATGCGCGCGCCGGCGGCGGGAAGGCGCGCGATACTCCTAAATCATAGAGTAGCCTACACTGCCAACAGTATAAAAGGCATGGGCCGAATTGCCATGGCGCGTTTCGGGCGGGCGGCGGTTCGCGGAACGCGCGCGGGTCCGGGGCCAATGTTGGCGCAAGGTCGCGTCGGTCATGCGACAATACGCATTGTCGAACAGTCGTCGAGCAATGGACCACGGGCACGGGTGAAGCATGTACGGACTGGAGCAGCAGATTCTGCGCGCGGACATCACGGGAATGCCGTTGGAGTGGATCGACTACCAGCAGGCGGTGCGTTTGTACCACGCCGGCCAGGTGGCGTACACCTGCGGCATGATCCTGTACACGGTGCGCGGGGGCGTCAACGCCCGCAACGGCCGGCGTAGCGCCGTCACGGTGAATTCCATCATCGCCACCCAGGGCGGGACCTACGCGCGGCTGCGCTCCCGCCAGGACTACGCGCCGCCGCTCTCCAACGCCGCGCTGTTCCGGCGCGACTGCAACACCTGTTTGTATTGCGGCGAAACACTCCCGTTCCGGGACCTGTCCCGCGACCACGTCCGGCCGCTGGTGCAGGGCGGCGGCGATCGCTGGAACAACGTGGTCACCGCCTGCAAGCCTTGTAATCACGCCAAGGGCGGCAAAACCCCGGAACAGGCCGGGATGCAGTTGCTGGCGATTCCGTTCACGCCCAATCACGCGGAATACGTTTTTTTGCAGGGCCGGCGGGTGTTGGCCGACCAGATGGATTTTCTCCGCGCCCACTTTCCCCGAGCCAGCCCGCTGCGCCAGCGGTTGGCGTGGTTGTCCTGAACGGGTCGGGTCCGGCGGCGGGGAGGATCGACGCATGGCGAACGGTTCCGGCTTTCTGCACCACCTGTTCGACGGCATCGCGACGTTCGCCCAGCAGCAGTTGGCCGAGCGCCGGCGCCATCAGGAACGGCTGGCGGCGCTGCGGGACGCCATCGAGCAGGTGGTGGACGCCAGCGAGCCCCGCATCCGGCTGGTGGGCGACTACGCCGACAAGCTGGTGGACGCGGTGGCCGCCGCGCTGACCCATTGCCACCAACTGACCCGGCAATTGCCGCCGGCGCTGACCTTGAGCGCGCGCGCCTGGGCCAGCGACCCGCGGGTCAATGCCTTTTTCGCGACGGTGACCGACCTGCGAACCACCTTGAGCCAGTCCCGGTCGGTGCGGGAATTCTTCCAGCAGGGCAACCCGCCAGCGGAATGTTTCGCTCTGATGCTGATGGTCAAGCGGGAAACCGAGACCTTTGGCGCGGCGCTGGCGGGCGACATGCTCGTGCGCGAGGTGCGTCAGACTCGGGTCAGCTTTTCGGAACACCGGCTGCATTTTCCCGCCGCCAGCGAAACCGAGCTACGCCAGAATCTGCGACAGCGGATGCTGATATTTCTGGCGAGTCGGGCGCGGGAGCACATCGGCGAACTACGGGTGCGGCGCGATGCGTTGGAGGAGCAGCGGCGGCAGTTGCGGGCGCAGTTGCAGGCCTTGCGGGGTCAGGCCCGGGGATTGCGACCGCTGCTGTCGAGCGCCGACGCCGACGAGCGCCGATTGGCGGTCCTGGAGCAGCGGCTGGCCCAGACCGAGGCGGATTTGACCGACGCCCGCAAGCCATTGACCACGCTGGATGATTATCTGGAGCAGATCCGGCGGATCGTCGGCCAGCCGGAACCGTATCTGCATCTTCACCCGCTGTCCCTGCGGCTCGACCGGCTCGGCGTCAAGCTCGACGCGGATTCGCCGGAGCCGGGCGAAACCCTGGCGCTGTTCGAATGGGATTCCCTGGAGGAACGGCGGATCGGAGCGCTGGTGCGGTTTGGCCGCGGGGAGTTGCTGGCGGACGCCGCGGCTTATAGCGCTCCTATCTGACTTGTGGAGGCGCTGTTTTCAAACCACCCCGGCGCTACGCGCCACCCCTCCTTAGCCAAGGAGGGGAAATTCCACAACCGGTATAGGAGTGCTATATAGCAAAACCGACGCCGTGGCCAAGGAGCGGAACGGGGCTCCCACGCCGGAGCGTGGGAGCCAGGCGCTACAGGGCGGGAAACCGGGTATCCCGCCAGCGCCTGGTCTGGCTCCCACGCTCCAGCGTGGGAGCACGTTCGGACGCTCCAGCGTCGCGATTTCATAGGACTCGGGCCGCTGGAGCGGTTTGGACCGCATTCCCACACCGGAGCGTGGGAGCCAGGCGCTACTCGTGGTCTGGCTCTCACGCTCCTCCCTGCCCCGTACCCGCGCGGGTTCCGACCCCGTTGCCTTTCCGGCCGGGTTTCTCGTGCGGTTGTGGCAGGGCGACGGGGCTCCCACGCTGGAGCGTGGGAGCCAGGCGCTACAGGGCGGGAAACCGGGTATCCCGCCAGCGCCTCACAACAGGCGCGCGGACTGTCCCTGCGCCACCAGCAGCGCGACCGCCTTCTTGTCGAAGGACGCGAAGGTTTTCCCGCCGAGCCAGTTCCCTTCGTAGGCAATCACGCCATCGGCGAAATCGCCCCCTGCTTCGAGCACCGACAGACCCGCTTCCACGGCGGGCCGGTTCGTTTCCACGTTTGCCGCCGCCAGCAAGGCGCGAATCGCGGCGGCGGCATCGGCGGGCGGGAAGCCGTAGACCCGGCGTAGCACCCACACCAATTCACACAAACACGGTAGCGCGACGGCGATCAATTCGGCGTCGGTCAATAGCTGGGCGGCGATGCTCCCTTGCGCCGGATCGTCGCGCACGACCGCGCGAACCAGGACGTTCGTATCGACGGCGACCCTCATTCCTGGCCTGCCCAACCTTGCGCCGCCGCCTCGTCGATTTCTTCGAGGGTGGCGACTTTCCGCGTTCGTCCCGCCAGCAATCCGACGAAGCCGTCGATGGTTCCGGTAGGCCGGGCCGCTTTGAGAATCCCGCGACCGCCCGGCAGCAAATCCAGTTCGATCTTATCTCCCGGCTTGATGCCGAGGTGTTGCAGCACCTCTTTCCGGAACGTCACCTGTCCCCGTGCCGTCACCGTCAGCGTGGTCATGGCGTGGCTCTCGTGGCTTGTTGATACCGCCATAGTAATGCAAGTCTGCATTACTATCCACTGCCCCGATCCCCATAAAAAAGGCCGGCGGCGAGCCGGCCCGAGTGATGGAAGGACAATCTATAGCATTCCTATACCGGTGTGGAATTTCCCCTCCTTGGCTAAGGAGGGGTGGCGCGTAGCGCCGGGGTGGTTTGAAACGGTGATTCCACAAATCAGATAGGAGCGCTATATCGCCTATTTCTGCCAGCAATACGCCACGTCGTCGGATCCAGCCGTCTTCTGGCCCACGTTGTTGAGTCCCAACGTGTTGCAGACTTGTCCGTCCATGGGGCCGCCGGCGACGGCGGTCGCGCTCAGGGTGTAGGTGGTTTGAGCCACCACCAGCCCGATGTTGTAAACAGCGGCGCCATTGGCGGGGGACTGGGTGTGGGGCAGGGAGGCGGCCGTGATGGCGACGCCGGCGGCGTCTTGGTCGTAACGGTTGGTTTCGGTGAAATTCCGCTCCAAAAATTGCGCGTCGTTCAACAGGGCCGCCTTGGCCTCGGCCCGGTGGGCGCGTCTGACGTATTGGAGATAGCTCGGCAGCGCGATGGCGGCCAAGATACCGATGATGGCGACGGTGATCATCAGTTCGACCAGCGTGAAGCCGGCTTTTCGGCGATCCCGGCGCAACGATTTCCACTGTCCACCTCCACCACCCTCCCCCCCTCGGGGGGCGGAGGATGGAAGCGAGCGGCGACTCGATGGGTCATTCATCACGCTGGCTCTCACTGGATTTGCTCCCAGTAGATGCGCTTGGGAGTAAGACCGCCAAGAGTTTCCTTGTCATCGGATTGAGCGACCGACTCCACCTTGCCCGTCGTACCCGGCAACAGTTTGAAGGCGACCCCCTTGTCGGCGGGGCCAGCAACCCAGGTGATTTCGTTGACGAGGCCAGTTTGTCCAGTCTGCGTATCGAGCTTGATTCCGCTGATACTGACGCTCTCGTTGAGTGACTGGAAGTTCCCTTGATCGTCGACCGTGCCGAAGGGCGTGTTTTCCAGACGACCACAACTGGTGTTCAATTCCATCAACCAACTGTCGCCGCTCTTCTCACAGGGATCCTTGGTGGGGGTCGAGGTCACGAAGATCACCCGGGGCTCCAGACCCGTGGTGAAGGTCTTGATCAGCACTCCCGACGTGATCCGCTCGGAGGGGTCGCCCGGCGTGGTGTTGAAGTCCAGGTAACAGCCCTTATCGCGGCCGTTGTAGTCGTCGTCGTCGACGCTGTTGTTGCTGACGGTTCTGCTGGCGCTGTACGGGCCGATCGGGGCGTCCGTCTGGGTGATGGTCTGTGGTAGCAGCTTGTCACGGGGGACCGTGCCTTTCTTGGCGGGATCGTCGCTCTCGTCCACGATGCTGTAGAAGCTTTGCACGACGGTGTTGATCAGGTCGTTTTTCAGCGGGTTCGCCGGATCGGTGGGATCGGCCAGCAGATAGCGACCGGTGCCAACATAGACCGTTATTTTGTTATTGATGAGCGCCGCCTTGGGCTGGGCGATAATGGACTGCGCTTGGCCGCTGTCGCTACAGGCTATAAACAAGGGCTTTCGATTGTTGCCGACATCCCAGGAACCCGACGACTTGTCGAATCGCCATAGGTGGCCCAGCAAGTCGCCGGCGTAGATCACGTCCACGACCCCGTTGCCGTCTTTGTCGAACGCAAACGGCGTGGACAGGCCATTCGCGGGCAGGGCGCTGCTGCAAGACGTGCTGTTGGTGGGGACGGGAATCTTGATCTCTGCGCCCGAGGAAAGATCGACGATGTACAGAACCGCCTTGCCGGAATCACTGTTGTAGCCGTTGCCGAAAATGGCCGCCCACTGGTCGTCGCTGACCGCCGCGATCTGGGGTTGACCGAAGGTGAGCCCCAGGTCAGTGGCGTCGGTGAATTCCCATTTGACGTTAGCGACGCCAAAATTGGTGGGGTCGGAGATGTCGAGGGCGTAGATGCTCTTGCCGCCCGCCCGCAGACCACCGACCAGATAGGTCTTCCAACCGCCGAGGTAGGCATCTCCCACGGTCGGCGTGCCGTCCACGAAAAACTTGTGGGACTTGCCGTAGTCTGGATCGGTTAGCCGGTGCAGGTTGTGGTAGACCCCCGCCGGCACATAGGCGAACAACTCCTTGCCGCCTCCGTTCGCCACGTCGGTTTCCGCGTTGAAAGCGTGCAACATGCCGTCGTTGGCGCCGACGTAAACCACGGGTGGGTTACTGGCTTTCCCATCGACATAGGATTTATAGCTGTCCTTGCCCCCCACCTCGATAAGGTCGCCGCCGTAGCCGAAGTTGTCCTTGTGGACGTAGGTGGTGCCGGAATGGACGATATCGCCCAGAACCGAAAGGGCCCGATCCCGGAAAGCGCCGTAGCGGACTCGATCGTCATTGCTTGGGTCGTCGTCGTCCTCATCGGCAACATAAGCGCCAGGGTCCGTGCCCACGGTCAAGGCGACCGTAAAGGTGTTGGTGGTGGGCGCGGGGGTGCTCAGGATCGTCAGGCTCTGTCCCTGGTAGGCGGTCGGAGTCACCCCCGACACAGTGACGGCATTGCCCGCGCTAAAGCCATGATTGGGCGCCGTGTAGGTGGCTTCCCACTTGCCGGTGACGTTATTGAAGGTTCTGGCGATGCCGGTGATGGCGATATAGCCGCGGAGCCAGGCCAACCGTTGCGGGCAGAGGGTGTCGGGGGTAGTTACGTCGGCTCCCGTCACTGGGTCTTTTTTCGTGCTTTGGTTGAGCGCCGTCTGTAGGGCACCAGTGCAACTGGCGAAAGCCTGGGAGACGACGCCGTTGCGGGTAAAGATTTTGCGCGAGTCGGCTGGCGGTTGCAGATTTCCCGGCGGGATCAAGACTCCCGCCTCCCACCAGGTATCGTCCTCCTTAAGAATGCCGTTCGTCGGATCGAGCGGGATCGCCTGCAACGTGCCGCTCCAGTCGGCATTGAATCGGGCCACGAAGGCCGTGGCGCCCGTGTCCGTGGTCCGCGCGACGTTGGTGCTGATCCTGGAGCCGCCGCCCGCGTCCGCCGCCGAGCTGATGGTATTGATGATGTCCTGGAAAGCGGCGTTCATGTCTTTGGGATCATCGACATTATAGAACTTGCCCCGGCTGTTGATGGCGGCATGCCACAAGTCGGCGGCGTTACCGGCCGGGCCGTCTTTATTGGCGGTGGGCCAGTTCTTGGTGCCGGCGACAATCGCGGGATAACTGCCGTCGTGGGTATTGGAGCCCCAGGTCAGTTGGCCGCCGGCGATGCTGGTGAGGAAAGGAGTCGTTCCCAGGCCCACGGTGTAATTGACCAAGTGCTGCCAGTTTGCCGAATCGTTCTTGGCGTTGAAATAACGTTGCAGCTCAGTGCCTGTGAGGTCAAGCATCGAAGGCGAAACCAGATTACCCGCGGTTGATAGGTCCTTCGCCCAGTAGTAAAACGCAATATCGGCCAAGCTGTTCGAGTTACCATCCTTGTAGGGGGTTTGGCTTGAATAGCTTTTGCCATCGGGCAGCGTCTGGTCAGTACTATCATAGTTGCCATAGAAAGTTTTTGTTGGAGCAATATTCCACATACCGTCAGTCATCATGAGGTGATAATTTTTTCGACATCTGGTGTTCTTTTCGGTGGGATTGTTGACTGCCGACTTCGTGCAATATTCACCCGCACGCTCCATCGCTGATGGCAGTGGGGTGCTCCCGTCAGCGGGCAGGCGCAGAAGCCAAGTGTAAAAATTGGTTTTTTGGGTGCTGGAGAACGGATTGATCGCGTTGCTGACAACGGGGACAGTGCTGTCCCAGCCCCTGCAATTGGCGACGGTCCAGGTGTCAAAGGTGCCTCGACAGCTATTGAGTGCCTGCCAGGCAGTCCGAATTGTTCCGGGCAATGTGTTCATGGCCAGGGAAGCGGCGGAGACGGTCATCAGGTTGCGCGTCCGATAGAACGAGTACCAGTTGGCGAAATTCTGGCGCTCGTCCTTGTCACTCTCGTCGATAACGTCGTCGCCGTTGATGTCCTGTGTGCCGGGGCCGGAAGTGTCGCTGACAATCTTGATATCGTAACAGTCATTATCTACCAACTTATCCTGCAACGTCGCGCCGGTGCAGCTGGCGTTGGAGCCGTCGTAAACGTAATAGTAGGCCGGCATGGGTTTGCTGCGGCACGGGTCATCGTTATCGCAAGTTCCCTCTGGTGATTGCATATTGACCCAGTTTGCAGATCCCGTCCCGACGGCGCTGTTGTATTGACACCGCAAGGGAGTTCCAAAACTAGGCCGACGGCAGTCTACGTCACTGCTATAATGCAGCATGAACCAGTGTTGTGGATTATTATTGAATTTTAGACCCGCAGTGGGTCGGTACTCCGTTAGGAGATTAAAAAAGGATTTGCTAAAATTAGTGTTGGTGTTGGGCAAGTCATTCGAATAGAGAGTGGTGGGGCTAAACCCATTGATGTAGGCGTTGGTAAAAGAAGTGGTTAGTGAGTCTCCACTGGCGTTAACCGGCGCGGTGTAAACGGTGTTCGGGTTGTAATAGATGGGGTTGTAGTCAGCCGATCTCCAATAGCGATTGGGAAGCGTTGGCTGATCCCCATCGTAATAAATACCCGATACGTCCGGGGTATAGGCCCAGGACATGCTGCCCGAATCGTCCAGCGTCAGGATCAGGTTCGGCGGGACGCCGGCGGAAGTCAGGAACAGCGGAAAATCCGGAATGGCCAGTTGGGCGACGGCTTGGCCGCCGGTGGACCACAGCAGGGCGGCGATGAAAACCACCCGAACGCGATGCGAAAAGGTTGTCGATGACATGGCTTTCTCCTTCACGGCGACGGCGCCTGAAATACGTACATGGTCTGCAAGATAACGACGGCATTGCTGTCCTGGCCCACGCCCCGCGCGGTGATCCGGTAGTAGTGACCGATCTTGTCGCCCGTCGGGCAGGTGTCTGGGGGGTTCCCCGTGGGCAGCGCTCCCGAGGGGGTACACGCATTGGGCATTCTTTCCACCACGTAGCGGGGCTGAGCGGCGACCAGAGCCGCATCAATGGATGTGCCTGATGGGTAGACGCCATTCGTGGCCCAATCGAACGTGTTTTGCCAATAGGCGGCGTCGTTGGCGTGGCACTCGCCATTGGGAAGGATGCCGGCTCCAGGAGTGGGCGCATCGTCGGGGGTGTCGGTGCATGACTTGTTGGCCGGGGCCAAGAGGTTCAGCGCAGCGTCGGTTTGGGCATAGAGCCAAGTTTCCGCCGCCTTGATCGCGTGCTCGGTGGCCTGAAAAGCCAGATCCCGCTGACGGGTGTTCCCCGTCATGCGTTCGTTCTGCATGCTGTTCATGGCGGCGGGAATGCCATACATGGCGATCATGACCATGAGCAGCAGGGCGATGATCAGCGTCGCCCCGCGCTGGGTTTTCTTGAAAGGGACACGCAACGTGTTCATAGCCGATTCCGAATGGCGATGGTGTTAGTGAAGGTCTTGCGCAGGAGTTGATCGCCCGTGGTCCCAACCTTCTCGTTTTGCCCCGAAACCAGAGTCAGGGCGATGCGAACGCTGAGGACGCGCTTCCAGTAATCCTTGGGGGTGCCCACCGGCATGGTCGCGGCGCCATCGGTTCCCGCGGTGACCTGGGCGGCGGTCCAGTAGCCCTCGACATTGTTAAGCGGGTCGGTGGTGTCGACCCCATAGGTGATTTCCATGTCCTCGACGCCCTGAACCAGTTCCTCGGCGGCGGTGCTCAAGGTCGCGCCGGTATGCCCCAGCTTGTCCCGATACAGCGCGGGTTCGCCCACCGGGTTCCTGCCGATGTAATACGAGACGCCGCTCAGCCGATACAGGCCCAACGCGTTGATGCTGGGTCCGAATACGCCCAGGGAGCCGGAATTGCCCGGAGTACCGCCCGCGCCGAAGGACACGGTGGGGTTGCCTGCGGCCCCCACCTGGAACGCGGCGGCATGGATGTAATCCGCTGCCACGAAGATTTCGCCCGCCTGCGGCGCGTCGGTGGCCGGCCAAGCAGACAAGGTGAAGGTCGTGGGTGCGGTCGGATAGGATAGGCTGGGATCGGGGTTCAAGGCATATTTGTTCCCCGTATCCACCCGCACCACGGTCAGGGAATCGGTGCCTGCTCGATAACAAGGCGTCGTGTTCGCGGTGGTGCAGACGTTGGGCGGGTTGGTGTTTTCGTAGCCCACCAAGGGCCCCGCCACCGGATTGCCGCCGGCGGTGCAGCCTCCGTTGCTGCCTCCGTTGCCAAAGACATCGATCATCGGACACAGATTGTCCGTCGGTTGAACCTTGACGATGTTGGATGGATTGGCAGCTTGCGAGCCGGTGAATCCCACCATCCGGAGATCCACGCCCATGATCTCGACGGCGAAGCGGGCATTGCCCTGCATTGCGGCCAGGACGCCTTGAAAGCGCGAGCTTTGCGAGGCGCCGAGGTAAACGTAGAACAGCCCGGCCACCAGCAGGAGGCCGATGGTCATGGCGACCATCAGCTCGATGATCGAAAACCCTCCCCGCCGGGCGGGGGGCGTCGGTGTCAACCCATGGATGGATGCGTGGAGTCTCATAGCGTCGTCTCGGTTTTCCAGGTATGAGTGGCGTCATCGCCCGCATTCACGGTCTCGGTCCACTGGATTTCGACCAGGACGGTATTCCCGTTGACGTCGATTCTCCCATCCCCCGCCGGCAGCAACGTCGCCAACTCGGTTTTCCACGCCGTCACGTCGGCGGCGGCCACGCTGGAGCCGCTCAGGGCGCTGCCGAATTCGACATCATAATCAAGCGCCGCTGACCGGTTGGCGCGCATGCAGTCGATGATGTCGTAGGCATAAGAGGTGGCCATGCTACGCTGCATGGAAGTGCGATTGTTTTTCATGGAATTGAGCATCATCGCCGCAAAGCCCATCAGCCCGATGGCGACGATCAACAGAGTGATCAGGACCTCGAGCAGGGAGAAGCCGGATTGACCGAAACGCCGGGGCTGTCCGTTCATTTATGGATTCTCGCAACTGGTAATGGGAGTGCCATCCTCTGTCTTGGGGATGTCGCGGGTATTGGGAACGATGCGTGGACGGGTGCGGATGATCGCGATGGTCCTAGCCTTGGTTTCGTCGCTGTTCGCGCAAAACACGAAGGTTCCAACATTGTTGGCCATGCCGAAGCGGTCGTAGGTAATGTAGTTGGTAAAATTATTGTTGGCGTTCAGGCTGTCGCTGCTGGGCAGGGCCGGAAAAACCCGCAGGATGGTGTCCCCACCGTCCACGGCCGCGGGACTGTCGTTGTCGTTGTTGACAAAGACGATCCAGCCATCCCGCCAGGCGCTGCCGGCGGTGCAACCGGTTCCGTTGTTGCTTTTGCAAATGGAGACAAAAGCGCCGCGCTTGATCGCTTCGCTGCGCGCCAGGGACAGCGTCCCATAAAATTCCTGAATCTGTCCCGACAGCCGACTCCGGATCATGGCATCCCTGAGATTCGGTATGCCCACGACCACCAGGATGGCGACGATCGCGACCGTGACCATCAGTTCGATCAACGTAAACCCTTTGTTCCTGAACGCGGACATGCCGAATCTCTCCGTCTCGCGCCGCGCTGGGCGCTGGTGAACGAGTATCAATAAGCTCTTTTTAAAGTGGCGATAGTCACTTTTGCCAGACGAACGGCGGTTCTCGTCTGACGAGCGGTCGGCTTCCACCCCTGGACCGAACCGGCGGATTCAGGGTCGCTCCCCGAACCGTGGTCCATCCATCGCCGCCGACTGTCTCCAAAAAAGAACTCTGCCGCGTATTTTCCTGGTTCGAGGGCGATCGTCGGGCGTCGCCACCCTGTCCGGGTGGCCCGCAGCATCGTGGACAGTCGCGGGGCCGTGCGCGGTTTCGCCACCCGCCCCGGCGGTTGGAATCTTCAGCCCCACGATCCCACCCAGGGGAGCGGTTGCGGCAGCCACGCCGCCCGCAGACCCGTGGGCGGGCGGATTTTCGCCCTGACGTTCGCCCGGTTCGGTTCGCTCGTCCGTCGCCAGCGCCGCATCCGGCTCGCGCCCCTCGTCTTGCC
>WBUJ01000249.1 GCA_008933795.1 Candidatus Contendibacter sp. | reverse complement strand
TGTACATCCGCACCGGGTCGGTGGTGCGGATGTACATGCGCGAGATGGGGACGGTCGAACTGCTGACCCGCGAGGGCGAAATCCAGATCGCCAAACGGATCGAGGAGGGCATGACCCAGGTGCTGTCGGCGCTGGCCAGCTATCCGCCGACTATCGGCGACCTGCTGCGGATTTACGACTCGATCAGCGAGAACGGCACCCGACTGTCCGATATCATCAGCGGTTTCAACGACATCGAGGAAGTAGTTCCACCGTTGCCGGACGAGGCGCTGTTGCTGGCGGCCGACGATCCAGACGCGGTGGTGGTCGTGGACGAAGTGGCGGTGGTGGTGAACGACGAGGAAGACGAGGACGGGGAGGGCGCGACCGTGGTCGAGAGTGGCCCCGATCCCGAGGAAACCGCGCGCCGCTTCGCGGAGTTGCGCGCTCTGTACCAGGAAATGCTGGCCAGCGTGGAAGCGTTCGGCCTTCGGCACGAACGGACCCGGCTGTTGCGCCAGCAGATCGGCGACCGGTTCCTGCAATTTCGCTTGGTGCCGAAGACCCTGGATCAACTGATCGCGGGCTTGCACGAGCGGGCCGAACGCATCCGCGCGCATGAAAAGGAAGTCATGAACGCCTGCGTTAATGGGGCGCAAATGCCACGCAAGACCTTTATTACCTCGTTTCCCCAGAATGAAACCCGGCTGGAGTGGGTAGAGGAACACGTTCAAGCGGGCAGGAAGTACTCGCCCCTGCTGGCGGCGCAGCGCGAGGCGGTGCAAGCAGCGCAGTGGCGGTTACAGGCCATCGAACAGGAGACGCGGCTGACGATCCACGAAATCAAGGACATCAACCGCCACATGTCCATCGGCGAGGCCAAGGCCCGCCGCGCCAAGAAGGAGATGGTCGAGGCCAATCTGCGGCTGGTGATTTCCATCGCCAAGAAGTACACCAACCGCGGCCTGCAATTCCTCGATCTGATCCAGGAGGGCAACATCGGCCTGATGAAGGCAGTGGACAAGTTTGAATATCGGCGCGGCTACAAGTTTTCGACCTACGCCACCTGGTGGATTCGCCAAGCGATCACCCGCTCGATCGCCGACCAAGCCCGCACCATCCGCATCCCGGTGCATATGATCGAGACCATCAACAAGCTGAATCGGATCTCCCGGCAGATGCTGCAGGAGATGGGCCGCGAACCGACTCCGGACGAACTGGCCCAGCGGATGGAGATGCCGGAAGACAAGGTTCGCAAGGTGATGAAGATCGCCAAGGAGCCGATTTCGATGGAGACGCCGATCGGCGACGACGAGGATTCGCACCTGGGCGATTTCATCGAGGATCTCAGCGTGTTGTCGCCGGTGGATGCCGCCACGGTCGAAGGCTTGCGCGAGGCGACCCGCGAGGTGCTGTCGACGCTCACCCCGCGCGAGGCCAAGGTGCTGCGGATGCGGTTCGGGATCGATATGCCAACCGATCACACGCTGGAGGAAGTCGGCAAGCAGTTCGACGTAACCCGCGAGCGGATTCGGCAGATCGAGGCCAAGGCGCTGCGCAAATTGCGTCATCCGAATCGTTCGGAGCAGTTGCGCAGTTTTCTGGATTTGGAATGAGCCGGTGGCGAGAAGCCGGGCCGACGGTTAAAATCAGCATCGCTCCGGGCCCTTAGCTCAACGGTCAGAGCAGGGGACTCATAATCCCTTGGTTGTAGGTTCGAGTCCTACAGGGCCCACCATCAAAACCCAGGGATCGGGCAAAACCCGATCTCTTTCCTTTGCGCCTATTATCCGCCGTCAAGCTGTTCGCGCCCGCCGGCGGATTTACGCTCTCAATAATTCTTGCGCAGGTCCATCCCGGTATAGAGGCCGGCCACCTGTTCGGCATAGCCATTGAAGGGCAGCGTGTCGCGGCGGAACAGTTCGCCGATGCGTCGTTCCCGTTTCTGGCTCCAGCGCGGGTGATCCACTTCGGGATTGACGTTGGCGTAGAAGCCGTATTCGCTCGGACCCTCGCTGGCCCAGGTGGTGCGCGGCTGCTGCTCGACAAAGCGGATTTTCACGATGGACTTGATGCTCTTGAAGCCGTATTTCCACGGCGCGACCAGTCGCAGCGGAGCGCCGTTCTGGTTGGGCAACTCCTTGCCGTACAGCCCGGTCGCCAGCAGGGTTAGCGGGTGCATAGCTTCGTCCATCCGCAGTCCTTCGAGATAGGGCCAGTCCAACAGGCGGGTGCGTTGTCCCGGCATTTGCGCGGGATCGAGCAGGGTGGTGAATTCGACGTACTTGGCGCTGGCGGTGGGTTGGAAGCGCGGCAGGATTTTGCTTAGCGGAATGCCCAGCCACGGCACCACCATGGACCAAGCTTCCACGCAGCGCAGCCGATAGATGCGTTCCTCGGGCGAGTGCGGGGCCAGGAAATCCTCCAGCGCGTACTGGCCCGGTTTTTCGCAATGGCCCTCGACCGTTACAGTCCATGGCTTGGTTTTCAGGCTGCCGGCGTATTCAGCCGGATCGGTCTTGCTGGGACCGAATTCGTAGAAGTTGTTGTAGGACGTGATGTCCTTGTAGGGCGTTGGTTTGAGATCGTCGGCGGGCGCCGCCGCCCAAACCTCGCGCCAAGCCCCCGGCAGCAGCGCGCTGATACCCAGCGCGGCGGTGGTTTTCAGGAACTCGCGGCGGCGGGCGTACAGCTCGGGCGGAGTGATTTCGGAGGGAGGAATATCGGCGGGGCGTTGGATCAGCATGGCGCGGGTCTCGGTTATGGGCTGCGTTTGCTGTGACCCACGCCCGCCTGGTAAGTTGCGCCGGCGCGTGATCGCGGTCACCGGCCCTGGCTGGAATTAGAGACTGTCTAAAAACTAAGCCTTTGATCTATATGACAGTGGATCTGGCTTCCAGCCGGTTTTTGGTCGGTCAAGTTGGCTAGAAGCTGGGGCCACAGAAAAATTTTCTTAAAAATCAATGAGGAGTTTTTCGACAGTCTCTAAACCGCTTCGGTATCGACCGCGAAATGCACGAGCGTGCGTTTCTTGAAATCGAAGATGCGTTCGCGCGGGTCGCGGTTCTGCTCGCCAGCGTCGTCGACACCTGCCGCCAGCGCAACCATGCTCCTTGGCGCTATCTCGAACGCGCCATCGCCGACCGGCGTGCCGAACTGCCCCTCCCCCCCTTACCCCAGTAGGGGGACTGAACGACTACAATAGGAGAACTATAGCCCAGCGGGCACTGGGCTTAAACCACTGGATTTGCCCTTGTGTCGAGTCGTTGGGTGAGTTCTACTGGGGCGATGAAGACGCTGACGATGCTGGTTTGCCCGGCCTGCGGTTCCCGTGACACCACCGGCCACGG
>WBUJ01000056.1 GCA_008933795.1 Candidatus Contendibacter sp. | reverse complement strand
GGCCGGGAGGGAAGCGCCGCGCGCGGCGAGCTGCCGGCGCAGCGCGTCGACCGGCAGCGCTGCCGCCGCGACGTCGAATTCCTTGATTTTTCCCCAATGCACGGCGTCGTCCCGGGTGACCCAGTGATCGGTTGCTGAAAAGCCTATGCCTGATTCATGCAAGGCCCACCAGTGGCACGCGGGGCAGGAAAACACCCGGCTGCGCACCGAGGACTGATAGGACAGATAATAATACCGGTAGTATTCGCGGGGCCACCGCAACGCGAGTCCCCGGAAATGCTCTCCGAACCGGGCGTGCCCAAGCAGTTGCAATCCCGCCAGATCATCGTGACGCTGGCCGAGCGGGAGCGGCCGCAGTGGGCCGCTATCGCCCAGGAATTGCAGGCCCGCCACCAGGCTCCGGCCGGTGGGCCAATTCCCGCTGACCTCCATTGGGGTGCAGTGTCTGGTGTTCCAGGTGCCCCCCGATCAGTCGCTGGAAACCGTGCTCGCCCGGCTGCAGGCCGATCCCAGGATCGAATTGGCGCAGCCCAATCAGGCGTTCGAGGGCTTGCAGGCCGGTGCGTCCGACCCGGCCGCCGGCTACGCCGCGCTCGCCTATGGCGTGAAACGGATCGGGGCCGACCGGGCATGGCCAGTTAGCACCGGCCGGGGCGTACCGGTGGCGGTGATCGACACCGGCACCGCCACCGACCATCCCGCCTTGCGCGGCCGGGGGATCCAGACCGCCAATTTCGTGGACGGCGGCGAGGCGTCCTTTGCCACCGACCGCCATGGCACCGCCGTGGCAGGGGTGATCGGCGCTCGTGCAGTGGCGGAAGCCGGGATCGCGGGCGTCGCCCCGGACGCGGCCTTGACCGTGGCCAAGGCCTGCTGGTATCCGGAGCCGATCCCCGCCAAGGCCCGCTGCAGTAGCTGGACGCTGGCCAAAGCCGTCGACTTCGCCATCAACGGCGGCGCCCGCGCGATCAACCTGAGTCTGGGCGGACCACCCGAAGCGTTGCTGGGCCGCCTGTTGACCGCCGCCGAGCAACGCGGCATCACGGTGGTGGCCGCGATCCGGGAGGGCCGGGACGAACCCGGCTTTCCCGCCGCCCTGGACACGGTGATCCCGGTGATCGCCTGCGATCCGCACGGCCGGGTCGCCTGGCCCCGCTGGCATACCCCCGCTTTCGTGGTAGCAGCCCCCGGCGTCGAGATCGTCGCTCCTACCCCGCCCGACCGCTCACTGCCATTAAGTTAAGCCCAGTCGCCCCCATATAGGTGACTCCAACTACCTTGGGAGTCACCGATGAACCCGGCTACGTACACGATCGAAACCACCCGTCGCCTGCTCGCCGACGAGGGATTTAAAAGCCGACATCGTGCGAGCGACCAGGCGTTCACGCGGGTGCGCTGTTTGCCGTTTGCCGTGGTGTTGGTGCTGATCCTGAGAAAAAGCGTGAAATCCTTGCAAAACGTCGTCAACGAAGCGATGGCCTGGCTGATGATCGAGCCGGTCACGGCGAGCGCTTTTTCCCAGGCCCGCTACCAACTCCAGCACACCGCGTTCATCGAACTGAATCAGCAGGCGGTGGTGGAAAGCCGCTATCGGGACGCGGACTTTCGCACCTTCTGGGGCTTTCGGATTCTGGCGATCGACGGTTCGAAGGTGCTGCTGCCGGATACGGAAGACGTGCGCGAGGCGTTTGGGACGATCGCCTATTCGAACGGGAAAGACGCCCAGGTTCAGGGTGAGCGCCCCTACGCCCTCGCCTCGGTGTTGTATGACGTGCTCAATCGGATCGCCCTGGATGCCACCCTGGGCCAGGCCGACGCCTATGAAGTGGACTTGGCGATCGGCCATCTGGCCCACACGGGCCCGACCGACCTGCTGGTCATGGATCGCAATGATCCCTCGTACCGCATGCTGGCCGAACTGACCCAACGGGAGCGACACTTCGTCATCCGCTGTTCAGCGGCCTCGTTCGGGGCGGCGCGCCGCATGCTCCGCGGCGAAGGCCCAGACAGTCAAAGGGTCACACTCACCCCGTGCGCGGCGCAAGCGCCTCTGATGCGTCAGCTCGGGTTGCCACCGACCTTGACCGTGCGCTTGGTTCGCGTGCGCCTGAGCACCGGCGAATGGGAGGTGCTGGTCACTTCCCTGCGCGACGAGAGGGTGTATCCCACGGCCGGCTTCCTGGATCTGTATCATTGGCGCGGGGGTGTGGAAACCTTCTATGGAGTACTCAAAACCCGCTTGGACCTGGAAAATTTCTCGGGCCTGGCGGCCGAAGCCGTCCGGCAGGACTTTCATGCAACCGTGTACTTGACCGGCTTGGAAACAATCTTGACCGAAGCGGCACAGGCTCAACTCGATGCGAAAGAAACCCGTCATCCCCTGATCGAGCGGTTGACCGCGTTGTTTCTGACCAATCCGACTTGCGCGCGTCCGCAGCGCCGTCCGCCCCGTCAGAAAACGTCCGCCAGAGCCTTGCTGAATTTCCATCGTCGACAGAAAAAACATTGTTATTGAAAGAGATTCGCTTAACTTAATGGCAGTGCGCCCGACCGCTACGACCTGCTGTCGGGCAGTTCGCTGGCCGCCGCCCACGTGACCGGCGTGGTCGCCCTACTGGTGCAGCAAGACCCTCGGCGCCGGCCTGATCAGATCCGGGCGATTCTGCGCGCGACGGCCCGACCGGTGGCCCAAGCCAGCCCTTCGGTTCCACCGGCCATCGGGCTCGTCGATGCCTGCGCCGCGCTGGCCCGCCACGCGCCGGCGCTGGCGTGCCCGTGAAGACTCCACATAAAATTACATGGTCCTGTAAATTTTCCTGTAATAACGAGCGTTGGTGACGCGCGGATCGATCATCCATCTCATCTAATACATTGATTCTATAAGATGATCTTTGCCGCCCCTGCCTGTCCCGCGGGTCCGATCACAGGAGAATTTACAGGAGGCGATTTTCGGCTGAGGGTGGTGGTCGGGGCGCGCCGCGCAACGGCCTGGAAAAACCCCGGGCGGCTCGTATTGGCCTCAGAAAGAAGCGTAACCATTCCCCCTTTAGCAAAGGGGGGTTTAAGCCCGATTGGGTATGATCTTTTCAGGAAATCACCTGACACCCTTGTCGTTCGCCGCAACTCCGGAATGTCCCTATCATGCCACGACTCGTCCTGCCGATTGCTGGCCTGCTCCTCTGCTCCATCGCGCTGGCCCAGACCGTCGCGCCGGTCGAGGTCGGCGTCCGACCCTTGCGCGAGGTCGCGTTGCCCGACCGGGGCACGGCGCCAGCCAGCGTGATCGCCCTCAACGACAGCCGGATCGCCGCCGAGGTAACGGCCCGGGTGGCGCGCGTTCATGCCGGGGTCGGCGGCATGGTTCGGGCCGGACAACTGCTGCTGGAACTCGACGCCACCGACTACCGGCTGGCGCTGGCCCAGGCCGACGCGCAGGTGACGGCGGCGCGGGCGCGGGTGGCGCTGGCCGAGCAGCGGTTCCAGCAGGCGCTGACTCTGCGCAAAAAACAGTTCGTTTCCGACGATGCGGTGCTGGAGCTGAAAACCGGGGTTCAAGCCGCCGAGGCCGATCTCAAAGTAGCCCAGGCCCAGCGGGCGGTGGCGGCGCGCAACGTGGAAAAATGCCGCATCGTGGCGCCGTTCGCCGGCGTGGTGCTGGAACGCCAGGCCCAGGTCGGCGCGACGGCGACGCCCGGCGCGTCGCTGCTGCGACTGGTGGATCTGGCGCCACCCGAAATCGAGGCCCAGGTGCAGGCGATTCAGGCCGACGAACTGCCGCGCGCCACCGAACTGACGTTCGACGGTCAGGACCGGCGCTATCCGGTCAAATTGCTGCGCCTGTCGCCGGTGGTGGAGGTCACGGCGCGCACTCGAGTGGCGCGGCTGGCCTTCGCCGGGCCGGCGGCTCCCGCCGGCAGCAGCGGCACGCTGCGCTGGCTGACGCCCGGCGTGTTGCTGCCGCCCGAACTGCTGGTCAAGCGCGAACAAACCCTGGGCGCGTTCGTGGTGGAGAACGACCGAGCCCGCTTCGTGCCCGCGCCCGCCGCCCAGGAAGGCCGGCCGTTCGCCGTGGCGCTGTCGCCCGAAACCCTGGTGGTGGTGCGCGGCCAGCAGGGCTTGACCGACGGCCAGCCGGTGACCGTCGCCAGCGGAACGCGCTGACATGCGCTTCCTCCGCGCCCTGATCACCAACCACCCGCTGGCCAATATCGCTTTCGTGGTGGTGATCCTGATGGGCCTGCTCGCCTATTCGCGGATGCCGCGCGAACAGGACCCCGAGATCAACTTCAACTGGGTCAACATTTCCACCGCCCTGCCCGGCGCCTCTGCCGAGGACGTGGAAAAGCGCGTCACCAACCCGCTGGAAGATTCGATCCGCAACGTCCAGGACGTGAAGTTCGTGGTCAGTTCCTCGCGCGAGGGCGTTTCCAACATCCTGGTGCGGTTTCGCGAAATCCCGGTGCGCGTGTTCGACAAGCGGGTCAACGACCTGCGCCGCGAAATCCAGAACAAGGCCAACGCCGAACTGCCGGTGGAAACGCTGGACCCGGAAATCCTCGAAATCACCACCTCCAACGGCTTTCCCACCGCCATGGTGGTGCTGACCGGCCAGGCCGACGACGAACCGCTGCGCTCCACCGCGCGCACGGTGAAGGACGACCTGGAACAGATCCCTGGCGTCGATCAGGTGCTGGCGCTGGGGTTTCAGAAACCGGAATTGCGGGTGGAATTCCGCCCGCCGGCGCTGGCCGCGCGCGGGCTGACGGCGGCGGATCTGGCCGAGGCGCTGCGGCTGTGGTTTCGCGACGTGTTCGCCGGCAAGGTCAAGACTACGGACGGGGAATGGCTGGTGCGGGTGAGCGGCACCACCGCCGACCCCGAACTGTTGGCGAGTTTTTACGTACAACCCCCGGGCGCGGCCGACGCGCGGGTGCCCTTGGACGCCGTGGCCAAGGTCCGGCGTGGGCGCGAGGAGCCGCGCCAGCTCGCCGCCATGAACGAGCGACCGGCGGTCATGTTGTCGGTGAGCAAGATCGGCTACACCAATACTCTGGAGCTGGTAGGCCGCATTCGCGACTACATCGAACGCAAGAATGCGGTGCTGGCCGGCAGCGGCCTGCAACTGGTCCTGGCCGACGACCAGACCGTGGCGACCCGCGAGGCGCTGGGCATCATGCAAAGCAACGCTATCCTCGGCCTGTTGCTGGTGTTGGGTACCTGCTGGCTGTTTCTCGGCGCGCGTATTTCCACCCTGGTGGCGCTGGGCGTGGTGTTTTCCGTCACCGGCACCTTCGTGCTGCTGGGCGCGGTCGGCTTCACGCTCAACGTCTCGGTGCTGCTGGGCATCGTCATCGTGCTCGGCATGTTGGTGGACGACGCGGTGGTGCTGGTGGAGGCCATGTATTTCCGCATGGAACGCGGCATGGCCGCCCTCACCGCCGCGCTGGATTCCATCCGTGAAGTGGGCTGGCCAGTGCTGGCGGCGGTATCCACCACCATTGCGGCTTTCCTGCCGCTGATGCTGTTGCCGGGCATCATCGGCAAATTCATGTTCGTCATCCCCTTCGTGGTGACGGTGGGCTTGACGGTGAGCCTGATCGAAGCATTCTGGATGCTGCCGGCGCACGTCGTGGCGCTGGGAAAGCACGCCATCGGTCACTCGCGCACCCAGGCGCTGCGCGAGAAGTGGACGCACCTGCTGCGAGTCAAGTACACCCGGCTGTTGATCCATGGGATGCGCCACGCGGGAATTTATCTGAGCCTGGCAGTCGCGTTGTTCCTCGGCGCGGGTGCGGCGGTGGCCGCCGGGCTGGTGAAATTCCAGTTCTTCGCCTTCGACCCGATCCGGCTGTACTACGTCAACGTGGACATGCCGCCGAACGCGCCCATCGAGGAAACCCTGCGCCAGACCTTGGCGGTGGAGGAACGGGTGCGCGCCGGACTCCGAGAAGGCGAGGCCCGTTCGGTGACGTCGCTGGCCGGCATCAAATTCACCGAGATGGAACCGCTTTACGGCGACCAGTACGGCCAGATTGCGGTATCGCTTAACCCGGCCGCGTCGAACGTGCGCGGGCTGGACGCGATCATCGAGGATATGCGCGAGTCCGTCATCCAAACGCCGGGCCGGGCGACGGTTTCGTTTCTCAAGCTTTCCGGCGGCCCGCCGACCGCCAAGCCGATCAGCGTCAAGGTACGGGCGGACGACCGCGCGGAGCTGCGCGCCGCCGCCGACGCGGTGAAAGCCATCGTGGCGAAAATCCCCGGTGCCCGCGACGTGGTGGACAACGACACGCCGGGTCGCGACGAACTCAGCCTGCGGGTGGACGTGAACGCCGCCCGCAACGCCGGACTGGACCCTGGATTGGTCGCCCGGCTGGTGCGGCTGCACGTGGACGGCGAGGTGGTGGCCGATCTGCGCGACCGGAGTGAAAAGGTGGAATTGCGGGTGCGCGCCGCGCCGCGCACCGTGACCCGGATTCGCGAGGCGCTCGATGATCCCATCGCCCTGCCCGGCGGCGGCACGACGACGCTGGGCGCGCTGCTCGTGGCCGAGGAACGCGAGAGTCTGGGCCTGATCCGGCACTGGAACCTGCGCCGCGCCATCACTGTCGAGGCCGACCTCGACAAGGAACAAACCGATACCCTGGCCGCCAACAACCGCTTGCGCGCGGAATGGGAGCAGATTCGGGCGCGCTATCCCGGTACCGATCTCGATTTTTCCGGCGAACTCGACGACATCAACGAATCGCTGGACGCGATGGGACCGCTATTCCTGCTGGGGGTGGGGCTGATCTACCTGATTCTGGCCGCGCAGTTCCGCAGCTATTTCCAACCGCTGTTGATCCTGGTGACCGTGCCGCTGGCCTTAACCGGGGTCACGCTGGGCCTGCTGGTCTCGGGCAACCCGCTATCGCTGTACACGCTCTACGGGGTGATCGCGCTGACCGGCATCGCGGTGAATTCGGCCATCGTGCTGATCGATGCCGCCAACGCCCGCCGCACCGCGGGCATGTCCACCCTGCACGCCACCCTGTACGCTGCACGCCGGCGGGTGATCGCCATTCTGATGACCACTGGCACCACCATCGCCGGGCTGTTTTCGCTGGCGTTCGGGCTGGCGGGGAAATCGCTGCTGTGGGGACCGGTGGCGGCCAGCATCGTCTGGGGGCTGGCCTTCTCGACCATGCTGACCCTGTTCGTGGTGCCGGTGCTGTATCGGATTTTCATGCGCGAACGAACGGTGGAGAGTCGCCGGCGATTCCGGGTCAACCCCGCGTAGGCTTTCCAGCCGTCAGGGGTGCTTGGGAGCCGGTCGTCCACCCCCCACATTTCGTCTGGCCCGCGGCTTGCATGACTTTGATCGAACCCGTCAGAGCCCGTCGACGCCGGCTGCATCCACACCGAGTCCCCCCGGCGCACGACGGGTTGAGTACTGATCGATTTCTTACCGGAGGCCCGCCATGAACCTGATGCCCGTCGCCCCCTCCACCAGCGCGCCACCCGCGCTGACCGCCCTGACCCTGCGCCAGCAGAATCGCCGCTTTCGCGGGACCGGCGGAGTCAGCGCTGGCAACCGGTCGCTGGGGTTCGCCCCAGCGTTTCTGGATACTCAGACGGGAGAGGTGTATCGGGCCTGCTTCGCCGATGGTCGCCCCGCGCCGATGCATCTGTTGGAGGGCTTGCCGCCGGCGCTGGTGATCGCCCGCGATGTGGCGGGTCGCGCGACCGCCATCCACCCCACCGTGACGGCCGGCTTCGTGCGGGGAACCCGGTTTTTCACCCGCGAACAAGCCGCTGCCTTGGTGATGAATTGAAATCCAGCCGTGCTATCGGCTAACGCCAAGTCGCTATAATCGGTCATCCGGGCGTGGGCTCGCTCGCTCGATAACCCCAGCAGGATCGCGGACGACTCGGGTGAGGACGACCTTTTCCCTGCGCGACGCGCCTATCCTGGCGGTTCCCGCGCAACCATGCAATATCGCGTATCCCACCGAATGCTGGCCGACGATTCCATCTCCGAGAATCCAAATCGGCCGCAAATCCAGACCTGGCATCGCTCCCGCCAAGACAGCCATCGGCCCCGACAACCCTGCCAGCAAGCCACTCATTTTCGCCACGCGATATCGCGGCCACCGCGAAATAGCGAGGTTCCCCAGTCAGCCCCGTTTTGTCCCAGATGGGTATCTCAAATATAATCATTTGATAAATATCATAATATTTCTAAAATTCCAATATGGCACGGGGCTTGAAACAGACTGCAGCGGGTTACCGCCGCAGGTCGAAACGCCCAAGCAAACCTAATCCAGCGGATTCGGACCAGTTCGGCGGCGCATCCAAACAAGCTGGGCCATTGGTTAGCTCACCTGGCCCGGCACCGGCGGGAAGATCGCTGTCCCGCGGAGCATTCAATGTTGTCAACCCTCGTCAACCTTATTGGGAGCCATCGCTCATGAACAGCAAAGCCATCGTCCATTCCGCCCTCACCAGCGTTTTCGCCCTGGGTTTGTTGACCGCCGCCGGTCAGGCCAGCAGCCAGCCCGTGCCCGAACAGAAAGGCGCCGAGAAATGCTACGGCATCGTCAAGGCCGGCAAGAACGACTGTCAAACCAGCGCGCACGCCTGCGCCGGTCAGGCCAGCAAGGACGGGCAGGGCGATTCCTGGGTCTACGTCCCCAAGGGCACCTGCGAAAAGATCGTCGGCGGCAGCAGCCAGCCGAAGGCTTGAGGCGACTCCGATGACCGCCAGGCCGGCTCTGTCCAGGCTTGGTCCCGGCCCGATTCCGGCCCGCGCCGGAATCGGCCTGCGGGCCGAACACTACGATGCGGTGCTGGAAACCCGGCCGCCGGTGGGCTGGCTGGAAGTCCACAGCGAAAACTACTTCGGCGCGGGCGGCAAGCCGTTGGACTATCTGGAGCGCATTCGCGCCCACTATCCTCTGAGCCTGCACGGCGTCGGGTTGTCCATCGGTTCGACCGATCCGCTCGATCACCGCCATCTGGCCAAACTCAAGCACCTGATCCGGCAGTTCGAACCAGCGCTGGTTTCAGAGCACCTGTCTTGGGGTTCGGCCGGCGGGCGTTATCTAAACGATTTGCTGCCGCTGCCTTACACGAAAGAAGCTCTTTACCACATGGTGGCGCGAGTGGCCCGAGTGCAGGACCGGCTCGCTCGGCCCATTCTGCTCGAGAACCCATCCAGCTATCTGCAATACGTGGAGTCGGCGATTCCCGAATGGGAGTTTCTGGCCGAACTGGCCAACCGCACTGGCTGCGGTGTGTTGCTGGATGTCAACAACGTTTACGTCAGTGCCCGCAACCATGGATTTGACCCCAGCGCCTACCTGCGGGCGATTCCGCGCCATGTCGTCCGGGAAATTCATCTGGCGGGCTTTACGGTGAACCGCTTCGACGACGGTGAATTATTGGTCGACACCCACAACCGGCCGGTCTGGCCAGCGGTCTGGACGCTCTACCGCCAGGCCGTACAACGCTTCGGCCCAATTCCGACGCTGATCGAGTGGGATACCGATCTGCCCGAACTGGCGGTGCTGGTGGACGAAGCCCGGCGGGCGGATGCGATTCTGGAGGAAAGCCATGCCCAGGCTGCGTGAACTGCAACTCGGTTTAGTCAGTGCGCTGCTGGACGGCGACGAGAGCGACTTCGCCCGCCATATCCGGGCGGTGGGTCTGCCCGGCGCGCGTCGCTTGCAGGTCTATCGAAACAACACCGTGCTCGGCCTGACCGACGCGCTCGCAGCGGTCTATCCGGTGACGCGCCGCCTGGTGGGCGCAGAATTCTTCCAATACGCGGCGGCGCAATACATCACGCGCCATCCGTCCCGGTCGGGCGATCTGCACGAGTTCGGCGAGCATTTCCCGCTGTTTCTCCAGTCGTTCGCGCCAGCCGCCGAATTGGCCTATCTGCCCGATGTGGCCCGGCTGGAATGGGCTTATCACCAGGTTTTCCACGCCGCCAGCCATCCACCGCTCGATGTGGCGGCGCTCGCGCGAGTACCCGCCGACCGGCAGGGAGCATTGCATTTTCAACTCCATCCCGCCGCCCGCCTGCTGGAATCGGCTTTCCCGATCCTGCGAATCTGGCAGGTCAATCAGGACAACTATCCCGGCGATCCGACCGTGGATTTGGCCGAGGGCGGCGTCAAACTGCTGATCGTCCGCCGCGAGAATCTGGATATCGAATTCCAAGTGCTGGAAGACGGGGAATTCAGCCTGTTGCGCGCTTTGACCACGGACGGTGATTTCGCCATGGCCTGCGAGCAAGCCATGGCCGCGCAGCCGACGTTCGATTTGCCAGCCTGCTTTCAGCGATGCGTTCTGCAAGGGACGCTGGTCGCCTTTCGTCTACCAGGCTCTTGATCGTCAATTGATGGTAACCACCCGAGGAGAAACCCGATGATGACCGTCACCGATACCTTCACCCATCCACTCCAGCGCCCGCTCCGGGCGAGAATCGCGCCCCTGCTGGGCAAGGCCGACACACTGTTGCACAAGGCCGCAAATTTGCTGACACCCGTCGCCGATTTTCTGGCCCGCTACTGGGTCGCCAGCGCCTTCTTCAGTTCCGGGCTGACCAAGACCGCGACCGACAGCTTTACCCTGTTCGGGCATATCTTCCACTATCCGCTGAGCATCTTGCCGACGGAGAGCACCTTCACGCTGTTCGAATACGAATATCAGGTGCCCTTGCTGCCGTCCACGCTGGCGGCCTATCTGGGCACGGCGGCGGAACTGTTGTTGCCGGTGTTCCTGTTCCTGGGGCTTGGGACCCGCTACGCCGCGCTGGCGCTGTTCGCGTTCAACATCGTGGCGGTCGTTTCCTACCCGGAATTGATGGGGGCGGGGTTGAAGGATCACCAGGTTTGGGGATTGCTGCTGCTGATCACGTTTTGCCACGGTCCCGGCAAGTGGTCCCTGGATGAATTGATCGGTCGGCTGGTTCGCCGCTAACCAGAGGTTTTTTCACTCAACCCCAGGAGATCAGTGCTCCCATGAACACGCTGGCGCCGCTTCCCGGCGAGGCTCGGGTGGCCACAATCGCTCCACCGGGGTTTCCAGACGCGGAAGAGATCGGGTTGTTGGGGCGAGTCGGTCTGTTTTCTCGGGACGATGCCCGGGCGTTACGGAAGCTTTGGCGAGTGCTCGAGGATCAGACCGACGACTATCTGGAGATGGTGCTCGGCATGGTGGCGGCTTATCCCACCCTGGCGGCGGCGCTAACCGTACTGCGCACCGAGGGCCCGGAGAATCCGATGGAGGGCTCCACAACCATCCGCCACCTGTTTCGGCGATGGCTGTTGGAAACCTGCCTTTCCCCGCACGAGCCGGCCTGGCTCATGCAACTGTATGCCGAACTCCCGCCGGACCGGCCAGCGCCATCGTTGTCGGCGCGACTGCCGGCTTTCCGCTACCTCATCGCCCTGTCCTTTCCGCTGGTCGCCACGGCCCGCACCTTATTGGTCACCAGCGAGCTCGCTCCTCAGGAAATCGAACGGATGCAGTCCGCGCTCCTGAAAGCCATCCTGCTACAAGTGGCCTTGTTGAGCAAACTCTACGTCAAGGAGGGACTTTGGTAACGTAACAATAATAAAGCGAATCTCTGACCGGCCAAGCCACACATTGCAACGAAATCTGCTATATCTGGCTTCAGTGGTTCTTGCCGAACCGGCCATCCTTGGAGGGCTTTAGTATGAACGGAACCGTTGCATCACCCACTGACAGACGAACCGCCCCCCGCACCGACCCCGCGCTGCAATCCGCCGACGAGCGGGATGCCATGCACCTGGCCTTGCGCGCCATCGTCGAAGGCACCGCCACCGCCACCGGCACCGAATTTTTCTACGCGCTGGTGCGAGAACTCGCGCAGGCGCTGAGGGTGCGCTACGCCTTCGTCAGCGAGTTACTGGAAAACAGGGCGCGGGTGCGCACGCTGGCGTTCTGGTTCGATGGCAAGCTCATCGATAACATCGAATTCGACCTGGACGGCACGCCCTGTGAAATCGTCATGCGCGGCGAGACGGTGTATTACACTCACAAGGTTTACCAGATGTTCCCCCGCCACCCGGAACTCCGGGAACTGGGGATTGAGAGCTACTTCGGCGTGCCGCTGGTGGCCGAATCGGGTCAGGAAATGGGCCATCTAGCCGTGTTTCACGACCAGCCGATGGTCAAGGAATTCCGGGGCATGGCGTTCCTGCGCATTTTCGCCGCCCGCGCCCGGGCAGAGCTGGAGCGTAAGGGGGCCGAGCAGGCGCTGCGCAAAAGCGAGGAGCGCCTGGCCAGCATTCTGGCTAGCGCCATGGACGCCATCATCACGATTGACGCCGAGCAACGCATCACCTTGTTCAATCCCGCCGCCGAAAAGATATTCCGTTGCCCGGCGGAGCAGGTGATCGGTCATTCGCTCGAACCGCTCCTCTCCAAGCGTTTCGGCAATCTCCTCAAGGGATATTGCCTGGCGGTCCAGCCAACCACCGTGAACTCCCAGCAACTGTGGGCGCCCGAGGGGCTGACAGCCCGGCGCCGGGATGGTGAGGAATTCCCGGTGGAAGCCACGCTCTCCCCACTGGACATCGAAGGTCGGCGGTTTTTCACGCTAATCCTGCGAGACGTGACCGAGCGCTGGCAGTCCCAGGCCACCCTCAAGCAGTTGCAACTCGAAAAAATTTACCTGCAAGAGGAGATCAAAACCCGGCAAAGCCCTGGCCACATCGTCGGTGACTCGCCGGCCATGCAGGACGTGTTCGCCCACGCCGAACAAGTGGCGCGCGCCGATTCCACCGTGCTGCTGACCGGCGAAACCGGCACCGGCAAGAGCGTCATCGCGCGGGCGATTCACGATCTGAGCGACCGACGAGACAAGCTGTTCGTCCCCGTCAATTGCGCTGCTCTGCCCGGCGATCTGGTGGAAAGCGAACTGTTCGGCCACGAAAAAGGCGCATTCACCGGCGCGATCGCCCAGCGCAAGGGTCGTTTCGAACTCGCCGATGGCGGCACCCTGTTTCTGGATGAAGTCGGCGAACTGACTGCCAGCGCCCAGGCCAAGCTGCTGAGGGTGTTGCAAGATCAGGAATTCGAGCGCGTGGGTGGGGCGCAGACCTTGAAAGTCAACGTGCGGCTGGTCGCCGCCACCAATCGCGAACCGGATAAGATGGTCAAGGAAGGAACATTTCGTGCCGATCTGTATTACCGCCTGAACGTGTTTCCCATCCGCCTGCCCTCCTTGCGCGAGCGCCCTACCGATATTCCACTGCTCGCCCGTTTTTTTCTGGACAAGTTCGCGCCAAAGATGGGCAAGTCGATTCGCGATCTCTCGCCCCGGGCGCACGAGCGGTTGCTGCGTTATTCCTGGCCAGGCAACATCCGGGAACTGCAAAACATCATCGAGCGCGCGATCATTCTCGCCCACGGTCCCCTGTTGGAGATCGACGACGCGCTTGAGCTGCGTCTGGACGACCAAGACACGACGCATTCACCGCAACCACTGGGTTCGCTCGAAGCGATGGAGCGCGCCTATATTCTCCAGGTTCTGGAACGGACCGGTTGGGTGATCGAGGGCGAATCAGGTACGGCGGCAATTCTGGACATCAACCCCAGCACTCTGCGCTCCCGGATGCAGAAACTGAGCATCCGTAAACCCAAATTCCCCGCCTGAGCCGGATCCCGTCTTTTCCCGCCTTTATTCCCTCAGCCATCGGCTCCGGGCCGATGGCTTTCTCGCATGCCCGTTTTCACCAAATTTGGTTGCAGGGCGGTTTTAACATCTGCTGAAAACCGAATCATTGGTCGCGCCTCTTCAAGCGATAACGGCCAGCCGCGTTATTTAGAGGCTTTGCGATATATCACGGAGCCTATGACTCCATCAAGCAGTCATGAATTTCAGAATAAAATATAATCTATTGATAATTAATGATATTTATTGAGTAGCTCAGGGTGGCACGGAGGTTGCTTAATAGAGATCGTCAGTCAATGTTATCTCTAAACCAGCCCCTAAGGAGTACCCCATGAACAAGACTATCACGACCGCCCTGTTAATTCTGGCTTCCGGTTTGACTCTCAGCACGACCGCGCTGGCGGAGCCTTTCACGCGCGGCAGTGGGTACGTCAACTACCGAAACTACGACGAGGGTCCGGAGTCCTTGGCGGAGCTTCGTAAGCGCCAAAGTGAGGTCCGCTTCAGTACCCATGTCCAGTCCTCTACAATCAGCGGATTCAATAACCGCAGTTCGGTGGAAGACCAAGAGTCAACGGCCGGTTCCAGAACCGATGCCAAGACCTCAAATTCCGACATGCTCACCCTTGTTAGCGGTGGATTCAACGACCGCGGTTAAGGTCCCGGTATTTCGATATCTCCGGCTGCATTACCCTTGGCGGATATCCTGCCGGCGACTCGATGATTGCCATGGTGGCTAAGAAAATTTCCCATGTCCGACTCTCGTGAACGTCGCGTGAGGTGATGTCATGAACCCACAAGTCATTGCTGTTTCCCCAAGTACAAATCAAAGTTGTTCAAAGAAATGGAGAATCGGCGGCGTACTGAGTTCGGACATATCGCCGGCTCTGCTGAGTCTGACCATGCGCAGCAGCAGGATCAAGCGGTTTCCGTTGCGGCCAGCGGTGATCGCCGCTGAGTTGCCTGTCCGCCTGCTTGCTTGATGCATGACCGAGTCAACAGCCCTACTGCATTGCCCCCCTGGACGGCGAAAGGGTCGCCTTCGCCGGGCTGTGGGAACGCTGGGAACGCGATGGTACAGGTCATGTGGAAAGGCCCAACCATCGACTACGCACCGACCTGGGCTTTCCGCCACGTGGCCGGCGGCATGCCGACCATCCGCCGGAACGCCCGCGAGAACGCCGCTTCGGAGTCGTAGCCGACGTCGAGCGCAATCGTCGCCACCTTGCGATTCGATTCGCGCAACAGCCGCGCGCCAAGCTGAATGCGCCAACTCGCGAGATAGTGCATCGGCGGATGGCCGAGGTACTGCACGAACCGCTCATGGAGCGCGGAACGCGATAAGCCGACCTCCCGGGCGAGATCGTCGACACTCCACGCATGATCCGGACATTCATGCATCAGCGCGAGCGCCTTGCCGACGAATCGGTCGCGCAGTCCCGCCAGCCACCCAGTCGCCTCCTCGGGCAAGCTATCGAGGTAACGGCGGGCGACATCGATGAACATCATCTCCGAAAGGCGCTCCAGCACGGCGTCTCCGCCGGGCCGGCGTTCGTTCGACTCCACCACCGCCTGGTCGATCACGCGGGCGACCCAGTCCCCCGCGCGCGCTGCCGGCAGATGCAGGATGCGTGGCAACGCGGCAATCAGCGGATTAAACGGCTTGAGATCGCAGCCGAGAAACCCGCATAACAGAACCGCTTCGGCGTCTTCGATCGGCATACTCGCCTGATCGTCGACGACGCCGTGACGAATCGAGATCGGCAAGGGCTTCGGGTCGTTGCGTCGCGCGAAGACCCACTCGGGCTCGATCCGGTTTGGCTCCAAGCCGGGCGCGCTCGAAATCACATGACGGTCGCCCTGCGGAAACAGCACGATGTCACCAGCGGAAAGCCGTACCGGCGGCAATCCTGACACGGCCGCCCAGCCCTCGCCCTTTGCGATCATGTGGTATTCCATCGCATGCTCGCAGCCGGGCACCACCGCCTCGGCGATCTCCTGCGCGGTCGAAGCCTCCGCGGACCACTGATCGCGCAAGCTCACGTAGAAGAACACCGCGCCGCGCAGGCGCACGCTGCGCAACAGATCGGAAAGCGTATCTCGGCTCATGAAAGGCGACCACCGACGAACGAAGGATCGAGAGGCGTGGACAAGCGATTTAGTCGTGAATTTTTCGCGACGCTGGATCAAGTTTGGTGGACGCCGGGTGAAGCGTCAATGGCGCTCTCCCGGAATAATAGCGTCACTGATCATCATCGGCGGGGTGCGCGAAGGCGCTGCTTTCGCAGTGAATGCCGTACTGGTGACTGGCAGGCTAAGTTTCCATCCACTCTCGGGAGAATCTCCATGGGTCTCGAACTGAATGTATGTACTCCAACCGCGTCGGCGACGGCATCGACCGCCTTCCATGCCCCGGTTGATTTCACCGCGATCAAGCACCGCCAGCAGGCAGCCTGGGCCAGCGGCGACTATGCGGTGATCGGCACGACGCTGCAAATGGTCGGCGAGTCGCTGGCGGAAGCGGTAGACGTGCGCGCCGGCGAGCGCGTCCTGGATGTGGCCGCCGGCAACGGCAACGCCACGCTGGCGGCCGCGCGCCGCTTCGCGCGCGTGACGTCCACGGACTATGTGCCGCATCTGCTCGAAAAAGGCGCGGCGCGGGCCAAGGCCGAAGGATTGGACATCCAGTTTCAAGTCGCGGACGCCGAGGCCTTACCGTTTGAAGAAGGAGCGTTCGACGTGGCGCTGTCCACGTTCGGCGCGATGTTCACGCCGGATCAAAACAGGGCAGCTCGCGAACTAGTCCGGGTGGTGCGCAGCGGGGGACGCATCGGGATGGCGAACTGGACGCCGGAAGGGTTCATCGGCCAACTGTTTCGCGTGATCGCCTCTCACGTCCCGCCGCCGCCGGGCGCGCTATCCCCAGTGCAGTGGGGTTCCGAGCCACGGATCGTCGAGTTGTTCGGCGCGGAGGCAACCGACCTGCGCTGCGTGCGCCGCTATTTCAACTTCCGCTATCAATCCGCCGCGCACTGGATCGAGGTGTTCCGCAATTTCTATGGACCGACGCACAAGGCTTACGCGGCGCTGGATTCCGCCGGTCAGGCGCGGTTGACCGAAGACCTGACCGCGCTCCTCGAACGCCTCAACGTGGGCGGACCGAACTCGCTGGTCGTGCCGGGCGAATACCTCGAAGTCGTCATCGCGACGCAGTAACGCGAAGGGCGGGCCTATGGCCCTTCACGGCCTGAGTGAAAGGCTACCTTAAACCTTTTCCCTCTGGCTAGGGAATCCAGAGTCATTCCCACTTTGCCAGCGTTCAGACCCCCCCAGCGGCAATGCTGTTGAATTAAGCCCCTCTCCCGCCGGGAGAGGGGTTGGGGTGAGGGCGAAAGCCCCCAATGTTAGCGGTAAGCTTGTTGTTTCAACAGGCGTTTTGACCCTCACCCTGCCCTCTCCTAAAGGGAGAGGGTTCCTTATTTCAACAGTATTGCCCCAGCCCCCTCCCGCTGGGAGGGGGAGTGAAAGGTTACTTCGGAGGAAGCGCCGGGAGGGGGTATTTATGCGGCTTATCCGTCCGGTTATGGCACAGAGGGTTGGCAGCCCGCTTCATCCAGCCTCCAGGCTGGCGGCCAGGTCGGCGGCCAACCGGCCGAGGACGGCGGCGTTTTCCAACCCGTCGAGAAACCGTTGGGGAATCCGGGAAAGACCGACCTGCGCACCGACCAGGGCGCCGGTCAGCATGGCGCGCGCTTGATTTTGGCCACCCCCGTTGACGGCGTGGAGCACGGCGGATTCGAAATCGGCGCGAAAGCGCGCGGCCAGATAGTAGGCCGCCGGCAACTGGTGATAGATCGCGCAGGGCATCCCGTACACGAGCGACACCTTCCACGCCGGCTCGATGCGGATCTCCGGGTCGGCGGCGGCAACGGCCATGTAAGACGGCGTCAGCAGGGCATCCGGGGAGGCGAATCGCCCGACGCGCGACGGTTCGGACCCGGGGCGCGGGGGTTGCAACCGGTCGCTGGTCACGGCGTGAAAAGGCAATGCCCCGTCCTTGACTCGCTGCATGAGTTTATCCGACAAGTGGGCGTCGAGGGCGTGTCCTTCCACCAGTATCCCGAGTACGGCGCCGTAGGCGACAGTCATCGACACCACGGTCGGGTCGCTCTGCGTCAGCCGGGTGTTCTGGGTGATGGCGCGCGCCAGTCGCCGGGGGTTCCTCGCATAGCGCACGGCGAGGGCCAGCGTGCGTTCCGCCGCTTCCGTGGTGTCGGCGTGGCCGCCGGTTCGCCCCCACGGACGGCCTTGCGCCACCCGCCGCCGCCATACCTCGCGGATCGACTGACTGGTATAGCCCCCCGGCCCACTCAGGGGCGTGCCGTCGAGCCGCGGCAACAGTTCCTCATCCAGGTGGCGACAGAAGTCGTCGTGATCGTAACGACCGCATGTCACCAGCGAGCGCAGCAGGAGCGCGAGGATAAACCCCGCCTGGGAGCATTGGCCCGCCCGGAGTCCGGCATGGTAGCGGCCGGGCCGGGGGTCGGTATAGTCGGTGATCCAATCGCCGTAGTCGCGGCGCAGTTCGTCGAGATCGTAATACCAGTGCGGACCGAGGGCGAGGGCGTCACCGATGAAGGCGCCCATGATGGCGCCTGAAGCGCGATCCGGAATGGTGGGGCTCGACATGATCTATCCTCCTGCGAAAGACTGGACTGAAAAAATGGTACGCGCGTTCGACGCGCCAAGCGGCGCAACGGCCGCCCTCATACACTCCAGGATGTTCTCCGCCACGATTGAAGGATTTAATGATCGCAGCCGAATCATGATACACCGAAATCACCAGCCTCTTCTTTCCTTAGCCATCGGCTCCTAGCCGGTGGATTTCTTGCGCGTCTCTCTTTAACAATGTTCAGTTTCCCAGTGGTTTTAATAATCGCTGGAGGCTGAATCATCGCTTGTGACCATCCAAACGATAATAATCGGCCGCGTTATTTAACGGCGTTGCGATATATCGCGGAGCCAATCGTTCCCATCACCCGTCACGAATGACATAAAAATTTATAATTTACTGATAGTTAAAAATATTTATTAGATAAATCAAGATGGCACGAGGGTTGCTGGATAGAGATCGACAGTCCATGTCATCCCTAAACCAGCCAATGAGGAGTGATCCCATGAACAAGACCATCACAACCGCTCTATTGATTTTGACTTCCGGCTTAACCCTGAGCACGACCGCGTTGGCGGAGCGTTTCAACCACGGCAGCAGTTATGTTGACGCTATCAGCAATGCTTATTCCAATCCTCATACCCCGAGCGCGCAGGCGATCCGGCGCACTGAGACAGTGGTGACGCTCGGCGGTTTTAACGACCGTAGTGTGGTAGAGAACGAGCATGTCGTGGTTAGCCCCAGAACCGCTGTCGAGACTTCCAACTCTGGAATGCTTTCCATCATCAGCGGCGGGTTTAATGATCGCAGCTAAATCCTGATATGCCGAGATCGCCAGCCAATTCCTCCCTTACAGGCGGCTTGGCGGCGACTCGACCGGTAAATTGCCCTGTCCCCTCGAATCATTCCCTGAACCCTTGATTAAGGAGAACATCAATGCCGATGACCAGCACTAGCGAACCCGTTTTGCAGGGCCAGCGTGCCCTCGTGACCGGAGCCAGTTCCGGTATCGGCGCGTCCATCGCCAAGGCGTTGGCGGTCGCCGGCGCGAAAGTGGTCGTCAATTACGCCGGCGGCGCGGACCGGGCGCAGGCTGTAGTCGAACACATTCAGGCTGCCGGCGGCGAAGCGTTGGCGATTCGCGCCGACGTCAGCCGGGAAGACCAGGTCGAGGCCATGTTCGCCCAGATGTTCGAGGCGTGGGACAGCATCGACATCCTGGTCAACAACGCCGGCCTGCAGAAGGACGCGCCCCTGGTCGAGATGAGCCTGGCCGACTGGCAGCAGGTGCTCGATATCAACCTGACCGGCCAGTTCCTCTGTTCCCGCGCCGCCGCCCGCGAATTCCTCCGGCGGGGGGTCGTGCCGGAGCTGTCGCGCGTTGCCGGCAAGATCATCTGCATGTCCTCGGTCCATGACGTCATTCCCTGGGCGGGACACGTCAACTATGCCACGTCCAAGGGCGGGGTCAGCATGCTGATGAAGACCATGGCTCAGGAACTGGCGCCCCACCGGATCCGAGTCAACGCCATCTCGCCCGGCGCGATCAAGACCCCGATCAATACCGCCGCCTGGATGACGCCCGACGCCGAGGCGGAACTGTTGAAGCTGATTCCCTGCCGTCGGGTTGGGGAGCCGGAAGACATCGCCCGCGCCACGGTCTGGCTGGCCTCCGACGCCTCCGATTACATCACCGGCGCCACCCTGTACGTGGATGGCGGCATGACCCTCTATCCCGGTTTCGACATGGGGGGCTGACATGAACGTCGCCCATTACGACGCCATCATCGTGGGTTCCGGCGCGGGCGGATCGGCGGCGGCTTATGGCCTGGCCAGCGCCGGCCAACGGGTGCTGCTGCTGGAAAAGGGGCGGGAACTGCCGCGCGACGGCAGCACCCTGGACGTAGACAAGGTGATCCGGCAGGGGATCTTCAAGAGCAAGGAGCCCTGGCTGGACAACCAGGGCCGGACGTTCGAGCCGGAGGAGTATTTCAATCTGGGCGGCAAGACCAAATGGTACGGGGCGGCCCTGGCGCGCTTCGATCCCCACGAGTTCGAGGCCGAACCGGCGCATCAGTGTCTGCCCTGGCCAATGGCCTACGCCGATCTGGCGCCTTACTACGAGCAGGCGGAGGCATTGCTGGGCGTCCATCGCTTCGAACCGGAACCGGATCTGCGGGCCATCGTCGGCAAGCTCACCCGCAACGGCGCCGGTTGGGACGCTCGACCTCTGGCGCTGGCGCTGGATCCCCGCATCGTCGAGCATCCCGAGGAAGCCGCGCATTTCGACGCCTTCGCCTCGGTCAGGAACCTGAAGGCCGACGGCCAGCACGCCCTGCTGGAGCGGGTTCAACATCTGCCCAATCTCACCATCCTGACCGGGCAGGCAGTGCACGATTTCGTCGCCGACCCCGACCGGCCCGAACGGCTGGTCGGCGTCCGCGCCGAGAACGGTAGCGAATTCCGGGCCGATTCGGTGCTGCTGGCAGCGGGCGCGCTGCACTCGCCGCGCCTATTGCAAAGCTATCTGACCAGCAGCGGGCTGGCCGAACGGCTGCCGTGCGCTCGGACGGTAGGGCGGAACTACAAGTGCCACCTGCTCAGCGCGATGGTGGCGTTTTCCGCCACCCCCAAGACCGATTTGCTGCGCAAGACGCTGCTCCTGCTCAACGAACGATTTTCGCACAGCAGCATCCAGCCGCTGGGCTTCGACGGCGAATTGCTCAGCACGCTGATTCCGGGATTCGTGCCGCGCTGGTTCGCCCGCGCGCTCGGCCACCGCGCTTACGGCTTCTTTTTGCAGACCGAGGATGGCTCCGACCCCGCCAATCGGGTCATCGCCAAAACCAATGGCGCCCGGTATCCCCAGCTCGATTATGATCCGGCACGACTGCCGGCGGCGCTGGCGGAACACCGGCGGCTGGTGTGCGATTTTGGCCGTTCGCTGCTGAAAATCGGCCTGCCGGCGGCGGCCAAGGCCATTCCGCTGGCCGGCACGGCGCACGCTTGCGGTACGCTGGTGGCGGGCCGCGATCCCCAGACTTCGGTGGTGGACGCCAATGGCAAGGTACACGGTCTGGACAATCTGTACGTGGTGGACGGCAGCGTATTGCCGCGCTCCAGCCGGGTTAACCCGTCGCTGACGATCTACGCCTGGGCATTGCGAGTGGCGGAGCGTCTGCAACAACGGGAGCGGCTGGCATGAACGACAAACTGCCGGATTTCATCCGCTTCGGACGGGCGGTCTGCGGCGATCTCGGCCAAGCCGAGCGGCGCGAGTGGTGGCTGGGCAACGGCTTGGGCGCTTACGCCGCCGGCACGGTCGCGGGAACGCTGACCCGACGCTATCACGGCCTGTTGATCGCGCCGGTTTACCCGCCGCTCGGGCGTTGGCTGGTGTTTGCCAAGGCCGATGCCGCGTTGCTCCACGGCGACCGGGAAACCCCGCTGTTCAGCAACCGCTGGGGTGGCGGAGCGATAAACCCCGAAGGGCACGTTCATCTCCAATCCTTCCACCTGCACGGGCGGATGCCGGTGTGGCGCTATGCCCTGGGCGACCGGGTGATCGAACAGCGCATCTGGCTGGAGCCGGGCGCGAATACGGTGTATGTCGCGTATCGGCTGGAAGAAATCCCCCCTAACCCCCCTTTGGAAAAGGGGGGTGGCGAAGCCGGGGGGATTTTCGCACTGCGGGTCCGGCTGCTGGTCAACGCCCGCGATCACCACGTCAACATGACGCCCGGCGGTTTCACGCCGCAGGTGGAGATGGTGGAGGATCATCTGCATGTGATCTGTCCCGACCGCTTCACCTTGCGCTTCCAGGCGCCGGGAGGCGCTTTGAAACCCGAGTGGGACTGGATCGAGAATTTCGATCTGCCCGTGGAACGGGAACGCGGTCTGCCGGACCGGGACGCGCATCTGCGCGTCGGCGACGCGCTGTTGACGCTGCGCCCCGGCCACTGGGTCGGCATTACCGCCAGCCTGCACGATAACGCTTCCACCGATCTGGACGCGGCGTTGCAGCGGTTCCTCGACCGCGAGGCAACGTTGCTCGACCGTGCTCGACAATCCCTCCAAATCCCCCCCAACCCCCCTTTGCAAAAGGGGGGTGGCGAAGCCGGGGGGATTTCGCCGCCCGACTGGATCGAACAACTGGCGCTGGCCGCCGACAGCTTCCTGTTCGCCCGGCCGCTGCCGGACTTGCCCGACGGCGAATCGGTGATCGCGGGCTATCCCTGGTTCGGCGACTGGGGTCGCGACACCATGATCGCCCTGCCGGGCTTGACTCTGGCCACCGGCCGGCTCGACAGCGCTCGGCGTATTCTGCTGACCTTCGCCCGCTTCGTCGATCAGGGTATGTTGCCCAACGTCTTCCCCGGCGCGGGCGAAACGCCAGACTACAACACGGTGGATGCTGGGCTGTGGTACTTCGAGGCTTGGCGGGCCTATCTGGAAGCCAGCAACGACTGGCCGGTGTTGGCCGAGGTGTTCCCGGTGCTGGCCGACATGATCGACTGGCACGTCCGGGGAACTCGTTATCGCATCGGCATGGACCCGGCTGACGGATTGATTCATGCCGGCGAACCCGGCGTGCAACTCACCTGGATGGACGCCAAGGTGGGGGACTGGGTGGTGACGCCGCGCATCGGCAAGCCGGTCGAGATCAATGCGCTCTGGTACAACGCTCTGAACATCATGGCCGATTTCGCCGAACGGTTGGGGCAACCGTCCGCACCTTACGCCGAACTGGCCGTCCGAGTCCGGCAGGGTTTCCAGCGGTTCGTCCGTCCCGACGGCGCGGGCCTGTTCGACGTGCTGGACGGTCCCGCCGGCGACGATCCCACCCCGCGCCCCAATCAGATTTTCGCCGTCAGTCTGCCGCACAGCCCGCTGGACGATGAAACCCAGCGGACCGTGGTGCGAATCTGCGGGCGGGAATTGCTGACCTCCTACGGCCTGCGTTCGCTCGCGCCCGATCATCCCGATTATCGCCCCTATTACCTCGGCGGGGTTTGGGAACGCGACGGCAGCTATCACCAGGGGCCGGTTTGGGGCTGGCTGCTGGGCTATTACGCGCTGGCCGAGTATCGCGTCCACGGCGACGCGGCGGCGGCCCAGGCCCGCTTGCAGCCGATCCGCGATCACCTGCTGGATGCCGGCCTGGGCACGGTCAGCGAAATTTTTGACGGGACCGCACCCCACGTCCCGCGCGGCGCCCCGCGCCCAAGCCTGGTCGGTGGCTTGCGTGCTGGAAGCGTGGCAGCGGCTGGAGCGGTTGAAACGGCAATAAATTTTGGAGTCCAAAAATGTCAGGCAATCGGGATAGGGAGAAGCCTCACGGCTCCCCCCTCCCACACCACCGTGCGTACGGGTCACGTACACGGCGGTTCGGCAGATTAAGTCAAGCAACATGGCATGAGCACATGCACCACGCCGTTCAA
>WBUJ01000248.1 GCA_008933795.1 Candidatus Contendibacter sp. | reverse complement strand
GGTCAGACGATATTGCGAAGGGGGCGGGGGCGGGGGCGCCTTTTGCAGCGCCACCTGCACCGCCACCTCGCCATCCACGATCCGCACCGGGAACTTGCGGGCCACGTAACCTTCCCGCGTTACCTCGACTTCGTAGTCTCCCGGCGCCAGCGCCACGCCGGGTTGATAGGCCGTCGGGCTGTTGAGCAGCCGAACCTGCGCGTCCGCGGGTTCCGGCCGAATCGTCAGACCATATTTGGCTTTTTCCAGCGCGACGCTCACCGTCAGATCGCGGTCGGCGATCCGCGGTTTCTCCTTGCGCGTCACGTACCCGGGGCGCGTCACTTCGACTTCATACTCCCCGGCCGCCAACTGAATACCGGGCTGATACGGCTTGGGACTGTTCAGCAACCGGACGCTGGCGTCGGCCGGATCGGTTTTGATGGTCAGCGCATAAACCTTGGGTACATCCGGCGGCGCCGCGATCATCGTCGCCAGTTCGTTGATCTTGATCTGGATGGTGTCGATATCCTTGCCCTGAATCTGGCCGCTGCGCAGCAACGACGCATTCCGGGTATCGATCAACCGCGCGGTGACGGTGATGAGGTCCCCCAGCTTGTAAACTCCGCCGGTCACCACCGCCTCCAAGCCATACAGGCGACCCAACTCGGCGGCGGTCTTGGGATCGAGCAGCCCGGTTTCGCCCAGCTCGCTGGCCTTGGCGATCTTGGCCGCCGCCGACAGCGGCAAGCGATCCCGCAGTATGAAGCGGCCGGTATTGGCGATGGCCGCCATCATCTGGTCGGCGATAATAGCGCCGGACTGCTCGTCGAGACCGCCCCGCACCTGGAATTCGACGACCGCCGCCGTCATTCGCGCCTCGGGCACGGTGCCCGCCGCGCGCGCCGACTCGACCGGCGCCCAGAACGCGACCGCCAGCCCCAGCAGCAACCCCCATGCCCTCAGCAGGATTTTTTCCATATCCAACTCTCCAGCAAGCCTTACCGGTCGGTTCATGGCGCCAGCACCAAGCGGAATCCGTAGTCAAACTTCCGGTTTCCCGGCACGGTGGGGAACCGATAGGCGAACCGTAGCAATTCCGGAAACTCGGTCCAGGACCCCCCGCGCAAAACCCGGCGTCCGCCCGCCGTGCTCGGATCGGCGCACCGCGTCTCGCCACCGGCGTAAGCGCTATCGTATTCGGAGCAGGTCCATTCGGCGACATTGCCCAGCATGTCGTACAGGCCAAACTTGTTCGGTGCGTACTTGCCCACCGGCGCGACCACGCCCTGACCATCCTCGCAAGGATAGTTGGCCCAGGGCAGCGGCTTGGTCTTCCGCGCGGTCTCGTCGTAGATATTGGCGTAGCGGCAGGCCTGATTGGGATCGTCCCCCCAGGGACGGTAAAGGGTGCTGCCAGCGCGCGCCGCGTATTCCCATTCCGCTTCCGTCGGCAGGCGGAAACGCAACCCGGTTTTGCCCGACAGCCAGTCGGCGTAAGCCACCGCCTCCTGCCAGCTTATCCGCACCACCGGTTGATCGGGGCCGTTCAGGTTGTAGGATTCGTAGAATCCGCTGTCGTGACCGGACTCGAAACGCTGATACTGGGTGTTGGTCACTTCGTATTTACCCATCCAGAATCCCTGCAAGCAAACCTGATGCGGTATTTCGTTGGTGCTGCGCCCCTTTTCCGTTTCCGGACTGCCCATGGTGAAACAGCCGGGTTGAATCCAGACAAACTCCATGCCTGTCGTCGGCTCGGTGTAATTTTGGCCGGCTTGGAGCTTGGGCGGTTCCAGCGGTTTGATCGGCTCCGTCGGGGCGGATGAACCGTCGGGCGGCCAAACGATGCGCCGAACGATCTCCTCGCCGCCGACCAACACCGCGACCACCGCCAAAATGCCCGCGCCCCGGCGCCAGTTCAACCACGGGGGTTTAGGCGGCGGCTTGGGCGGCTCGGGGATCACCGGGGGCGGTCTCTCGCCGCTCGGATGCGAAGCCGAGCGCCACGGCGACTCCCATTTGACCGTGCGATTGCCATCGTCCTCGTCGGGCTGGACCGGCGGCGGCGGACTCGGCTGGTCTGGCGCGTTCAACGCCTCCCGCATCTCGGCGACCGACTGGAAGCGTTTTTCGGGCCGAACCGCCATCGAGCGATCCACCAGTCGCAACAGCGCCGGACTGTAGCGTCCAGCCGCGACCACCGCGGCAGGTTTGAGCGGGTCGTCGAGGACGCGCGCCGGCGCCTCGATCGGCGCCGCGCCCGTCACGCAATGATAGAGCACCGCGCCCACGGCGTAGATGTCGGTCCAGGGGCCGTAGCCCTTGCCATCGACCAAATATTGCTCGATCGGCGAGTAACCGGGCGAGAACACGCTGGTGACGCTCTTGCTGCGGCGGCCCAGCGCCTGCCGGGCCGCGCCGAAATCGATCAGGATGGTCCGGCCATCCGAACGGCGATAGAGATTGGCGGGTTTGAGGTCGCGATGCAGATACCCTTGCGCATGCACCGCCTCCAGGGCGGGCAGCACGTCGCCGAGCAGACGGCGCACCTGTTCTTCGGACAGGGTTTTTTCCCGTTGCAGCATCTGGCTGAGCGGCTCGCCGTCCTCGTAGTCCATGACGATATAGGCGGTGCCGTTGGCCTCGAAGAAATCCCGCACCCGCACCACGCCGGGATGATTGACCTGGGCCAGGATGCGGGCCTCGTTGAGAAACCGATCCAGGCCCCAGGTATAGCAGACATCCTCGCCGGCCTCGGAGGTCGGCAACGCGCCCTGGGTATTCGCCAGGACGTTGACGTCGTCGCGATCCCGATAGGACCACTCCACCGGAAAGTATTCCTTGATGGCCGCCCGGGTTTGCAAGGCCTCATGCACCGCCTTGTAGGTGATGCCAAACCCGCCCGCGCCCAGCACCGACTCGACGCGGTACTGATGCAGGCGATAACCGACTGGCAGCGTATTGGATTTCTTGTTCATGACTTCCCATCGTGACGTCGGTGGGGATGGTCGGCAAGCGCCGCCCATGCCGCGCGATCGTTCCAAACATCCGGCAAATCGGATGGCGTTCTCACTTGGACGAACCATACCCGTTTGGCTGATTTTAATCCTGCCTACCGCAAACGCACACCAGGATTTACGCTCCCGGAAGCCGGACTTTCGTTCGCGCCGGGCAACTGGGGGTGCTGACCGGTATGCTGGAGAATGGTTCTACCTTGCCGGGCCAGATTCAGCGCGGCGCGCGCCTCGCCCTGCCGTTCCCGTACTTGCGCCAAGAGAAGCAAATCGTGGGCCAACCCCGGCAGATTCTCGGCGGCGGCATCCCGACCCCGGACGTCGTCCAGCACCTGCTGGAACGCCCATCGCGCGTCGCCAAACCGGCCTTGCCGCAGGCTGACCTGGGCCAGCC
>WBUJ01000247.1 GCA_008933795.1 Candidatus Contendibacter sp. | reverse complement strand
TTGAGAAGGTGGTCTTGGCTCACAGGATAACACCCTGACGCCCACGGCGTTCTTCTGGTACTGGATAGGGATGACGTACTGCATCGGAATGCCTCGATCAGGGTTGCAGGGAGAGGTACTGCCAGACCACGCTGGCCGCGGCGAGGGCCGTGATTTCGGCGATGTCGTAGGCCGGGGCGACCTCGACCACGTCCATGCCCCGGAAGTCGAGTCCGCCGAGTCGCTTCAGGATCGCCATCACCTGCCAAGTGAACAGGCCCCCGACCTCGGGCGTGCCGGTTCCGGGCGCTTGCCCTGGGTCGATCGCGTCGATGTCGAAGGACAGGTAGACCGGTCCCGCCCCTACGGTCGCGCGTACCAGATCGGCGACCGCCGGTGGGCCGGTCATGTGGACCTCCTCGGCGCTGACGATGCGCACGCCCTGCGCCAACGTCCACTCGTAAACGGCGCGCGCGACCGGCGAACGGATGCCAATCTGGATCGTGCGCCGGGGATCGATTAACCCCTCAAGGATGGCGCGGTAGAACACGGAGCCGTGCGCGAGCGGCTGACCGAAATTATCCGGCCAGGTATCCACATGGGCGTCGAAATGCACCATCCCGGGGGGGCCGGACCGCTGCGCCAACGCCCGCAACAGCGCCAGAGTGATGGTGTGGTCACCGCCGATGGCGACGAGATGGGAAAATCGGGCCGCCTGCTGCTCGATCAAGGCGAGGGAGGCCGGAATATCGCCGAGGGCCAGCGCGAAATCCCCGATGTCAGCCAGCCCTAAGCGCGAGGGATCGCGCCAGTTCGTCGGATTGTCGCCATCGACCAACATCCGGCTGGCGTGGCGCACCGCCAGCGGCCCGGCTCGCGCGCCGGCCCGGTTGGTGGTCCCGATATCCAGCGGTACGCCGGCTACCCAAAACCGCGCTGCCGCGGGTTCGAGGGTAGCGCCGAGAAAGGTGGGCGGAATTGCAAAGGTGGGCGTTAGGGTCATCCTCGCCAAAGCTCCAAGGCCAAGAACCAACTCGGATGCAGGATCAGGTTTTTCCTGCGATCAATTTTGCATCGTTCTCCGCGAGCTGTGGTTCTTTCGTCATAAAAATATCATCGTATCCGCCTCGACGGCCTGCCATCGCGTCTTTATCATGGAACTGCATCTCTCGATTTCCCTTCCCTTGACCCCGAGGAATGGCCCGTGTTTCCGACCCCCACCCGTGTGTTTCTAACCAAGGGGATTGGCATTCATCGCCACACCCTGACCGCTTTCGAATTGGCGTTGCGTGACGCGGACATCGAACAACAGAATCTGGTTTATGTCTCGTCGATCCTGCCGCCCGGCTGCGAACTGGTGACCCGCGAGACCGGGGTGGCCGCCCTGAAGCCGGGCGCCATCACGTTTTGCGTGATGGCGCGGATCGAAACCAACGAACCCGGACGTCACATTCACGCCAGCATTGGCCTCGCCCGACCCGCGGATCCCGAGACCTACGGTTACATTTCCGAGTACCACGGTTTCGGCCAGATGGCCGAACAAAGTGGCGATCACGCGGAAGACCTTGCAGCCAGCATGCTCGCCAGCACCCTGGGCCTGGACCTCGACCCTGAGGTCGCCTGGAACGAACGCAAGCGCATTTACGAACACAGCCATCTGGTCATCAACAGTTCGTCGATGACCGCGGCCACTGAAGGTGATCCCGAGGGCCGTTGGACCTGCGCGGTCTCCGCGGCGGTATTCTTGTTCTCTTGACGCCACCCGAACCGCTGGTGATCCGACCCTGTCCAAATCGGGAATCATTGCTCGCCCGGCGCCCGCCGCGCTTCACCCTTCAACCGAAACCGTGCGCCAGCTTCAGCCCAACGATGCCGGCGACGATCAACCCGACCGAAACCAACCGCCAAGCACTGGCGGAATCCCCGTAGCACAGAATGCCGACCGCGAAGGTACCCGCCGCGCCGATCCCGGTCCAGACCGCGTAAGAATGATCGGATGGCGTTTACAGTTTCTTTGCCCGAAAATTCCAATGTTCCGTGCGGCTTGGCGTCGTTCAGGACGCCTCTTTCTCCCTTGGAGGAATCCCCATGTCTCCGTACCCGGTGAGCGGTCGCTGTCTCTGCAAAAAAGTGAGTTACGCCATCAAGGGCCACTTGGGCATCTTTCAGTATTGTCATTGCTCGCGTTGCCGGAAGTTTACGGGCAGTGCGTTCGCGGCCAACTTACTGGTGTCTCCCGCTGACTTTCAGTGGATCAGCGGCGAAGAGTTCGTGGGCCGGTATGAATGCGCGGACGCCAAGCACTTCGCCACGTCCTTTTGTCAGCATTGCGGGTCCTCTTTGCCGTGGTTGGGGAAAAGTGGTCGGGCGGTCGTCGTCCCGGCCGGTTCGCTGGAGGGAGATCCTGAAATCAGGCCCTTTCAAAACATCTTCTTTGGCTCACGCGCCGTTTGGTATCAGGAGCCGAGCGCACTGCCCGAGTATGACGAACTGCCTCCGAAACCGCGGTGAACCGGGGTTCATCGGGCCATCGCTTGGATTCATAAAAGCGGCCTAGCGGTACAGCGCAGCGCGCGGAATCCCGTCGCCGTCGCCGTCCAAGCGTTTCAGGCCGCAGGTGGTGAGATAAAACTTCGCTTCCTCGCAGCTTTGCATTTGCCCGCAGGTGGTCTTGGTTCCGCAGGTCCAGCCGGCCGGGTTGGCGGTCGGCGCCGTTGCTGGAGGTGTAACGGGGGCGGGCGCCTGCCGCGTCCCGCCCGCTGAACCGGTCGGGAGCGTGCGAACTGTGATAGTCCCAACCAGCTCGCCACGGCCGCCAGACGGTGGACGACCTCGCCGGCGCCTGGACCGCCGCGCCGAAGCAGCGACGCGACGCGGGGGATTTAGGCGGAAGGCCGTGGATTGCGGACAGCGATAGCGCGGTTCGGGTGCGGTCGCGCGTGGCGGGCGACCGGGAAAGGTTCGGGTTCAGCCCGGCCCTGTTCCCAACAGCTTTAATCGTTAGCGGTTCGGGCTACACCGCATTCCACAGCGCCCGGTCATCGTCGCTCAACTGGAGGTTTTCCCCGGCCAGAAACTCCTCCAGCGTCGGCAGGGCTAACCGCTCCATCACGAACGCCCGGAAGGCGGCGTGCTCGAAGTCCAGCTTTTTGCCCCGCAGCAGGGAGTTCCAGACCGGTTGGCTCTCGGTAAATTCATTCCGCCATTGCTGGATCGCGGTTTCGGGCGCTTCCCGGTACTGCTTGCGCGCCACTTCCATCCGGTAGGCCAAAAAGCGATCCTTCAGCCGCCGCAAATCCCGTTGGCGCGTTTCCTGCCGGGTGCGCCGCTGCTGCTTTTCCTGCTGTTGCCGGTCCTGCTCGATCACCGGATCGCGCCAGTCTTCTTGCAGCGCTTCGATGAAAAAGCCGGCCTGATTTTTCACTGCCTGGTGCTGCGCGACCAGCGCCAGCTTTTGCCG
>WBUJ01000055.1 GCA_008933795.1 Candidatus Contendibacter sp. | reverse complement strand
AAGGGCCGCAACGCGGCCATCGCCCGCGATCTGGGGCTGGCGGGCGAGGCGCACGAAGGGCGGGAAGTGGAAGGGCTGGACCAGGCGGCGTTGGCCGATCTGGTCGAGCGGACCGCCGTCTTCGCCCGGGTGGCGCCCGAACACAAGATGCGCATCGTCGAGGCGCTGAAAGCGCGTGGCCACGTGGTGGCGATGACCGGCGACGGCGTCAACGACGCGCCGGCCCTGAAAACCGCCGACATCGGCGTAGCCATGGGGATCACCGGCACCGAAGTGACCAAGGAAGCCGCCACCCTGGTGCTCACCGACGACAACTTCGCCACCATCGTCGGCGCGGTCAAGGAAGGCCGCACCATCTACGACAACATCGTCAAATTCGTCCGGTTCCAGCTTTCCACTAACATCGGCGCGATTCTGACCGTGCTGGGCGCACCGCTGTTCGGGTTGGCCACGCCGTTCACCGCCATTCAAATCCTCTGGGTCAATATCATCATGGATGGTCCGCCCGCCATGACCCTGGGCGTGGAACCCGCGCGCCACGGCATCATGGACGCACCGCCGCGCTCGTCCGAGGCTGCCATCCTGACGGGAACCCGACTGCTGCGGTTGATGCTGTTCGGCGTGCTCATGGCGGCGGGAACGCTCGGCACTTACGCCTGGGGCCACGCGCACGGCGGCCATGACTACGCCGTAACCCTGGCCTTCACCACCTTCGTCCTGTTCCAGTTCTTCAACATCTTCAACGCCCGCGCCGAGCACGGCAGCGCCTTCAACCGCCAGTTTTTCCGCAACGGCAAACTGTGGCTGGCGCTGGCGGCCGTGGTAGTGCTGCAAGTCGTCGTGGTCCATTGGGGACCGGCCCAGGCCATTTTCGATACCGTGAGCCTGACGCCGCAGGACTGGGCTTTGTCGGTGGCGATTGCATCGAGCACCCTGCTGGTGGAAGAAGCGCGCAAGTGGGTCGCCTGGCTGGTGCTCGGTGGAAGGCAGAACCGTGCCGGATCGGATTGAAGACGCGAATGGCGAAACGACACCTTAGCGCGCGGCGCTGGGCTACTCCCACTCGATAGTCGCTGGCGGCTGGTCGCAACCGCGCCCGGCGCGTCAATGGCGGAATGCCCTGGTTTTGCGCTTGAGACGCGCTCTATCATCAGTAGGCCCAGTATTGATGTGGCGAGTTTTCGTATAGGCTCTGAATGATTCCATCCCAACTACGCCAAACTTGGTCGCCACGTCGTTTGTTCCTCTGGGCTATTTCACCAGCCAGCTCGCCAGCGCCCGCGCCACGCCGCGCGGAGCGAAGCGGATGGTTTGCGCCAACGCCCAGTTGTGCAGGCCGGAGATGACGACGGTTTCACCTTTCAGCATCGCCTGATAGCCGATGGCCGCCACCTTTTCCGCCGACTGCGCGCTCAGCTTGAACAGCAACGATTCCCGGATGCCCGCGCGCTCGGTGAATTCGGTCTGGGTTGGGCCGGGACAGAGCACCGTCACGCTGACGCCCGTATCCTTCAACTCGTAGGCCAGCGCCTCCGACAGCGACAGCACATAGGCCTTGGAGGCGAAGTAGCCGGCCATGTGCGGTCCCGGCTGAAACGCCGCCGTGGACGCCACATTCAAAACTCGGCCCCAGCCGCGCGCTACCATGCCGGGCAGCAGCAGGCGGGTGAGTTGCGCCAGCGCCACCACATTCACTTGCAACAGGGCGAATTCCTGCTCGGCCGGGTTTTCGTGGTATTTACCGCTGAAGCCAAAACCGGCGTTGTTGATCAGAATATCAATAGTTAACCCGGCCTGATCCAGCGCCTCGACCAGGGCTGGCGCCGCGCCGGGCTGGCTGAGATCGCGGGCGAAGACCTGGGCGCGGACGCCGTGTTGCTGTTGCAGTTCGTCGGCCAGCCGCTGGAGCCGGTCCTGACTGCGCGCCACCAGAACGAGATTATGGCCGTCTTTGGCCAGCAGTTTGGCGAATTCCACGCCCAACCCGGCTGAAGCGCCGGTCACCAACGCGATACGTGAAGTCATGTTTTTTTCTTCTGCTGGAAGCAGCCCGCCGCGCCCATCACTCCCACTCGATGGTTGCCGGCGGCTTGCCGGACACGTCGTAGACCACCCGGGAAATGCCGCGCACCTCGTTGATGATGCGCCGCGATACCCGATCCAGGAACTCGTAGGGCAGGTGCGCCCAGCGGGCGGTCATGAAATCCACCGTCTCCACCGCGCGCAGGGCAACCACATAGTCGTAGCGGCGGCCGTCGCCCATTACCCCCACCGACTTGACCGGCAGGAACACCGCGAAGGCCTGGCTGGTCCGGTCGTACAAATCAGCCCGGCGCAGCTCCTCGATGAAGATATGATCCGCCCGGCGCAACACGTCGGCGTATTCCTTTTTCACCTCGCCAAGGATGCGCACGCCCAGCCCCGGACCGGGGAAGGGATGGCGATAGACCATCTCGAAGGGTAACCCCAGTTCCACCCCCAGCCGGCGCACCTCGTCCTTGAACAGCTCCCGCAGCGGCTCGACCAGCTTCAACCGCATCGCCGCCGGGAGCCCGCCGACGTTGTGATGGGACTTGATGACGTGGGCTTTGCCGGTCTTCGCGCCCGCCGATTCGATCACGTCGGGATAGATGGTGCCCTGGGCCAGCCACTTGGCATCCTGCAGTTTGGCCGCCTCTTCCTCGAAGATTTCGACAAACAGCCCGCCGATGATCTTGCGCTTTTGTTCGGGATCGGTCACGCCGGCCAACGCGGCCAGAAACCGCTCCTCGGCGTCCACTCGAAGCACCCGCACGCCGAGATGCTGGCCGAAAGTCGTCATGACCTGATCGCCTTCGTGCAGGCGCAGCAGGCCGGTGTCCACGAATACGCAGGTCAACTGATCGCTGATGGCCCGGTGCAGCAGCGCCGCCACCACCGAGGAATCCACCCCGCCGGACAGGCCTAGCAACACCTCGCCGTCGCCTACCTGGGAACGAATGGCGGCGATACTGTCCTCAATGATGTTGCCGGTGGTCCACAGCGGCTCGCAGCCACAGATGTCCAGCACGAAACGGCGCAGGATGCGCTCGCCCTGGCGGGTGTGGGTCACTTCGGGATGGAACTGCACGCCGTACCAGCGTTTTTCCTCGTTGGCCATGCCGGCGATGGGGCAGGTCGCGGTGCTGGCAATGCGCGCGAAGCCAGGCGGCAGCACTGTCACCCGGTCGCCGTGGCTCATCCACACGTCCAGCAGGCCGTAACCCTCCGGGCTGGCGTGATCCTCGATGGCGCGCAGCAGGGCGGAATGAGCATGAGCGCGAACCTGGGCGTAACCGAATTCGCTTTGATCGAAGGACAAGAGAACATTATCAGATGCATCTGCATTGCCAGGTAGCACCTGACCACCCAGTTGGACCGCCAAGGTCTGCATGCCGTAGCAGATACCGAACAGCGGCACCTTCAGATCAAACACCACCTGAGGAGCGCGCGGACCATCCGAAACGGTGGTCGATTCCGGCCCCCCGGACAGAATGATGCCGTGCGGGCGGAAAGCGCGGATATTGGCCGGGTCAACGTCGTAAGGGTGAATTTCGCAATAGACCCCGATCTCCCGTACCCGGCGGGCGATCAACTGGGTGTACTGGGAGCCGAAATCCAGAATGAGAATACGGTCGAGATGGATGTCGCGGGCGGTCATGGTCAGGGAAGGCGCAAGGCTCAAGGTAAAAGGCAAAAGAAGTCCACGTTGGAGGTCATGCTTCAGGGTTCATAAATTGTTCCAGTAACTTCCCCCCTTGGCCTTTCGCCTTTCCCCTTTCGCCTTTCGCCTTTTCCCTTTTCCCTTTCGCCTTTCGCCTTTCGTCTTCAATCCACCCGGTAGTTGGGCGCTTCCTTGGTAATGGCCACGTCGTGGACGTGGCTTTCCCGCATCCCGGCGCTGGTTACGCGGGTAAAAGCCGGCTTGACGCGCATCTCGGCGATGTCCTGGCAGCCGACGTACCCCATGCTGGAGCGCAATCCCCCCATCAACTGGTTGATGATCGCCAGCACGCTGCCCTTGTAGGGCACCCGACCCTCGATGCCTTCCGGGACCAGCTTCTCGACCGCGCTGCCTTCCTGAAAATAGCGGTCGCTGGAGCCGTGCTGCTGCGTCATCGCGCCGATGGAGCCCATGCCGCGATAGGACTTGTACGAACGGCCCTGATACAGTTCGATCTCGCCGGGCGCTTCCTCGGTGCCGGCGAACAGGCTGCCGATCATCACGGTATGCGCGCCGGCGGCAACGGCCTTGGCCAGATCGCCGGAATAGCGCACGCCGCCGTCGGCGATGACCGGCACATCGCAGTCGCGCAACGCCTCGGCGACGTTGGACACCGCGCTGATCTGGGGCACGCCAACGCCGGCGATGATGCGGGTGGTGCAGATCGAACCCGGGCCGATGCCAACCTTGACCGCATCCGCCCCGGCCTCGACCAGATCGCGGGCGGCGGCGGCGGTGGCGATGTTGCCGCCGATGACCTGCACCTCCGAAAACCGGTCCTTGACCCAGCGCACTCGATTCAGCACGTTGCGGGAATGGCCGTGGGCGGTGTCCACCACGATCACGTCCACGCCGGCGCTCACCAGCGCCGCCACCCGCTCCTCGGTGTCGCCGCCGGTGCCGACCGCCGCGCCGACCCGCAACCGGCCCCATTCGTCTTTGCAAGCAATGGGGAAATCGCTGGATTTCTGAATGTCTTTGACCGTGATCATGCCCCGCAACTGGAAGCAGTCGTTGACCACCAGCAGTTTTTCGATGCGATGCTTGTGCAGCAGGGCGACGATTTCCTCGCGGCTGGCGCCTTCGCGCACCGTGACCAAGCGCCCCTGGGGAGTCATGATGGCGCTGACCGGGGCATCCATGTTGTACTCGAAGCGCAAATCGCGGCTGGTGACGATACCGACCAAGTTCTCGCCATCCACCACCGGCACGCCGGAGATGTGATGGGCGCGGGTCAGGGCCAGCACCTCGCGGATGGTGGTGGTCGGCGCGGTGACGATGGGATCGCTGATGACGCCACTTTCGTACTTCTTGACCCGCCGCACTTCCTGCGCCTGTTTCTCGACCGGCATATTCTTGTGGATAATACCGATGCCGCCCTCTTGCGCCAGAGCGATGGCCAGCCGCGACTCGGTCACCGTATCCATCGCCGCCGACATCAGCGGGATATTGAGGGTGATGACGCGGGTCAGTTGGGTCTTGAGGCTCACGTCCTTGGGCAGCACCGCGGAATAAGCGGGAAGGAGCAGGACATCGTCGAAGGTCAGGGCTTCTTGAACGATACGCATGGCGGGGCCTCGGGACTTGGCAAAAATTAAGCGGGTTAGTGTATGCCACGGCGCGCGGTCGGTAAACGGTCAGCGGCCGGATTGGATTCGTGACGCATTATTGGATTTTCCAAAACAGACAAGGCTCCTTTCTCACCATGACAAACCCACGGCAAATCCCTTCCGCGTCGAGCGACGAACCGACGCACCGGTTCAGCGAAGCCGAAATCAGCGCGGTGTACAAGGCCATCGCCTTGCGCCGCGACATGCGCCATTTCCGAACCGGCCATGTCCCGGAAGATCAGCTCATGCGCCTGCTGGCGGCGGCCCATTGCGCGCCGAGCGTCGGCTTCATGCAGCCGTGGCGGTTTATCCGCATTACCAATGCCGCTCTGCGCCGCGCCATTCATGCCCTGATCGAGGAAGAGCGCATTCAGACCGCCCGAGCCTTGGGTGAACGCGAGGACGACTTCATGCGCCTCAAGGTCGAAGGGGTGCTGGACTGCGCGGAAGTACTGGTGGCGGCGCTGATGGATGGGCGCGAGCGCCATCTATTCGGGCGGCGCACCCTGCCGGAGATGGATTTGGCCTCGGTGGCCTGCGCGATTCAGAACCTGTGGCTGGCAGCGCGGGCCGAGGGCCTGGGCCTGGGGTGGGTATCGCTGTTCGATCCCGACGCGTTGGCCGGCCTGTTGGGGATGCCGCCGGGCGCGCGGCCGGTGGCGGTGCTCTGTCTGGGGCCGGTTGAGCGGTTCTACGACAAGCCCATGCTGGAGCAGGTAGGCTGGGCGCAGCGTCAGCCATTGCGCGACCTGTTGGGGGAAAACGGCTGGCCGGAATAACCGCGTTATCTATGTCTTCCCGAACGCATAACAATTATCAAGAGTCATCAAGATACACCTGAGCAAAGGCCAACCGATGGACACGCGCTATGACTTGATTTTCGAGGGGCGGATCGCAGACGGCTGTTCCCCTCAGGACGCAAGGCGCAATCTCGCCAAGTTGTTGCGGCAGGAACCGGACCAGGTTGAGGTGTTGTTTTCTGGAAAGCCGTATGTTTTGCGCCGGGCACTGGACCCGGAAGCTGCTTATCGTTATCAGGGAGCGATGAAACACGCCGGTCTCGTGTGCCGGCTGGTTCCGAGCAATGAAATCGCAGCGGTCGTGAAACCCTCTACGCCAGCGACAACGGCGGGCGTCATCTCGCTGGACAAAAAACCGGCTTCATCCCAAACCGCTTCGGTTTCCCTGGATAAAAAGCCAGCTAACCCTGCACTGGCGCTTGACCTTCTCACAAGGGACACGGTAGGCTCACCGGCCAGGGATAAAAAGCCAGCTAACCCTGCACTGGCGCTTGACCCGCTACCGAGCGAATCGGCTCCCGCATCCAATCCCCCTTCTACCGAACCGCTCGCCGCACCGGCCGCCTTCACCGAATGCCCCAAGTGCCACTATCGCGCCCGTAGCTCTCGGGACGGCCTGATGGTTCAAGGCGTATGCCCCGCTTGCGGGCTGATCATCGCCAAGTATCTGGAACGTCAGGCGGAATTGAACCGCCCCAAAACCCATCGCGTTGCAGCAGCGCCAGTCGTTCCCGGCGCGCAAGGCGCTGAACCGAATCAAAACGCGCTGTATTTCGACGAACTACCGCCCGGCCCGCTCAAGCTGATAGCCCTGGAGTTCAACCTGCCGCCCGACATCACCCTGCCCGCGCAACTGAAACGCGCGCCCACAGCCTCCCTCAAGCGACGGTTTCTGGCAGCGGTCGCCACCTACTTTAGCATTGGGTTCCTAATGGCGGTGCTGATTTTATTGGGCATGATTCTATTGCTGCTGATGCTGAATTTAGCCCTCGGCATGGCTGACAATCTTAATGATGTGATGAGGACGGTCAAGAATTTTGAAGACTACGAGATAATGATCAGGATTATCCTGTGGTTATTGGGATTATGGCTGGGTTTCATTTATTTACCCATGAAATGGGACGGTCTGACTTACGGCCAGCGGTTGATGCGTATCGCGCCGGTCAGCAAGAATAATGACGAAGTCATCTTTCCCGATACTGGAACTCTCTTTCAACGGCTCGCCGGTAATATCATAGCCTTCTTGATTTGGCCCGTGACGCTACTCTGGTTGATGTTCAGTCGCAGTGGACGCAGTATCGCCGACCGACTTTCCGACTGTCGGCAAATCGAAGTCGGCGCAGTCCCCGACAGCCCAGTGTTGAAAGCACTTTCGCCCATTGCTTACGGAATCCTCTTGGGTCTGGTGGCGGTTGCTCCGCTTTTCTGGTTGACAAAGTGCACGGAGAGCACTGTCCAAGAAATAGCGACTGGTAAAAAATCGTTCGGCGAGCGAATGCTTGGTGAACCGCTTGACTCCCGGAAGGTTCAAGAAACGCTAGCTAGCAGAGCCGCCCAGAAGGAAGAATTCGGGTCGCCGAAGATCATTCTTGAACGACTGGTCGAATTCCAGCGCCAGTACCATGCTCATCACCGGCGCTACTCGGACGCTATAGAAGAACTGGTTATGGAATCGCCTGATCGCCAGTCGCCGATGATGCTGGCCATGCTGATGCGCCAACAGATGAAAATACAATTAATTGGAGGTGGTTTCAAAATTGGTCTGCACCGCAACGATGGCTGGCACATTGCGACGGAAGAAGGTTATCAGGGAGTGCAGCCATCATTTTGAACGCGAACGCTTCCATGCCATCCAACCGCGACATCTACACCGTCTCCCGCCTGAATCAGGAGGCGCGCGCCCTGCTGGAGGACGAATTCCCGACGCTCCGGGTGGAAGGCGAAGTTTCCAATTTGTCGCGCCCTTCCTCCGGCCATCTCTACTTCTCGCTCAAGGACGCCAAGGCGCAAATCCGCTGCGCGCTCTTTCAAAACCGCGCCTTCCTGTTCCGCGACTGTCCGCGCAACGGTCAGCACGTGCTGGCGCGCGGCCGGCTCAGCTTGTACGAACCGCGCGGCGACTTCCAGCTCATCGTCGAGTACGTCGAGGAAGCCGGCGCCGGGGCGCTGCGACGGGCCTACGATGAGCTGCGCCTCAAGCTGGAGCGGGAAGGCCGGTTCGCGCCGGAACGCAAGCAGCCCCTGCCCCGCTTCCCCGGCCGAATCGGCGTCATCACCTCCCCTACCGGAGCGGCCCTCCGCGACGTGCTGGCCACCCTGCGCCGGCGCTGTCCCGGCCTGCCGGTCCTGCTTTATCCCGTGCCGGTGCAAGGCGATGGCGCGGCGGAACGCATCGCCCAAACCATCCGGCTGGCATCCCAGCGCCGGGATTGCGACGTGTTGCTGCTGGCCCGTGGCGGCGGTTCGCTGGAGGATTTGCAGGCTTTCAACGAAGAAACCGTGGCGCGGGCGATTTTCGATTGTTCGATTCCGCTGGCGACCGGCATCGGCCACGAAACCGACGTGACCATCGCCGATTTCGCCGCCGATCTGCGCGCCGCCACCCCCACGGCGGCGGCGGAGCTGGCCAGCCCCGACCAGATGGAATGGCTGCGCCGGGTCCGGTTACTGGACGAGCGGTTGAACCGCGCCATCGGGGGTCAAGTACAGCGCCAGCGCCAGCGGCTCGATGAACTGGTCGGGCGATTCGCTCGGCAACAGCCCCGCCGCCGCCTCCAGGATCGCGCCCAACGGCTCGACGAACGGGATCAGCGGCTACGGCAGGCGACGCGCCACTGTCTGCTGGCCGCATCCCAACGGCTACGCAGCCTGAGCGGAAAGCTGCACGCCCTGAGTCCACTTGCCACGCTCGACCGCGGTTACGCCATCGTGCGCCGGCAACCAGACGGCGCTATTCTGCGCCGGGCCGACGCCGTTCGCGTTGGCGATGCCGTGGAGGCGCTGCTGAGCCAGGGTCGCTTGCACTGCACGGTCACGGCGATGGATAGCACCGACCGGACTCCGGCGGTGGATCGGGACAGAGTTCCTTGAGAAAATGGCCCACAACCCATGCGTCGCCTCTGGCTGCTGCTCTTGATCTGTGCGCTCGGCGCCTGGTTCGCTTGGCGCGACCGTTCCATCGAACGGTCGCCCGGCATCCTGGCCCCCGACGCTCCGCGACAACAACCGCTGGATGCGGCGGCGCCGACCTTCCACAAGGATCACTATCAAATCAAGGCCCTGGCGGAATTTGCCGTCGAAGCCCGGGTGCTGGGCCGGGAGAATTATCGCTTCGACGCCGGCGCGGAACTGGCCCCGGTGGATTTGGCGCTGGGCTGGGGGCCAATGTCGGACAGCGTGGTGCTGGCTCAGATCGCCATCCACCAACGCAACCGCTTCTACTACTGGCTCACCGCCACCTTTCCCATCCCGCGCCGGGACATCGAGACCCATAGCGCCAACATGCACCTGATTCCCGCCTCGCGCGCCGTCGCCGACCGGTTGAAGTCGGTACGACCCGGCCATATCGTGAATCTGAGCGGCTACCTGGTCGACGTCCGCCGCAACGACGGCTGGCATTGGCGCAGTTCGTTGACCCGCGAGGATACGGGCGCCGGCGCCTGCGAGCTGATCTGGGTGGAAACCGTGGCCTTGCGCTGACGAATCACCGGTCGCTCACCCGCGCAACCCTTCCCTTCGAGCGTCGCGCCAACCCGACTCCTTACCCGTATCCCATCGTTTTTCCTCACCCGACAGGATTTCATCATGAAACTGGACATGATCAGCCGCTATCCCGAAACCACGCCCAAACCGACGCCGTTGCTGTTCGTGCATGGCTCGTTTGCCGATGCCCGCTGCTGGGACGAAAACTTCCTGCCCCATTGCGCGCGGCATGGCCACGAAGCGCACGCCTTCAGCCTGCGCGGCCACGGCCGCAGCGAGGGTCACGAGCATCTGCACACCTGGCGGCTGGCCGACTACGTCGCCGATTTGGAAAAAGCCGTCGGGACCATGCCGGCTCCACCCGTGCTGATCGGTCACTCGATGGGCGGCATGGTGGTCCAAAAGTATTTGGAGAATCATGCCGGGATTGCCGGGGTGGTGTTGATGGCCTCGGTGCCGCCGCAGGGCTTGCTGCCAACCAACCTGCACATGGCGATGCGGCATCCGTTCCTGTTCCAGCAGATGGCGCTGTTCTCGCTGCTCGGCCCCACCTACGGCACGCCGGAGATGATGCGGCGGCTGTTGTTCTCCCAGGACATGCCGCTGGCGAAACTGCGGGAATACTTCGATTACGTCCAGGCGGAATCGCAGGTCGTGGCGCTGGACATGATGGGCCTGAATCCGCTGCGGCTGAATCCGCGCCAGTTGCGGATGCCCATCCTCGCGCTCGGCGCGCGCAACGACGTGTTCGTCTCGCCCGCGATGGTCGAGGAAACCGCCCGCTTCTACAACAACGCCGAGGTTCGCATCTTCCCGAACATGGCTCACGCCATGATGATGGAGTTGAACTGGCGCGAGCCGGCGGATTACCTGCTGGATTGGCTGGAGCGCGCGGCCAATACCCAGGCGGCGGCCTGACCGCGCACCCTCGCCCCAACCCTCTCCCAGCGGGAGAGGGGGTCGCTTCTACCCTTCCCGCAACAGCCGCCGCAGAATCTTGCCGACGTTGGTCTTGGGCAGTTCGGTTCGGAATTCGACCTGCCGGGGCGCCTTGTAGGCCGTCAGGTGCTGGCGGCAGTGCTCGATCAGGGCCTCGATGGTCAGCGCCGGATCCTTTTTGACTACCACCAGCTTGACCGCCTCGCCGGTCTTCTCGTCCGGCACCCCGACCGCCGCGGCTTCCAGCACTCCGGGGTGTAGCATGGCTACATCCTCAACCTCGTTGGGATAGACATTGAAGCCGGACACCAGAATCATGTCCTTCTTGCGGTCCACGATCCGCGCGTAGCCTCGCTCGTCCACGACGCCGATATCGCCGGTGCGCAGATAACCGTCAGCGGTCATGACCTTGGCGGTTTCGTCGGGTCGTTGCCAGTAGCCGCGCATCACCTGCGGGCCGCGAATGCAAATCTCGCCCGCCTCGCCGAGGCCCAATTCCCGGCCTTCGTCGTCGCGGATGGATAGGTCGGTGGAGGGGATCGGCAGACCGATGCTGCCGCTGTATTCCCTGATGGTCAGGGGATTGGCGGTGGCCAGTGGCGAGGTCTCGGTCAGGCCATAACCTTCGATCAGCGGCGTACCGGTGACCCGCCACCAGTTTTCGGCCACCGCCCGCTGCACCGCCATGCCGCCAGCCACGCTCAGCTTGAGGGCGCTGAAATTCAACTGGTTGAAGCCAGGCGCATGCAACAGGGCGTTGAACAGCGTGTTGACGCCGCTGATGGCGGTGAAGCGGACCTTGCCGAGTTCCTTGACGAAACCGGGCATGTCGCGAGGGTTGGTGATCAGGATGTTGTGGCCACCCACCTTCATAAAGACCAGGCCATTCACGGTCAGCGAAAAGATGTGGTAGAGCGGTAGGGCGGTGATGATGGTTTCCTCGCCCGGTTTGGACACCGAACTCAGCCAAGCCGAGGCCTGCTGCAAATTCGCCACCAAGTTACCGTGGGTCAGCATTGCGCCCTTGGACACGCCGGTGGTGCCGCCGGTGTATTGCAGAAACGCCAGGTCCTCATGATTCAGCGGTACGTCCGCCAGTGTCTTGCTCTCGCCTTCGCTCAGCACTTGCCGGAACGGGATCGCGCCGGGGATGTTCCAGACCGGCACCAGCTTCTTGACCCGCTTGACTACGAAATTGACCAGCGGCCGCTTGGGAAACGGGAACAGGTCGCCCAACTGGGTCGTGATCACGGTCTTGACCGGGGTCCGGTCCAGCACCTCCTGCAAGGTGTGGGCGAAGTTCTCGACGATCACGATAGCGGTCGCGCCGGAATCCTTGAGCTGGTGCTCCAGTTCGCGGGGCGTGTACAGGGGATTGACGTTCACCACGATCAAGCCCGCGCGCAGGATGCCGAACAGCGCCACCGGATATTGCAGGATGTTGGGCATCATGACAGCGACCCGCTCGCCCTTGCCCAGGCCGAGCGATTGTTGCAGCCAGGCGCCGAACGCGCGGCTGAGCCGGTCGATGTCCCGATACCGCAGGGTTACGCCCATGTTGGAGTAGGCCGGCAAATCGGCGAACCGCCGGCAACTTTTCTCCAGAATATCCTTCAGCGAGCCGAATTCATTCAGGTCCACCTCGGTCGGCACGCCCGGCGGATACTCGCGCAACCAGATTTTTTCCATGCTGCCCTCCTTTGGTTTTCGTCATCCCGGCCGAGCCGGATCACTGGAAAATAGTCTAAAACCATTCACAATTAAATGGCATCATCCCTTCGGCTCCGTTCCGCCATCCGCTTGGACCCGCGCCAGCATTTTATGAAAACCCGCGACCGCATCCTGCAAACCAGCCTGCAACTGTTCAACGAACACGGCGAACCTCGCATCACCACCAATCACATCGCCGACGAACTGGACATCAGCCCCGGCAATCTCTACTACCACTTCCGCAGCAAGGATGAAATCATCGCGCTGCTGTTTCAGCAGTTCGAGCGGCGAATGGACGCCGCGCTGCAAACGCCCGAGCGCCGCGTGCCGAACATGGAGGACATGTGGCTGTACCTGCACCTGGTGTTCGAAAGCATCTGGGAGTACCGCTTCCTTTACCGCGATCTCGACAATATCCTGAGCCGCAACAAGAAGCTGCGGACCCATTTTCGCCGGATTCTGGAGCGCAAGATCAACACCGCCACCGCCATCTGCAAGGGTCTGGTGGACGCGAGCGTGATGGACGCCACCAGCGAGGATATCGCGGCGCTGGCCCGCAACATCGCGGTGGTCGCAACCTATTGGCTGAACTTTCAGAGCGTCCGCGCCAGCGCCAGCGCCGCTCCGGACGAGGGCAGCAACCTGGGATTGGGGGTTTATCAGGTGCTGTCGCTGGTCTCGCCCTTCCTGAACGGCGAGGCGCGACGGCTGTTGCAACAGATCAGCCGCGAATACTTGACGTGATCGGCGAGCCCGGGCCCCAGCAACAGGCCGGGGTCCAAGCATGCCCATTAATGCGCGCGTCCGGCGGGCGTCGAAACGATCTCCTGCAACTGGTCCAGCGCCGCGTGCAGATTTCGAGCCAGTCGACTGCGATACCTGGTCGGCGCGGCCAACCCCCGCCGATTGCGCAGGCTGGTGTAGTAATGCCGGTCGCGATCCTCCAGCACCTCCATCCGCATCCGGATGCCGTGCCGGGCCAGGATCGGCTCCAGTTCCGCGCGCCGGGCTAGCAAATCCTGGCGGGTGCTCTGATAGGCGTGCTCGCACACCCAGTGCCGGCCCGAGAAGCTGAAGACGTTGGTGAAGAACATCTTGGCATCGTCGCGGTCGGGCTCGAACAGGATGATGTCGGTATGCTCGAACTCGCTGTCGTACTTCTGCATTCCCACCTGCAACCGGGAATGGATCAGCGCGCGAAAGGTCTGGGACAGCACCGCCGGCAACCCGCCTTCCACCAGTCGCCCCACCTGGGTGGGCCGACCAGCCTGGACCGCCAGCCGGGCATCGAACGGCACCAGCGGATTGAGGCACAGCAACAAATCCAGCTCTTCCTGCAGGGCCACCGAAGCGTGCATGGTCTTTTGCAACGCGCCGTCCACGAAGTAACGGCCGTCGATCTCCACCGGCGGATACAGTCCCGGCAGCGCACTGCTGGCCTGCACCGCCCGGGAAATCGGCACATGATCGTAGCCGGGCGCGCCGAACTTGACCGATTCGCCGGTATCCAGGTCCACCGCTACCACATACAGTCGGTTCGCCAGTTGGCGAAAATCGTTGGTCCGGCCCGGATCGCTCCACATGTGGGCCAAGTACTCATGAATCGGCTCGTTGTCGAAAAAGCCGGACGGCAACGCCCGACCCAGCCGGGTCAGCGATTGCAGCAGGCTCAAATCCAGCGGATTTTGCCAATAGCGCCAGAATGCTTCCCACAGCAGATAGGGCGCCGCCGACAGCCGCCGCCAGTACTCGCCGAAAGCCGGCATCAGAAAAATCCGTGGATCGAGCGGATGCTCCTCGGATTCGTTGCTGATAAAAATATGACAAATCTGGTGGGTCGCGAGCCGGTTGGCCAGCAGCGCCGCCACCACCGCGCCAGCGCTCACGCCCACGTACACCTCGAGATGATTGAAATCGACGCTGTCCAGCGCATCCTCGAGCGCGCGCAAGGCGCCGATTTCGTAAACCAGCCCCACCGGTCCACCGCCCGCGATGGCCAAGCCAATCCGGGGGCCGCTGGCTTGACGTCGAACGCTTTCGGGCTGGGTAACCAGCATGTGACCTCCATTGATTCCTTGGACAATGTTGATGATTACGCGATGTTCGGGCCCACGCGCGCCAACAGTTCGGCGATTTCCGCCTCGAGTCCGGCCACCAGTTCCTCCGGATCGGCCACCACGCCCTGGTCGGTGGTGACGCCGATGGTGACGGCGCTGGCGTAGCTCAGCACGCAAACGCCGATCCCGATGCTGGTGATCTGCGGCACCCAGGCCAGCACCCGCGCCACCGGCGCGTTCGCCAGATACAGCGGCTCCTCCGGCCCCGGCACGTTGGTCAATACTGCGGTCGCCTTCAATCCCAACAGCCGCAACAACCCCTGCTCCAGCCAGTTGGGCAATCCACCGACCAGCCGGATCATCAGCGAATTCGCCACCGCTTCCGGCGAAGCCTTGACCCGTTCCATGCGCGCGCGCACCGCCGCCAGTCGCGCCACCGGGTCGGCCACGTCCAGCGGCAGTTTCAGAAAAACCACCGCGAACTGGTTGCCCAGTTGAATTTCCTCCTGATAGGGCCGCAGATTGACCGGCACCGCTAACCGCGCCATCAGCTTCGTCCGGGTTTCGCCCCGCGCCCGAAGATACCGGCCCAGCGCGCCGGCCACCGCGGTCAGCATCACGTCGTTCACCCGCCCGCCCCAGCGCTGGCGAACGAGCGCGATGTCGCGCAGGGGGATCGGCGCTGACCAAGCCATGCGCTTCTGGCCGCTCAACGTCCCCCGCAACGCGGTGCGGGTTTCCGGGATCACCAGGAATTGCCGCAGAAACCCTCCCACCAGCGCCCCGCCCCAGCGCAACCGCTCCAGCCCGGTGGAGAGCGGCTTCGGCGCCTTAGCCGTCTTGGCCGCCAAGCGGGCCTGGTCGCGCTGTTCCTCCGGCGAGGTCGCCCGCGCCATGGGCCATCCGTCCAAATGCGGCGTCCGGTCGGTCAGGGTCAAAAACACCCGCAGCAGCGCGATCCCATCGGCAATACAGTGATGGACCCGGAACAGCACCGCGCAACCCGATCCCGCATTGTCCACCACCACGCAGCGCCACAGCGGCCGGCCCGCGTCCAGCGGCTGGCTGGCCAGCTCGCCCACCAGCGCCGCCAGCGCTCGCTGATCGGCCGGCTCCGGCAAGCGCCGCCGTTCAAGATGGGCGTTCAGATCGAACGCCGCGTCCTCGATCCAGGCGTGGCGGCCGCCTTCCCGGACCAACCGTTGCCGAAAGCGGGCGAACGGCAGCAACCGCCGGTTCAAAATCTCCCGCAACCGTTCCTCGGCCAGCGGCTCGGCCAACAACAGCAGAATCGTCACCACCATCGGCTGCTGCGGCGTATCCATCCGCGCCCAAGTCACATCGCCGCGGGTTGCCCACTCCCTCGCCGCGCTCACTCCAGCTTCACGACCGCGGATTTTTCTGGGCGCGGCCCAGATCGTCGAGGTGCGCCTGCAAGGCGTCGATCCGTTGCGTCAGCTCGCGCAGATCCTCGCGGCTGGGGACGCCGAGTTGCCCGAGCACCCGGGTCAGCCGGTCCTCGAAAATCTGCTCGACCTTATCCCAGGTCTCGATCACCCGGCCGCGGGTCTCTTCGGTCTGCTCCTTGGCCGCTTCCAACGCGCCGACGGCGGTCTCGCGGGTCCGTTCCTCGACTTTTTCGCCTTCCTTGACCAGCGATTCGAACAGCTTGCCGCCTTCCGCACTGACCTTGGCGAACGCCCCCAGCCCAGCCAACCAGATCAGGTGGGCGGATTCCCGCACGGACTGGGGCAACTGGCTGTCGGCGTTGCCCTTAACTTTCTTGACCATGGCGATGCTCCTCCGACGGGCGACTGGGAGCCAAGCCAAGGCTCCCCACCCGGATTTGGGTTTATTGTGCGACCAACCGTTAGACTAAACATCCTAAAATCGGCGGGCTTCAGCCAGCCGGTCCACCGAGCGCCTTGAAAGCACGCTCGACCTGGAGCGAATCCAGGTCCTGCCCCCAGGGACTCATCAGGGTAATGAACAGCAACTTTTCGAATTCGCCGGCGAAACGGCCGATGATCGCCTCCGGATCGGTCACCAGCTTGCGGTCGGCCACCAGACCGAAGTGAACGCGGTCGTTGTAGCTGAGGATGCTGACCCCCATGCCGATCTGGCCGGATTGCGGCACCCAGAACATCATCTCGGACAGGCGGGACCCGCCCAGATAAATCGCTTCGCGCGGACCGGGCACGTTGGTCATCACCGCCGAGGCCTTGTTGCTCAACAAGTCCAGCAAGGGTTGCTGCAACAGGTTGGGACCCATGCCGACGGCCCCCAGCAGGCCCAGCGCCAGAATCGGCTGATAGGACTCCTTCAGCTCGTTCATCCGCCGCCGCACCTCGTACACCCGCTCCAGCGGATTGGCGATGCCCACCGGCAACGCCAGAAACACCAGCCCAAAGAAATTGCCCAGCCGGGCGGCTTTCTCCAGCGGCCGCAGGTTGACCGGGATGATCGCCCTCACCTGCAGGTTCTCGGGGATGGAATCGCCCTGTTCGACCAGATAGTCGCGCAGCGCCCCCGCCACCGCCGCCAGCAACACGTCGTTGACCGAACCGCCCAGCGCCTTGCCGACCGTCTTGACCTCGCGCAAGTCCAGCGGCTCGGCCCAGGCGACCCGCTTGGACACGCCCAGGTCGCCCTTGAAGCGGGTCTTGGAATCGTCGCCCATCAGGGCCAGCCGGGCGACTTCCGCCGCCAGCCGCGCGCCGTTGCGGGCGTAGTCGAGCGCGTGGGTCGGGTGCATGACGATGTCGGCGCCTTCTCCCACCAGTCCCCGGCCCAGCTTGAGCGTGGTGTTCACCACCTTGTCCACCGGTTCGAAAAACCGCCGGAAAATGCCAGCGTCCTCGGTGTTTTCCTCTTTCGCCTCGGAAGCCGGCGCCGCGGGGGCCGCGCGCGAAGCGGGGTCGGTCAACGACAGCAGGACGTGAATCAGGGCGATGCCGTCGGCGTAACAATGATGGATCCGCAGGATCACGGCGCTGCCGCCCTGATAATCCTCGACCAGATGGAACTGCCACATTGGTTTCGAGAAATCCAGCGGGGTGCTCATCAGATCGCTGGCCAAGTGCTGTAGCTCGGCCTTGTCGGCCCGGCCCGGCAGCGCGGTGCGCAGGACATGCCGGCTGATGTCGAAATGAGGATCGACCTCCCAGAAGGCGCCCGCCGCTTTCTGAGCCGCCCGCTGTCCGAACCGCCGATATTTCAGAAAGCGCGACTCCACAACCTCCCGCAGCCGGTCGTAGGCCAAGCGCTCGGAGAAGATCATGACCCCGGTGATCATCATCAGATTGGTGGGACGCTCCATGCGCAACCAGGCGGTATCGATCCCTGATATGGGTTCGCTCTGCTTTTTCTTGGGCATAAAAAAATCCAGCATCATGAATGATCAGGGATTCTAAGCCAGTGGATTACAAGGAACTTTGCTGAATTGGCCGCCGCGCCGCACGCTTTCGTCCGTGACATTTCCGCTGCGTCCGATCCATAGCCATTCCATGCAATGAACTCCCATCGTGGTTCGGCTACACTCGCTTCCATTGCACCCATCCCCATCACTGGAGAACAACCGCCATGTCCGATCTCGCCAGCCGTTTCCAAACCGCCGTTGAGGATAGCAAGAAACTCGGCAAGCGGCCCGACAATGATACCATGCTGAAACTGTACGCTTATTTCAAACAGGGTTCGGCCGGCGACGTCGAAGGCAAGCGTCCCGGCTTCGCTGATCTGGTGGGCCGCGCCAAGTACGATGCCTGGGCCAAGCTCAAGGGCGCCGCCAAGGAAGAGGCCATGCAGCAGTACATCGACTTGGTCGAGTCGCTCAAGAACGCCTAGCGCCGGATATCTAAAGTGGCGGCAACATCAGCCCAATATGAAGCCGGCTTCCCGCCGGCTTTTTCGTTGCCACGCTGGAATGCGGGAATGATGCTCATGAAGCCATGGGCAGACTCGCAATCAGTTTTAGGGCGCTCTCCAGGTCGGGATAGGTCAGAGCGAAGCCGGGGGCGGAACCGATCCAGCGGGTGAGGGCGACCAGCTTGTCCTGCGTCAGTTCGGCGATGACGGACTGCGCCTCGATCAGGCCCTGCAACACCCGCACCGGGTCCAGCGGTTCGAGGGTAGCTTCCTTTCCGGGTCGATAGCGGGGGAACACAAAAGCGGCGGTGGGGAGCGGTCCCCGATGGATGGGACCAGGCGGCGAGGAAAAGCGCACCGGCTGGCCGGCGCGCTCGATGAGGGGCGCGCGGTCCAGGTCGGGCAGCCACGGCGCGAGCGCCGGCCAACTACCGGCTTTCAGGCACAAACTCATGCCGACGCCCAGTAGCTGGCCGTCCGGGGTGACCGGCACCACGTCGTCGCTCAACAGTTCCCAACCGCTCGCGTTGAGGGCGGCGGCCAAGGTGGTTTTGCCCGCGCCACCGGGACCGATCAGCAGCAGTCCTTGACCGGCCCGACTGACCCCGGCGGCATGGAGGACCAGCAACCGCTGGTCGGTGGCGCAAGCGGCTTCCCCCAGTTCAGCTACAGTACGGGCGATGGCCGCATCCAGCGTGTTACCAGCGATAGCGAGCGATCCATCCACGAACAATTGCCAGTCGGCGGCGGTTCCCGCCAAGCGCAAGCGGGCATGGACGGGGCCGTCAGGTTCAGCTTGGAGATGGGCGATCAACGGCTCCAACCCATCAGCGAGTTTGGAATTGGCAACGGTCAGGGCGATCCGCCGGTCCGCCAGATGCAGGGTCCAGGTAGGGGCGTCTGTTGCGCCGCCCCAAGTGGTCAGAACGCGAGCGACATCCGCTTGAACCTGCGCCAGCGGGAGCGCAAATTGGGCCGCCAGATAGGCGACGATCTCCTCAGCGGTCAGCCCGGTGCGGGCCGCGTCCCAAATCGCGGCGGCCAGGGGATCGAGAATCCACAACGGGCGACCCCGTTGCGGGCCGGGCCGGGCCAGCACCCGATGGTCGCCGAGGGGAGCGCTCAGCACCTTCAAAGATTCACCACTCACAGTCATCAGGAGGTGGGTTAGCTTGACAAGGGTCAAACGGACTCGCCGCTGCTCTTCTGGGCGTCAGCATGAAGGTCATAAGGACCGGCGCGGTGTAGGCCAGCTTGCCGAGTTTTTCCAGGGCCTCGCGGCGGCCAAGGTTAAGCGCCTCCGGGTCGGTCGGATCGGGGGTTACGGGGTCTGAAGGATTCAGCTTGGGATCGTCGGACATGAGTTCACCTGGGATAAAACCCTCCCCCTGCTGGGGGAGGGTGGAGGGTGCGAACGGTTACAGCGCCTGTTTCGGGCCTACCGGTTCGGTTGGCCGGTGTAGCGCCAGGTGAAATGGCTGACCAAGCGGTGCAGGGTCACCGGGACGCCGTCCTGGAGGAAGCGCGGGTCGCTGGCCGGATAGCGAGTGCCGGTGTCCTCGTCGAACAGCGTCGAGCGACTCAGGATCGCGGGCGGGCCTTCCAAACGTAGCTGGACGAGGCGGCCCGGTTCGTTAGTGCGGATTTCAAAGCGCCAACTGGCGGCGGGCAAACCGCGATGGGTGGGGCGGTAGTCGCTGGCATAGTCACCGGCGCGGGCGCCCCAGTCCGGATGCGGGAAGACCACGCTTAGGGAGGGCGCCGAATCGTCCGCCGCCAAGTCCGGCGGATCTTGCTCCGGCGGCAGATCCAGCAGATCGTAGCTGTCGTAGCCGACCTGAGCATCGGCCAGTTGACCCAACACCAGTTCCGCACCATTCGGGTCAAGGCTGACCTCTTCGACCCGCAACCGCACAGACCAGGCCCGGCCCGCTTGGAGGTCTTGGCCGTGGGCCTCGCGCCGGATTTCCCGCTCGCGTTCGCCGATGGCCTCGCGTCCGCGTCGACCCAACGTCTGTACCAACTCTTCATCCGATTCGGCGGCCGCCGCCGGGGCAATCAACCCGTCCAGCAGGCGACTCCACAGGCTGGGGGACGGGGACCGGTCGCGGCTCGCCACCGGGTCGGTCGGCGGGAGCGCCTGGCTGGTCTTGGGCAGGGCTGGGATCAGCAGCTTGACCGCTTTGCCGAAGCTGGCGGGTTTGACTTCCACCTGAATCCCTTGCCAGGGTTGCAGCACGCCGATCTTGCCGGGGGTAATGTCGTCAAACGTGGCGTAGTTGTTGGTGTTGGCGGTGTTCTTCCAAACCCAGTATTGGTTGTTGACATAGGTCTGGGCGGCCGATGGCACGTAAGCGACAGGAGTGCTCCCATCATCCACCTCGATCCGCACGTCCCACCATGCGACCGGATAGGGCAGCGGGAAGCTGATCTGGTTGTAGCGGACGCGGTCGCTGAAGGCTTTCAGAGTGATTTCGTAACAGCCAACCGTGGACGGGCAGCGGGGGTTGGTTGTGACGAGAGGGGTAGTGGTAGCCTGGGCGTTGGCGATGCCAAGATTCTTGACGCCGGCATTCTTGTGCTTGATCCAGTAGCCGACCCCCTGCGCCAGCGCCGAATTGATGTCCGCCATGAAGGTGTCCACATAGGTGACGTCGTTGCGCTGGTAGACCCGCCAGACGGTGTTGTAAGCGCCCAGGTCGTCGTCGCCAAACACGCCCGCGATGGTGGAAGTGGTCGGGTTTGCCGGCAGGCCGACCAGACCCCAGAACGTCGGATTCAGCGGCGAGTATTCGCCCCAGGCGCTGAGGGGGTTGAGGACCGTATCATCCGCACCCACCATGACGAGGCGGTCGCCGGACCAGGTGACGCCGCGCCAATCGACGCTGCCGCTGGTGGCCGAGGTCCAACTGCTGCCATCGGCACTGGTGAGCACCGTTCCCGCCGTCCCGACCACTCGGAACTGGCGGCCAGTCCAGGTGACGCCGTACAGATTGGCGCTGCCGACGGTTTGCGCGGTCCAACTGGCGCCGTCGGTGCTGGTCAAAATCGCGCCGCCGGTCCCGACCGCGACGAACCGCATTCCCGACCAAGCGATGTCCAGAAGGCTCTCGCTGGTGGACGGGGTAACGGCACTCCAGGCAAGTCCGTTGGCGCTGGTCAGAATCGTCCCGGCATCACCGGCCGCGATGAACTGGTTGCCGCCCCAGGTCACGCCATTGAGCGGATTGCTTCCGACAACTTGGGAGTTCCAGACCGTACCGGTGGCGTCGGTGCTGACGAGGATCGTGCCAGCTTGGCCCACCGCCACGAAACGGCCACCGCCCCAGGTCACGTCGTACAACGGGTTGCCGCCAAGGCTGAGATTTGTCCACGCGCTGCCCGTGGGGCTGATGAGGATCGCGCCTGAATCACCGACGGCCACGAAGAGTTGCCCGGACCAAGCCACGCCGTTGAGGGTGTTGGAGTTGAGGGGTGTGGACGTTTGGGGGGTCCAGCTCGCGCCATCCAGGCTGGTGCGAATCACGCCGCCTTCCCCCACCACCACGAACTGGTTACCCGACCAGGCGACGTTGTGCAGGCTGGCCAAATTGACGAGGATATTGCCCGACACTTGCGTGGCGAGCAGATAGAGGAGATTGCCGGCCTGGTTGGCGGTAACGGTGCAGGTTCCAACGGCACTATAACTGACCGTGGCGCCGCCGACCGTGCAGATCGTGGGTGTGGTCGCGCCGAAGACCACCGGGTTGCCGGAGCCGCCGCCGGTGGCGCTGAGCGTCGCCGAGCCGCTGACCACGCCGGTGGCCGGGGGATTGAAATTGGTGATGGTTTGCGGGTCGCGGTTGACGGCGACCTGATAGGCGGGGCTGGCGTTGCGGAAGTGGATATAGCCAATGTTCTCGCCCCAGGCGTAGCCGTCGAACACGCCGGTAGCGTCGATGGTCACCTGGCTTTGGCTGGTCTGGAAGTTGATCCAGCCGGCGTTCTCGCTCCAGGCGTAGCCGGACAGCCCGCCCGTGCCATTGTGATTGACGCCGTAGGTGGTGTTGGACGTGTTGGCGTAGGTATGCGCCCCGCCACCGCTGTGACTGCCGAGGCGAATCCAGCCAATATTCTCAGCCCAGACGTAGCCTTCCAGGTGATCGGGGTAGACCTGGACGCTGGCGCTGTTGTTGGCCGAGTTGAAGTTCAGCCAGCCGGCGTTTTCCGACCAGGCGTATTTATGTGTGGCGCTGATCCCGGCGGCGAGCAACGCGGGACTGAGAATGAGACCCGCCAGGCCGGCCAGCCCCAGGCGCGACAGTAGAGCGAAACGCGACATGGGATTCCTCACTCAGTTGCAGATGCTGTACAAAACTCCCCCTCTCCCTTTGGGAAAGGGGCCGGGGGTGACGGAGTTAAAAACATCAACATCGCGGCCGGGGGGCAAGCCCCCAAGCGCCTCATTGTCCACCTCGTACCGGCCACACGTAGGAGAAGGCGGAGGTCTTGAAACCTGCGTTCACATTACCAAGTTCGAGTGACACGCCCCACGCGTAGAAGCTGGGAGCAGCCGCAGCCGACGTGGACGACCGGTAGCTGTTATTCTGGACGTTATCGAAGGAATGGCCGTCAGGCAATGCCGGGCTACTTCTGGTGTAATCAATCAACGACTGCAATTCATTGCGATTGGGCAAGCGCCACTGGCCGGCGGTGGAACCGTCAGTGAGGCCACAATTACCGCTGGCCAATCCGTTTACTAAGGACAGCGCATTGATCCATGTCTGTACACCAAAGCAATTGGCATTCTTCAGCCAAATCAGCCCGGTCACGCTGTCAGTCACGGTGCCGTTGCCATTGTTGGTGAAACGGGTCGCCGCCGAGATGATGGGGGCGACTGGCGCGGGCGGCGCGGCGGACGCGTCCAGGATGGTCAACCCCACCAGTAACCCTAACCCAAGGACAGTCAGGAACGGGCGGCACAGGGTAAAACAGGGCAAGCGATGGGTCATGGATCATTCTCCAAGGTCAAGTTCACGATGAGCGATTGGTAAAGGGGAAAACATCGTGGCTGAGGAGTGCGCCCCCGGCCCCCCCAGAGGGCCAAAGCCTCAAAGCCTCTCACTGTCCACCTCGCACCGGCCACACGTACAGGGTGATAGTGTCGGTCTTTGTCATCCAGCTTACGTAACCGTCATGGAAGTCTACTTGCCACGCTCTGTCGGTATCGAATGCACACGTCGTGGACGACCAGTATTTATCGTACTGGACGTCCATGAAGGGATGGCCAGCAGGCAGCGCGAAACTTGCCTCTGCACTGACCAGGCTGCTGAATTCCTTGATGTTGGGCAAGCGCCATTGGCCGGCGACGGAACCGTCGTTGAGGCCGCAACTCGGGCTCGCCAGCGCTGCCGTCCAGGTCAGGGCTGCAGCCCACTGTTTTGATCCGCTACAATTCGCGTTCTTCAGCCACACCAAGCTGGTCAGGTTGTCGGTGACCGTGCCGTTGCCGTTGTCGGTGAAGCGCGGGTTGGGCCAAGCGACGCCTTTTTGCAGAACGCCGTCTTCGTTGGGATCCAAGGTATAACCAGCGATAGCTCCAGCACCGGTCTTCGCCACCGGGAAAGGCGCGGAGATCGTTCCGCCGGAGCCGGTGTAAGTGCCGGCCACACCGAAAATGCTGATGCCAGATTTGATGTTGGCAGCCGCCAGATCACTATCCACTGCGTTCAGCGTGGTCGCGACGTAATAGCCCGTGTTGACCGTGGTGCTGGCGTCGCTCAGGGTCTGCGTCGGCAAGGTTCCGGTCTTCGCCCCCCACGCCCCGCTGGTCAGCCCCCAGAAGGTCTTACCGCTCAGCACGTCAGCGGTTCCAGCGCCGTTCGTGCCGTCCACTGTCGGCATCTTGTTCATGATCTCCGTGAGCGTGTGCATCGTGCCGCCCGGCCCCGCCGCCGGCTCCACGAACACGCCGGAACGCGGAGTTCCCGCCGTCCCGGCATTCAGCCGGTTATAGAGGTCTTCCAGGGTGAACAGGGCGCTACCGGGGGCCGTGGGCGCGGCCGGGGCATCGAGACTGCCCGCCGCCGCCGGGCCAGCGAGGGTACATCCACAAACCAGGATCAACAGCGGGCGAGAAATCATGCAACGGTCCTCCAGTCAGGGCAGACGATCATTGGAAACTTCAGGTGTAACCGTTCACTCCCCTGGAACGTCCTTCCCCGGAAGGAGGGACCTTGATGTGATCGACAGGGGCTAAGAGCTGTTAACCTTATAAACAAGTGTAAAT